>NZ_CP149130.1:4505000-4552582 GCF_037811135.1 Aeromonas rivipollensis | reverse complement strand
AGGATCGACACCACGCGCCGGCGCTCTGGCGACCGCGACGGGATGGGGACGATTACCGATGTCAAAACGCAGGGTGGGAGCATCGGCTCCGCACAGCTCGTTGATGATGCCGTTGACCCGGAGCAGGTACTTGTCACGTACCCAGTCCAGAACGAAGCGATTCGGTGCATACAGGGTCAGAGTATTGTCACTCAACTCCGCTTGAAGCGGCCGGATCCACATGCTGAATTCTGCCGAGGGCAACTCATCTTGCAGCCGGTTAAGGCACTGCTGCCATAGCGAAGCAGTCACTCTAGACTCCCGTCAATTGATTAAGTAAAGACCGGCTATTCTACGTTTTTAGTGGCTGGATCTCCAGTTGCCGCCGCACGGATCCAGCAAATAAGATCCTTGACTTTCAAGGATCCAACGCCCCAGGATCTGATTTCATCCCCAAAGTTACCCACAGCCACCGAGCGGCGATGTGGACAGAATGAGACCCTGCTGCTGCGGTTATTTTATATAACCAAATATCATTTATTCTTTATATTTTATTCCAATAACATCAGCGCCAACCCGTGAATACAACTAAAAATACAGAACTACAGAGAGAGGAATCCCCATGAAATCCACCATCAAGCTGATCTCCGGCGCCGCCATTCTGCTGGCCAGCCTGTCCGGCCAGGCCATCGCCCAGGAAACCATCAAGGTCGGCATGTCCGGCAAGTATTTCCCGTTCACCTTCGTCAAGCAGGACAAGCTGCAAGGCTTCGAGGTGGATATGTGGAACCAGATCGGTGAGCGCACCGGTTACAAGGTCGAGTTCGTCACCGCCAGCTTCTCCGGCCTGTTCGGCATGCTGGAAACCGGTCGCGTCGATACCATCTCCAACCAGATCACCATCACCGACGAGCGCAAGGCCAAGTACGCCTTCTCCCAGCCCTACGTCTATGACGGCGCCCAGATAGTGGTGCGCAAGGGCAACAACAGCATCCACGGTCTCAAGGATCTGGAAGGCAAGACGGTCGCGGTGAACCTGGGCTCCAACTTCGAAGAGCTGCTGCGCAAGAACGACCCGAACAAGAAGATCGACATCCGCACCTATGACTCCAGCTTCGAGCAGGACGTCGCCCTGGGTCGCATCGATGCCTTCGTGATGGACCGCGTCTCCACCGCACAGCTGATCAAGGAATCCAAGCTGCCGCTGCAACAGGCCGGCGCACCGTTCGAGACTATCGAGAACGCCCTGCCCTTCCTGAAGACCCCGGAAAAACAGGCCGTGCTGAAGAAGGTCGACGAGGCACTAACCGCCATGCGTAAAGACGGTTCCCTGACCAAGATCTCGGAAAAATGGTTCGCAGCGGACATCACCAGCAAATAAATGATGGAATTTGATCTCGAGTACACGCTAGGGCTGTTTCCCATCCTGCTCAAATACCTGGGCACTACTATGGAAATGGCCCTGTGGGGATTCGTATTGGCACTCGTACTGTCGCTGGCCCTGGCAATAGTACGGGTGTTTCGCGTTCCCGCAATTCACTGGCTGGCGATGCTGTATATCTCGTTCTTCCGGGGGACCCCCCTGCTCGTCCAGCTGTTCCTGCTCTACTACGGGCTGCCGCAACTGTTCCCGATCTTCGTGGGGATGGATGCCTTTACCGCCGCCATCATAGGTCTGACCCTGCACTTCGCCGCCTACATGGCCGAGTCGATCCGGGCCGCCATTCTCGGCATCCACAAGAGCCAGATGGAAGCGGCGCTCAGCATCGGCATGAGTCGTTATCAGGCGATGCGGCGGATCATTCTGCCGCAGGCGGCCCGCATCGCGACCCCGTCTCTGATGAACTACTTCATCGACATGATCAAGAGCACCTCGCTGGCGTTTACCCTGGGGGTGGCCGAGATCATGGGCAAGGCGCAGATGGAGGCCTCCTCCTCCTTCAAGTTCTTCGAGAGCTTCATGGCGGTGGCCCTGGTCTACTGGGTGGTGGTCATCATCTTTACCCGCTTGCAGCACCTGCTGGAAGTACGCCTCAATCGTGCTTACTAAGAGGATGCCAGCGATGATGAACAAGCCATTACCCACTTGCGGCACAGGCTGGAAATACCTCTCAACAGCCGCGCCTATTAAAGGAGACCTGTCATGATCAAGTTAACGGGTCTTGCCAAGGCCTATGACGGCAATCAGGTATTGAACGGCATCGATCTGGAGGTGAAGAAGGGGGACATTGTCGTCATCATCGGCCCCTCCGGCACCGGCAAATCGACCCTGCTGCGCTGCCTGAACCTGCTGGAGACCCCGGATGCAGGCACCCTTGCCATCGATGATTTGCAGCTGGATCTGGCCCATGCCAGCGAGCAGCAGGCCATCGAGCTGCGTAAGCGCGCCTCCTTCGTGTTCCAGAACTATGCCCTGTTCGCCAACAAGACGGCGCTGGACAACATAGCCGAGGGGCTGATCACCGTCTGGAAACAGCCGAAGGCGGAGGCCAGGGCCACCGCTCTTGGCATCCTCAAGGACATAGGCCTCGCCGACAAGCGGGATGCCTACCCGGCGTCCCTGTCCGGCGGCCAACAGCAGCGGGTCGGCATAGGCCGCGCCATGGCGGCTCACTCCAAGGTCATTCTGTTTGACGAGCCCACCTCTGCCCTCGATCCCGAATGGGTCGACGAGGTGCTGGGGCTGATGAAGGAGCTCGCCCGCCAGCACCAGACCATGGTGGTGGTGACCCACGAGATCGAGTTCGCCCGTGATGTCGCCGATCGGGTGATCTTCATGGAAGGGGGCCGGATCGTCGAACAAGGCCCGCCGGATCAGATATTGGTCGATCCGCAGGATCCCCGCACCCGGGAGTTCCTGCGAAAAGTCCTTAAATAGCTCTCTCTTTGGCGGCCTGGCCGCCTTTTTTCTTGGTGGATCCTTGTTTAACCCGGGGTTGCCAGTATAATTCGGGGCCCTTGATCCTCTGGATCCTGCCAGCTTCTCCTGCTTATTGTTGAGCCAGAAGAAGATGAGAGGGAACGGCGGATTGACGAGAAGCCGAACTCTGTTTAGAATTCGGCCTCTTTTGCTAGTCGTCACACGCTATAGCTGGCGCGTCGGCTAAGTGTGACAATCAAAACTGTACAGAAATACGGAATCGAATCATGAAACGTACTTTTCAACCGTCCAACCTGAAGCGCAAGCGCTCTCACGGTTTCCGCGCTCGCATGGCTACCGCCAACGGCCGCAAAGTTCTGGCCGCTCGTCGTGCCAAGGGTCGTGCCCGCCTGGTAGTCTAATGCCTACCCAGCACACCTTCTCTCGGGAGTTACGTCTGTTAACTCCCGAACACTTCAAACGCGTTTTCGCAGAGCCTGTCCGGGCCGCTTCTCCGCAAATTACGCTTCTCGCTTGCCCCAATTCCCTCGAACACCCCCGTCTTGGCCTAGCTGTGCCCAAAAAAGCACTCAAGCGTGCCGTCTGGCGTAACCGTGTCAAACGAGTGGTCCGGGAGAGCTTCCGTCTCAATCAGGCCAATCTGCCCGCTATCGACATCGTCGTCATAGCCAAGGGTGGCGTAAAGGAGATGGATAACGAAGAGCTGTTCAAGTTACTGGAAAAGCTATGGCGCACTCTGTCACGCCGTTGCAATGGGTAGCTATCAAACTGATACGCCTGTATCAGCTAATCATTAGTCCCCTGCTCGGGCCGCGCTGCCGTTTCACCCCGACTTGTTCCCAATTTGCGATAGAAGCAATCCGACTTCACGGTTTCATAAAAGGCGTTTGGTTAGCCAGCAAACGTCTATTAAAATGCCATCCCTTATCCGAGGGTGGTTATGACCCGGTTCCGCAACCAAAGCGAAGAAACTGAAGACTATGGAATCACAACGCAATTTACTCCTGATCGGTTTGCTGTTCGTGAGCTTCTTGCTCTGGCAACAGTGGGAGTCCGACAAGGCTCCGAAGCCGGCCCCGACTACCGTGGCCCAAACCGAACATTTCGTACCTGAAGCCGGTCAGACCGGTGATATTCCTCAGGTTTCCGAGCAAGCCAACGCCACTGCCGCACGCAAGCTGATTACCGTCTCCTCCGACGTGCTCAAGCTGACCCTGGATACCCAGGGCGGCGACATCGTCTCTGCCGAACTGCTGGCCCACAAGCTGGAAGAAGGCAAGGAACAGCCGTTCACCCTGCTGACCAGCCAGCCTGCGCACCTCTATGTTGCCCAGAGTGGTCTGGTGGGTCGCGATGGTCCTGACAGCCAGCCCCAGGGTCGTCCCACCTACGAAGCCGCCCAGACCAGCTACCAGCTGGCCGACGGTCAGGATCAAGTCGTCGTGCCGATGACCTGGACCGACAGCAAGGGCGTCGTCTTCACCAAGGAGTTCGTGCTCAAGCGCGGTGACTACACCATCGGCGTCGATTACAAGATCGACAACAAGTCTGCCGAGCCGGTTCAGGTGCAGTTCTACGGTCAGCTGAAGCAGACAGTGACTACACCGAAGGACCAGGAAGGTCATGCCATGGTGGCCAGTGCCTACCGTGGTGGTGCCTTCTCCAGCGAAGATAGCCGCTACAAGAAATACACCTTCGACGAGATGAAGGATGCCGACCTGAACAAGACCACCAAGGGTGGTTGGGTCGCCATGCTGCAACACTACTTCGTCTCCGCCTGGGCACCGAATGCCGAGGATACCAACAGCTTCTACAGCCGCGTGATCCCGGGTAAAGACCAGGCCATCATCGGCTACAAGGCGCCGCTGGTTGACGTGGCTGCCGGTCAGCAGGCCGAAGTGAGCGGCAAGCTGTGGGTCGGTCCCAAGTTGCAGGATCAGATGGCCAAGGTGGCAAACCACCTGGACCTGACCGTCGACTACGGCTGGCTCTGGTTCATCGCCCAGCCGCTGCACTGGTTGCTGACCGTGTTCCACGGTTTCGTCCAGAACTGGGGTCTGGCCATCATCATGCTGACCCTGCTGGTACGCGGCATCATGTTCCCGCTGACCAAGGCCCAGTACACCTCCATGGCCAAGATGCGCATGCTGCAACCCAAGCTGGCTGCGCTCAAGGAACGCTTCGGTGACGATCGCCAGAAGATGTCCCAGGGCATGATGGAGCTTTACAAGAAGGAGAAGGTCAACCCGCTCGGCGGCTGTCTGCCAATCCTGGTGCAGATGCCCATCTTCATCGCCCTCTACTGGGCACTGATGGAGTCTGTCGAGCTGCGTCACGCGCCGTTCGCCCTCTGGATCACCGACCTGTCGGTGAAGGACCCCTTCTTCGTGCTGCCAATCCTCATGGGTGCCTCCATGTGGTATCTGCAGAAGATGAGTCCGACCACCATCACGGACCCGATGCAGCAGAAGGTGATGCAGTTCATGCCGATCATCTTCACCTTCATGTTCCTCTGGTTCCCGGCAGGTCTGACCCTGTACTGGCTGGTGAGCAACGTCATCTCCATCATCCAGCAGACCATCATCTATCGTCAGCTGGAGAAGAAAGGCCTGCACTCACGCACTTGATGCGCAGCCCATCTTCCCTGATGACAAAAGAGGCGGCCCTGGGGCCGCCTTTTTTATTACAATGTCCCCCAATTACCGAACAGACGAGTCAAGCAAGATGACAACAGATACGATCGTGGCCCAGGCCACCGCCCCCGGCCGGGGTGGCGTCGGCATAGTCCGCGTCTCAGGCCCTGCCGCCGAACGAGTCGCCGAAATCGTGCTCGGTCGATTGCCCAGGGTACGCTATGCCGAATATCTGCCGTTCAAGGACGAGCAGGGCCAGCCCCTGGATCAGGGCATCGCCCTGCTGTTCAAGGCCCCCAACAGCTTCACCGGCGAGGATGTGCTGGAGCTGCAAGGCCACGGCGGCCCCGTCATCCTGGACATGCTGATACGCCGTATCCTGCAAATCGAGGGCATCCGCCCTGCACGTCCCGGCGAGTTCAGCGAGCGCGCCTTCCTCAACGACAAGCTGGATCTGGCCCAGGCCGAGGCCATCGCCGACCTGATCGAAGCCTCCAGCGAGCAGGCCGCCCGCAGCGCCATGCACTCCCTGCAGGGGCAGTTCTCCGGCAAGATCCAGCAACTGGTGGAGAGCCTCACCCGGTTGCGTATCTATGTGGAGGCCGCCATCGACTTCCCGGACGAGGAGATCGACTTCCTCTCAGACGGCAAGGTGGCGGGGGATCTCTACGCCATCATGGCAGAGCTGGATGACGTGCGCGGCGAGGCCAAACAGGGCGCCCTGCTGCGGGAAGGGATGAAGGTGGTGATCGCCGGCCGTCCCAACGCCGGCAAGTCCAGCCTGCTCAACGCCCTGGCCGGGCGCGAGTCCGCCATCGTCACCGAAATCGCCGGCACCACCCGCGACGTGCTGCGGGAACACATCCACCTGGACGGGATGCCGCTGCACATCATCGACACCGCCGGCCTGCGCGATACCCAGGACAAGGTGGAGCAGATCGGCATAGAACGCGCCTGGGCCGAAATAGAGCAGGCCGACCGGGTGCTCTTCATGGTGGATGGCACCACCACGGATGCGGTCGACCCGCGGGAGATCTGGCCGGAATTTGTTGATCGGTTGCCCAAAAAGATCGGCCTCACAGTAGTGCGCAACAAGGCCGACCTGACCGGCGAGGATCTGGAACCTAGCCAGGAACTGGGCCACGCCGTCTACCGCATCTCAGCCAAGACAGAACTGGGGCTGCCCGCCCTGCGCGAGCACCTGAAAGCCTGCATGGGCTTCCAGGGCAACACCGAGGGGGGCTTCATGGCCCGCCGCCGCCACCTGGATGCCCTGGAGCGCGCCGCCGAGCGGCTGCTGGTGGCCAGGGAGCAGCTGGAAGTGTTCGTGGCTGGCGAGCTGGTGGCCGAGGAGCTGCGCCTGGCGCAGGAGTCCCTGTCCGAGATCACCGGCGAGTTCAGCTCGGACGATCTGCTGGGGCGCATCTTCTCCAGCTTCTGCATCGGCAAATAAACCTGCACGGCAGGCAATGAAAAGCCCGGGATGATCCCGGGCTTTTTTGTGCATTTTTTCTTCACAACCCTAGAGGCGGCGCAGGCACCACATGAAGTAAGCGCCCCCTAACAGGGTGGAAACCAGACCGACCGGCACCTCCTGCGGGAACAGGATCTGCTGGCCGATCCAGTCCGCCAACACCATGAGCAGGGCCCCGCATCCCGCCGCACCGAGCAGGTGCCAGCGGGCCCGCACCATCCCCATCAGCTTGGCCATGTGGGGGGCCAGCAAACCGGCGAAGGAGAGCGGGCCTATGACCATGGTCGCACTGGCGGTGAGCACGGCCACCAGCAGCAGGATGATGAGCTGGGCACGGTTGAGACGAATACCGAGCGCCGTCGCCACCGCCGGTCCCATGGGCATCAGATCCAGCCAGCGGCTCACCAGTAGGCAGGCCGCCAGCATCAGCAGCGCCAGCCCTGTCATGCCATAAGCCACCGGCAGGGTGACGTAATAGGTGGAGCCGGACATCCAGGAGAGCAGTTGCTGCACTCGCAGATCGCCGTTGGCCAGGGCGATGGCCTGCAGCGGCTCGAACAGCGCCGTGATGGCGATGCCGGAGAGCAGGATCCGCTCAGGCTGGAAGCCGTGCTTTCGGTTGACCAGCACCAGCAGCAAGAGGCAGCCGAAAGCGCCTGTCAGGCCCCCCAGCAGCATCATGGGCAGCGGCAGGGCGGGCAGCAGCAAGGCCGTCGCTATCACCCCCATAAAGGTGCCGCCACTCACCCCCAGCAGCTCCGGGCTCGCCATGGGGTTGTTGCTGACCCGCTGCAGCAGGGTGCCTGCCAGGGCCAGCAAGACCCCGGCCGCGCCCGCGGCCAGGGTGCGCGGCAGGCGCCACTCAAGCTGGGCCTGCCACCTGAGCCAGCTCGGCCAGCTCCAGCCGTGCATCCCCTGCCCGACCAGCAGGGAGCCCAGGATGGCAATCCCCAACCCGATCAGCAGCAGGCCGATGAGGCGGGCGGGAGCCGGATGCCGTGCGACCGTCAGGCCGCTGGCGGCCTTGGGGGCACCCGACGTGAAGGCGAGCCGAGGGATCAGCCAGAGCAGCAGCGGCGCCCCCAGCAGCGCCGTCATGGCCCCGGTCGGGATCAGCACCGGCCAGAAGCGGCTCATGGATTGCAGCAGCAGATCCGTGGCCGCCAGCAGCAAGGCACCCAGTATGGGGGCCCACAGCAGGCGTTGACCGAGTTGCCTCACCCCCAGCAGTCTCACCATGGCGGGCGCCGCCAGCCCGATGAAACCTATCAGCCCCACCACGCTCACCACGCAGGCGGTGACGAAGACCGCGAGCCCAAGTCCGGCAAAACGCAGCTGCTTGAGGGAAACTCCCAGACTGCGGGCGCTGGCATCGTCCAGCTCCAGCACGCCCAGGGGGCGGACCAGCAGGGCGGCCAGGGCCACGGCCACCAGCAGCCGTGGCAGCAGGTAGAGGACGCCGCTCCAGCTGTTCTGGGCCAGGGAACCGCTGCCCCACACCAGCAGGCCCTTGAGCTCCTCCTGGAAGAAGAGCAGCAGCCCCATGCTGATAGCTGCCAGATAGAGGTTGATCACCAGCCCGGCGAATACGATGACCACGGGGTTGAGCTGGCGACGCCAGGCCAGGGCAAACACCAGCCCCATGGCGAGGCTGCCACCGGCCATGGCGATCCACTCCCTGCCGATCAGCAGCCAGGAAGGGGCGAACAGGGTCACCATCATCAGCGCCAGCTGGGCGCCGGAGGCCACCCCGAGCGTGGTGGGGGACGCGAGGGGATTGCGCAGTACCTGCTGCATCAGGGTGCCGGCCAGACCGAGGGCGGCGCCCGCCAGCAGGCAGACTACCAGTCGCGGCAGCCAGCTGAAGTGGATGACAGCCTGGCGGGCGTCGTCCAGCCTGGGGGAGAAGAGCGCTTGCCACCAGAGGGAGCCCGGCAGCTGGCGCGCCAGCTCACCACAGGCCAGCGCCAGGGTCAGCGCCAGCAGGCAGAGGCCCGGGCGCAGCAAGGGAGAGGAGACGAAAGGCTTCATTGGGCTTCCCCCTTGAGGGCTACGCGGCCCTGAGCCTGCAGGGCCTCGCCGAGCAGGGTGGCAAAACGACGGGCGGCCAGCATGCCGCCGAAACTCCAGGTCGCGGGCAGATGCAGCACTGGCGTGTTCTGTACCAGCGGCAGGTGCTGCCAGAGCCCGGGTTCCTGCAGTTTTTCACTCACCCCCACGGGAATGGGATCCACCACCACCAGCCTGGCCTCGGGAATGGCCAAGAACTGCTCCAGGCTGACCACCGAGAAGCCCCAGGCGTTGGTCTCCCCCTGCCAGGCATTGCGCAGGCCGAGCCGCGCCATCACCGCCTCGAACAGGCTGTGGCGGCCAAACACCCGCACATGGCGCTCGTCGATGAACTGCACCACCAGCAAGGGGGGCAGATCGGCGGGCAGCGCCGCCTTCATCTGCGCCAGATCCCGCTCCAGCGCGGCAAGCTGGCGCTCGGCCTCGGCGGTTCTGTTCACCAGTGCGGCTATGGTCAGGGTCGCCTCGCGCAGTCGCGGCCACAGCTCGGCATCGGGTTCATAGAGGGCGATGGACTGCACCGGCGCGATGCGGGAGAGGGTCGGCTCAAGCGGTGCCGCCAGCGGGGAGATGAGGATGAGGTCGGGCTTGAGCTCAGCCAGCAGCTCCCGGTTGGGTTGGGCCCGCAGGCCGATGTCGATCACCTCGGCGGGGAGCCGGGGTTCGCCGACCCAGGCGCGATAGGAGTTCACATCCCCCATGGCCAGCGGGGTCACACCGAGGGCCATCAGGGTTTCGGCTATGGTCCAGTCCACGGTGGCGATGTGCGGAACAGTGCCGCCGGCAGCAGGGGCTGCGGGCTGCGACTCTGCCTGCGCCGCCAGCGGCAACAGCAGGCTGACGAGGCAGGGAGCCATCTTCAATAAAAGGTTCAAGAGCGCCCCCGGTCAGACGATGGCGATGGCGTGGTCATCAGCCGGATGGATAATGACCTCCATGGGGATGCCATGGTGCATGGAGTGCAGGATCTCGCCAGTCTGCAGTGATATGGGTACAAATAAACGCATTGGGATAACAAACCTTGTCTAAACGATAGCGATGGCGTGGTCATGGGCCGGGTGGCGAATGACTTCCATCGGGATGCCGTAGATGGCATGCAGGGTCTCGCCGGTCATGATGTGTGAAGGTTCGCCATGGGTCAGCAGACGACCACCGTGCAGCGCCACCAGCCGATCGCAGAAGCGGGACGCCATGTTGATGTCGTGAATGACGATGATGACCCCGAGGTTGAGCTGGCGACTGAGCTGCTTGACGAGGGTGAGCACCTCCACCTGGTGGGCCACATCCAGGGCGGCCAGCGGCTCGTCCAGCAGGATGAAGCGGCTCTCCTGGGCCAGCAGCATGGCCAGCCAGACCCGGCCCCGCTCGCCGCCGGAGAGGGTATCCACCAGCCTGTCGGCAAACCCCTCGGTATGGGTCAGCGCTATGGCCTTGTCGACCTGGCGGTGATCGGCCTCCCCCATGCGCCCCAGCAGGCCGCGCCAGGGATAGCGCCCCATCTCCACCAGCTCGCGGCCGAGCAGGTTTTCGGCGCTCGGCAGGTGCTGGGGCAGATAGGCTACCTGACGGGCGAAGTCCCGGTTGCCCCAGTCAGACAGCGGCTTGTCATCGAACAGTATCTCGCCGCCGCTGTGGGGTTGCTGGCGTGCCAGCAGCTTGAGCAGGGTGGATTTGCCCGAGCCGTTGTGGCCGATGAGGCCATAGACCTGCCCCTGCTCGAAACGCAGGCTGGTGGGTTGCAGCAGCGTGCGGTCATTGACCGCAAAACTGGCGGCTTTCATCTCAAACATCATCGGCTCCCGTGCAGGCTCGGCGATCGTTCACCATAAAGCCGGCAGATTTCCTCTCAAACATGATTCATTCCTGTGCTGAAAGGGGTTGGCTCCCGCCTCCCCCTTGCGGCCGGTATCAGACCGGCACCTCGCTATCCAGATGGGCGACGGCATCCCGGCTCACCTGCTCGCGCCGCTCGCCGGTCAGCTCGGTGAGGCGGCCCTGACGCATCTCCAGCAAGCGATCCGCCAGGGAGAAATAGAGATCGTCGTGGCTGATGGCGATCACCGTCTTGCCCATCTCCTTCAGGCGCGGCAACAGCACCTGATAGAAGATGCGGCGGAACTGGGGATCCTGATCCGCCGCCCACTCGTCAAACAGCATCACTTCGCGCTGCTCCGCCAGTGCCAGCAGCAGGGCGACCCGCTTGCGCTGCCCCTGGGAGAGATCGATGTTGGCGATGAAACCTTCCTCTATGACGAGCTTGCTGCCCATCTGCAGCCGCTCCAGCCACTCGGCCACCAGGGCCTCTTTCGGCTCAGGCCCCAGCAGGTGCTGGAACAGGTGGTAGTCGGTGAAGATGGCGGAGAAGAGCGCCAGGTAGGCGTTGCGATCGGCGATGGGCTCACCATCCAGCAGGATCCGGCCAGAGACAGGTTGATAGAGCCCGGTCAGCAACATGGCCAGGGTCGACTTGCCGGAGCCGTTGCCGCCAATGATGAAGATCTGCTCCCCCCGCTCAATGGTCAGATTGATGGGCCCCACGGCGAAGCCGCCCTCCCCCTGATAGTGAAAGCTCACCTGCTCCAGCTCGATGCGTTGCCAGGCACTGGGGGCCGGTGGCAGCGGGAAGGCGGGTTCCGGCTCGGCCAGATTCAGGGTCGCTATCTTGTCGAACGCCACCTGGGCCGAGATCAGGGTCGGCAGGGCGCCAATGCCCTGCAGCAGCGGGGTACGCAGGAACAGCAGGGTCAGTGCGAAGGTGGCGGCCACATTGGTGTTGGCCCAGCCGAGGCCATTGGCCAGGAAGAAGACCAGGCCTATGGCCCCCAGCATCATGATGTTCGACCAGTTCACCGCGCTCAGGTGATAGGTATCGGCGCGGATGATGTGATGGCGATAGTCCCGGGCGTTCTGCTCATAGAGCTGGTGGTAGACGAAGTGAGCCCGCTCGCGGTTGAGCGCCAGCTCCTTGCTGCCGGCGATGATGGACTGGTAGTTCTGATAGAGCCTGTCTTCGGCCTGACGCATCTGGGCCAGGTGGCGATAGACATGGTTCACCAGCAGCCAGCCCACCACCATGGTCACTGTGACCCAGAGGGCGGTGACACCGAGCAGGGCGGGAGAGAGCAAGCCGAGGTAAATGATGGAACCCAGGGTGAGCACCATCCCCTGCACCAGCTCGGGCAGACGCACGAAGGCGATGGTGATCTGGCCGATGTCGCTGGAGAGGGAGGCCAGCAGCGGCCCCTGCCCAATCTGGCGAATGCGGGCGACGTCGGTGTCCAGCAGTTGCTTGAGCAGGCGACCGCGCAACCGGTAGACGAAATGATGACCGAGGGTGGTCAGGGCCAGCTGGGATCCGAGCGTGATCACCAGCAACAGCAGAATGAGGCCGAGCAGTTGGCCCAGGATCGGCAGCGGATCGCCGACTGACTCGATAAGATATTGATTGATAAAGGCAATGACGCCTATCCCACTCACGGCGCTGAGCAGACTGAGCAGGGTAATGGCGATGAAGGGCCAACGGTATTGGCGGTAAACCAGTGACAAGAGTTCCATGACAGGCCTGTATACAAAAAGAAGGAGGGCGGGAGCTTGAGGCTCCCGCCCGGCCTGGATCTTACCAGCGGTAGTTGACGGAGCCGACTATGCTGCGCGGCTCACCGTAGTAGCAGTAGTAGTCACAGCTCGCCACATAGGTGTCGTTCAGCAGGTTGTTGACGTTGACCTGGGCACGCCAGTTCTTGGCGAAGTCATACCCGATCATCGCATCCCACACCGTCTGGGCCGGTACCTGGGCCGAACCGTAGATGGGGTTGTAGCTGGCATCCACGGCACCTATGCCGACACTGGAGCCGATATAGCGCACCCCGGTGCCCACTTCCAGCCCGGAGACCGGCCCCTGCTGCACCTTGTAGTTGCCCCAGAAGGAGGCCTGGTGGCGCGGGATCAGGCTGGCACGGCGGTCACCGTTGCCGGTGTCGTTGGTCTTGGCGTCGGTGTAGGTATAAGCAGCGGTCAGGCGCAGCGCCTCGGTGGCCTGCACGCTTCCTTCCAGTTCGACGCCCTGGGAGGTCACTTCGCCAGCCTGGGTTTGCTGACCTGAGCCTGTAGAGACCAGCGAGTTGGTCTGCTCCAGATCGAACAGCGCCAGGTTGATGTAGCCATCGAGGAAGCTGGGCGCGTACTTGATGCCGGTCTCGTACAGCTTGCCCTCGAGCGGCTTGTAGGAGTTCTTGGTGTTGGGATCTATACCCGGCAACACCTCGAACGACTCGGCATAGGCGAAGTAAGGGGAGAGGCCGTTGTCGGCCAGGTACATCAGGCTGCCGGAGAGCGAGAGGTTGTCATCGTACTGTTTCTCGTTCTTGCTGGTGGCTTCGCTGATGTTGTGGGTCTCCACATAGTCGAAGCGGCCGCCAGCGGTCAGCAACCAGCGATCGTCCCAGCGGATCTGGTGCTGGGCATAGAGGCCGCTCTGGCCCTTGGTGTTCTTCTGATAGGTGGCGGTGGACTCATCGAAACCGGGGAAGCCGCTGTAATCCGGGTTCATGGTATCGATGGATCCCATGCCGTAGTTGTCGGCCTCGACCCCTTCGTTCACATGACGCTGCAGATCGATCCCCAGCAGCAGAGTCTGCTCGGTGCGATCCGTGTTCCAGTAACCCACCATCTGGTTGTCCATGGTGGCGCTCTTGGTGTCGCCATCGCGGTAGACCAGGCCACGGTAGGCGGTGGTGCCTTCGTAAGTCGGGAAGATATAGGTCTGGCGCAGCAGCAGATCGTTGTAGTTGAAGCGGACGTTCTGCTTGAACTCCCAGGTCTGGTTGAACTGGTGGGCCAGCTCGTAACCGGTGGAGATCTGGGTGTTGCGGTTGCGATCGTAATCCGGCTGACTCAGGTTGGTGGCGGGATCGATCTGGCCGCCCGAGGTGTTCAGGGTGCCATAGACGGGGAAGAAACCGTTGGTGGGCACCCCTTCGTCGTGCAGGAAACTGGCCAGCAGGGTCAGGCTGGTGCGATCCGAGATATCCAGGGTAACGCTTGGCGCCAGATAAGAGCGCTCGTTGTAGGTACCATCCAGTACGCCGTCACGCTCTTTATAGAGTGCGACCATGCGATAGCGGCTGTTGTCGGTCAGATCGTCGGAGAAGTCGACCCCGACCTGGCGCAGATCCCGGTTGCCCAGTTGCAGATTGACCAACCCTTGCGGGGTCGCGGTTGGACGCTTGCTGATGGAGTTGATCACACCGCCGGGAGGGGCCTCGCCGTAGAGGATGGAGGCTGGGCCCTTGAGCAGCTCCACGTTTTCCAGGCCGAAGGGTTCCGGCGTCCACACATAGTAGCCGGTGCTGAACAGGCGGTTGCCATCCAGGTAGGAGGCGGCATCGAAGCCACGGACCTTGAACCAGTCGGTGTTGTTGTCCGAGCCATACAGGCCGGTGAGCACGCCGGAGCGGTAGCGCACTGACTCGTCGAGCTGCTGCACGGCGTGCTGATCCAGCTCCTCGCGATTGACCACTGAGATGGCGCGCGGGGTCTCTGCCATGGGCACTTCGACCTTCATGGCGGTGCCGGTGACCACCATGGTTTCAGCCGCCTTGGGCAGCTCTTTATCCGCTTGTTCCGCAGCCAGCACCGGCAGGCTCGCCAGCAGGCAGGAGAGCGGCAACAGCTGGGCCCCCTTCTTTCGCATCACTGCATTCTGGGTATTTTTTTGCGCAATCATATAAGTGTCTCAAATATCAATGATTTATATTTTGGTTTCTTATTATGGGTGCCCAATGCGGCCGGTCTGCCCGACTCCTTAGGCGAATAAAGCGGCACAATGCTACTACAGGAGCCATGATCGAATCGATTCAATAATTGCTAATCATTTGCATCTCTATTGTTACCTGCTGTATCAACGGACGGCATTTCCGGCAGAAAGACTCATTCCGGAGGGTGATCAAAAGAAGGGAACACAGGGGAAGATGAAAAAAGATGGCGAGGGCGGCCTCTGCCATAAAAATCGTGAAGGATCCTTATCCCCAAGCTTTATCCATATTTATCCACATCCTTTGGCGGTAGAATCCAGGCTCTCCGTTTCTTTCGATGACATCAGGATCCATTCCATGGCCAAACTCAATCTTGTCGTCGGCTCCATGCTGGGCGCCGCCGAATATGTCGCAGATCATGTCGCCAGCCTGCTGGAACAGGCGGGCCACCAGACCCGGATCCACAACCCGGCCAGCCTGGCCGAGGTGCTGGCTGAGCCGGATGCCATCCTGCTGGTGATCACTTCTACCCATGGTGCCGGCGACGTGCCCGACAATCTTCAGCCCTTCGCCAAGGATCTTGCCGACCAGCATCCGGATCTCAACGCCTTGAAATATGGGGTGATCGGGCTTGGGGACCGCAGTTATGACACTTTCTGCCAGGGTGGCAAGACGCTGGATCGGCTGCTGGCCGAGTGCGGCGCCAGCCGGATCGGGGATCGTCTGGAGATAGACGTGACCCAGCACGAGATCCCGGAAGATGCCGCCGAAGCCTGGATCCATGACTGGATGCAGATGATCGCCTGATCAGGGCGTGGGAGATCCGGTAAAAACACCTTGATCTCCCCGCTTATCCCCAAATTCCTATCCACCAGGTTATTAACAGATAGATCCGGGAGAGTTGTTCTACACGGTTACCCACAACGCCCAGGGGTAATGTGTATAACTACAGTGTTAAGCTCTGTAAAACCTATAGTTATCCATGTATGAGATCTAATCCAGTTCTGGCCTGTGCATAAAACCACTGGTTATCCCCCCGTTCAGGGCCCTGGGATCCAAGCTTTTCCACAAGCTGAGATCGTCTTTAAACGGATGATCTTTATGATCAAAAAGGGCTTATCAACAGAAACCCCGGATCCTAATAAAAGATCCAGTAAAAGATCGATCTAAAGATCCTTAAGATCTACTAACGGATCCTGCATCCATACTGATCCTGAAGTAGACGTTCCCCTCAAGAGGCTAAACGGATAGAATGATCCGCCCTTCAGCCCAGGCAAATAAAGATCTTCAGGCGTGCAGATCAAGGTGATCCCCAATGCAATACCATGAACAATTTGATGTGATCGTCGTCGGTGGCGGTCATGCAGGAACCGAAGCAGCAACAGCGGCCGCCCGTATGGGCCTGAATACCCTGTTGCTGACCCACAACATCGATACGCTGGGACACATGTCCTGTAATCCGGCGATCGGCGGGATCGGCAAGGGACACCTGGTCAAGGAAGTGGATGCCCTCGGCGGGATCATGGCGCAGGCCATCGATCTTGGCGGGATCCAGTTCCGTACCCTCAACTCCTCCAAAGGGCCCGCTGTGCGTGCCACCCGTGCCCAGGCGGATCGCCTGCTTTACAAGGCCGTGGTGCGCCAGACCCTGGAAAATTACCCGAACCTGAAGATCTTCCAGCAAGCCTGTGACGATCTCGTCATGGACGGGGATCGTGTCGCCGGCGTGGTTACCCAGAGCGGGATCCGCATCAGCGGCAAGACGGTGGTGCTGACGGTAGGGACCTTCCTGAACGGCCTGATCCACATCGGGATGGAAAACTACAAGGGCGGCCGCGCCGGGGATCCTCCCTCGATCGCCCTGGCCCAGCGTCTGCGTGAGCTGCCCCTGCGTATCGATCGGCTCAAGACAGGCACGCCGCCACGCATCGATGCCCGCACCGTCGATCTCTCCGTGATGCAGCAGCAGCACGGCGACGATCCTCGTCCCGTCTTCTCCTTCATCGGCAACGCCAGCCAGCACCCGCGTCAGGTGCCCTGCTACGTTACCCACACCAACGAGAAGACCCACGAGGTGATCCGCAACAACCTGGATCGCAGCCCCATGTACGCCGGGGTGATCGAGGGGATAGGGCCGCGTTACTGCCCGTCGATCGAGGACAAGATCACCCGCTTCGCCGACAAGACGGCGCACCAGATCTTCGTCGAGCCGGAAGGCCTGACCACCCACGAACTCTACCCGAACGGGATCTCCACCAGCCTGCCGTTCGACGTGCAGGTGCAGATCGTCCGTTCGATCCGTGGCTTCGAGAATGCCCACATCACCCGCCCCGGCTACGCCATCGAATACGACTTCTTCGATCCGCGGGATCTCAAGGCCAACATGGAGAGCAAGTGCATTCCAAACCTGTTCTTCGCCGGCCAGATCAACGGCACCACTGGCTATGAAGAGGCGGCCGCCCAGGGGCTGATGGCCGGTCTGAACGCCGGTCTGCGCGCCCAGGGCAAGGATGCCTGGCACCCCCGCCGGGATCAGGCCTACATGGGCGTGATGATGGACGATCTCTCCACCCTGGGGACTCGCGAGCCCTACCGCATGTTCACCAGCCGCGCCGAATACCGTCTGCTGCTGCGGGAAGACAACGCCGATCTGCGCCTGACCGCCATAGGTCGCGAGCTGGGTCTGGTGGATGACCATCGCTGGAGCCTGTTCAACACCAAGATGGAGCAGGTGGAGCAGGAGCGTCAGCGCATGCGTTCGACCTGGATCCACCCGCAGCACCCGTCGCTGGAAGCTGTCAACGCCCTGGTCAACACGCCCCTGACCCGGGAGCAGAGCCTGGAAGAGCTGCTGCGTCGCCCCGAGGTGACCTACGATGCCCTGATGGCCATCGAGGGGGTCGGCCCGGCGCTGGAAGACGCGGCCGCGGCGGATCAGGTGGAGATCCAGATCAAGTACGCCGGCTACATCGAGCGTCAGCACGACGAGGTGGAGAAGCAACTGCGCAACGAGAATACCCTGTTGCCGCTGGACATGAACTACCGCGACGTGAACGGTCTCTCCAACGAGGTGATCGCCAAGCTGAACGATGCCAAGCCGCAGACCATTGGTCAGGCCTCCCGCATCTCCGGCATCACCCCGGCGGCCATCTCCATCCTGCTGGTTCACCTGAAGAAACACGGCCTGCTGCGTAAAACCGCCTGAGGAATCCCATGCTGGAAAGATTGAACGGCCTGCTCATGCAGGCCGGTATTGTTATCACCGACACCCAAAAGACCCAGTTGGTGCAGTTGGTTGAGTTGCTGCACAAGTGGAACAAGGCTTACAATCTCACCTCGGTGCGAGATCCGGACGCCATGCTGGTCAAGCACATCCTCGACAGCCTGGTGGTGAGCCCTCACCTGCACGGTGAGCGTTTCATCGATGTGGGCACAGGCCCGGGCCTGCCCGGCCTGCCGCTGGCCATCATCAATCCGGACAAGCAGTTCGTGCTGCTCGACAGCCTGGGCAAGCGGATCAACTTCATCCGCCAGGTGATCCAGGAGCTGGGGCTGACCAATGTGACGCCCGTCAAATCCCGGGTGGAAGAGTATCAACCCGAGGTGGGCTTCGATGGGGTACTCAGCCGGGCCTTCGCCTCGCTGGAGGACATGCTGAACTGGTGTCACCATCTGCCGTCACCCGAGGGCAGCTTCCTGGCGCTCAAGGGACAATACCCCGAGCAGGAACTGGCACAGTTGCCTGCCAGCATTCGTCTGGTTGCCACCCATCAGCTGGTGGTGCCCGAACTGGAAGGCGAGCGTCATCTGCTGGAGTTTAAAGCCATCCAGCCCGAATAGGGCCGCCGTATTCATTTAGGGGATAGTGTGGGAAAAGTCATTGCCATAGCCAACCAGAAGGGTGGAGTGGGTAAAACCACCACCTGTGTGAATCTGGCCGCCTCCCTGGCCGCTACCCGGCGCAAGGTGCTGGTGATCGATCTGGATCCGCAGGGCAATGCCACCATGGGCAGCGGCGTCGACAAGTACGAAGTCGAACGCACCGCCTATGAACTGCTGATCGACGATGCTCCCATCAAGGAGGTGATCATCCCCGAGACCTCGGGTGGCTATCACCTCATCGCCGCCAATGCCGACGTGACGGCGGCGGAAATCCGTCTGATGGAGTTCTTCGCCCGCGAGATCCGCCTGCGCAACGCCCTGGCCTCGGTACGGGACAAGTACGACTACGTCTTCATCGACTGCCCGCCTTCTCTCAACATGCTGACCGTCAACGCCATGGCCGCCGCCGATTCCGTGCTGGTGCCCATGCAGTGCGAGTATTACGCGCTTGAAGGGCTCACCGCTCTGGTGGACACCATCAGCAAGCTGGCGGCCGTCGTCAACCCGGAGCTGAAGATCGAAGGGGTGCTGCGCACCATGTTCGATCACCGCAACCGGCTGGCCAATGATGTGTCCGATCAGCTGAAACAGCATTTCGGGGACAAGGTCTATCGCACCATCATCCCCCGCAACGTTAGACTGGCGGAGGCACCGAGCTTCGGTGCCCCGGCCATGCACTATGACAAATCATCGGTGGGGGCCAAGGCCTATCTGGCCCTGGCTGGCGAGATCCTGCGTCGTCAGGAGCAGGAGTCTCAGCCGATCACCGCAGACCGAGAGAGCATATGACGCCGAAGAAACGTGGGCTGGGCAAGGGGTTGGATGCCCTGCTCAGCACCAGCACGGCCGCCCGCCAGAAACAGGTGATGAGCGACCAGCGTACCGAACAGGCCATGGCGCCCACCAACCAGGGGGAGCTGCGCAAGCTGCCGCTGGAGTGGCTGCAGTCCGGCAAATACCAGCCGCGCAAGGACATGTCCCAGGATGCGCTGGAAGACCTGGCCAACTCGATACGGGCGCAAGGCGTGATTCAGCCGATAGTGGTACGCTCCATCGGGGAGAATCGCTTCGAGATCATCGCCGGTGAGCGGCGCTGGCGTGCGTCCCAGCTGGCCCGGCTCGAGGTGGTACCCTGCATCGTCAAGGACGTGCCTGACGAGGCCGCGGTGGCCATAGCACTGATTGAGAACATTCAGCGTGAGGATCTCAACGCCATCGAAGAAGCGGTGGCCCTGCAGCGACTGCTGACCGAATTCGAGCTGACCCACCAGCAGGTGGCCGAGGCGGTGGGCAAGTCCCGCACCACTGTCACCAACCTGCTGCGCCTGAACCAGCTCAACGAGGACGTGAAGCGGTTCGTCGAGCACGGGGATCTCGACATGGGCCATGCCCGTGCCCTGCTGGCCCTGAGCGGCCCGGCCCAGTCCGAGCTGGCCAAGCTGGTCGCCCAGAAGGGGCTGACGGTGCGAGATACCGAGAAACTGGTGCAAAAAGCGCTGGAACCGGCAAAAACCAAGGTCGAGCCCGTCCGCGATCCCCAGTTTGGTTACCTCGAGCGCCAGATTTCAGAAAAAATTGGCAATCAGGTACAGCTTCAGCCGGGCAAGAAGGATAGCGGCAAGTTAGTAATAAGTTACGATAACTTAGCGGATTTGGACCGGGTATTGGGCTATTTTGGTCTGTCAGAATCGTGATTTTTACGCTTTTTGTAGTAATAAAACATCCATTCCTTTCGATATGAACATAACCTTAATTTCGCGCGGAAAGCCGCAAAAATTAAGGATTTTTGCCATGTTGCAATAGCCGTCTTCACGGGTATAATTTGACCGGCTTTTCGAGCTGTGAACCTGGGGTCTTCGGATCCCGATTTTTTACAGTTCTGTAATGTTCAGGGGTAGGTTGGTGAAACAGAAAGTAGCCTTGGAAGGTTTGACGCTAGCCTTGGCTATGCTCGTTTGTCAGCTCATCCTGATCCTGGCGATCAGTTCCGTCTGGTTTTATCAGACCGGGGCCTTTGCCGGACGTTCTTCCCTCTTCGGGGGGGGAATGTACTGGGTTCCTCAAGCCTTGTTCACTCTCTGGGTTCTGCGCCGCAAGGTGACGAAAGAGAGCGTGGGCCTGGTTTTGCGGGACTTTTATGGTGGGGCAGGGATTAAGCTCATTACTACAACAGGACTTTTCGCCCTGATGTTTGGCTCCGGGATCGAGGTCGACACCGTCTCGTTCTTCGCCACTTATATCCTCGCCCTCGTTGTACAGTGGATAGTTTCATTCACGCTTAACAACCACTATTAGGAAAACTCATGTCTGCAACCGGAGAAGTCCTGACTCCTCAGGGATATATCTCCCACCACCTGACCCACCTGCAAGTCGGGTCCGGGTTCTGGACGGTGAATATCGATTCCATGATATTTTCCGTCTTGCTAGGCGCCCTGTTTATCTGGTCGTTCCGCCGCGTCGCCGTCAAGGCCACCAGCGGTGTGCCCGGTAAGCTGCAGTGCTTTGTGGAGATGCTGGTCGAGTTTGTGAATGGTAACGTCAAAGACATCTTCCATGGTCGGAACCCGGTCATCGCACCGCTGGGACTGACAGTGTTTGTCTGGATCTTCCTGATGAACTTCATGGATCTGATCCCCGTTGACTTTATCCCTCACGCTGCACAGTTGATGGGTGTTCCCTATCTGCGTGTGGTTCCCTCTGCTGACGTTAACATCACCATGTCCATGGCTTTGGGCGTGTTCTTCTTGATCCTGTACTACAGCATCAAGGTCAAGGGTATCAGCGGATTCGTGAAGGAGCTGACTCTTCAGCCTTTCAACCATCCCGCTGCCATCCCGGTTAACTTCATCCTTGAAACCGTCACGTTGATTTCCAAGCCTGTTTCATTGGGTCTGCGACTGTTCGGCAACATGTATGCTGGCGAACTGATCTTTATCCTGATTGCGGGTTTGTTACCCTGGTGGTCACAGTGGATCCTGTCCGTGCCTTGGGCAATTTTCCACATCCTGATCATCACTTTGCAGGCGTTTATCTTCATGGTTCTGACCATCGTCTATCTGTCGATGGCGCAAGAAGACCATGGTTGATGCAACTCAAATAATCCTTTTTATACAATCAATTACATCTAAATAAATGGAGATCCTCATGGAAAACTTGAACATGGACCTGCTGTACATCGCTGCTGCAATGATGATGGGTCTGGCGGCTATCGGCGCCTCCATCGGTATCGGTATCCTGGGTGGCAAGTTCCTGGAAGGTGCTGCTCGTCAACCGGACCTGATCCCTGTTCTGCGTACCCAGTTCTTCATCGTCATGGGTCTGGTGGATGCGATCCCGATGATCGCCGTTGGTCTGGGTCTGTATGTGATGTTTGCGGTTGCCTAAGTCGTCACGACTCACGCAGAACCCATTAACTAACTTAAGAGGACATCGGCTGTGAATATCAACGCCACCCTCCTCGGCCAAGCAATTGCTTTTTTCATCTTCGTAGTGTTTTGCATGAAGTACGTATGGCCGCCGCTGATCGCTGCCATCGAAGCCCGTCAGAAAGAAATTGCTGATGGTCTCTCTTCTGCCGAACGTGCCAAGAAAGATCTGGATTTGGCCAAGGCCAACGCCACCGATCAGCTGAAAGAAGCCAAGCTTCAGGCTGCTGAAATCATCGATCAGGCCAACAAACGCAAGGCCCAGATCATTGATGAGGCCGCTGTCGGAGCTCAAGCAGAGCGGGAAAAAATCCTGGCTCAGGGCCGTGCAGAGATCGAAGCTGAACGTCATCGTGCCAAAGAAGAACTGCGCAAGCAGGTTGCTGCTCTTGCCATCGCGGGTGCAGAGAAGATCCTGGCACGCCAAATCGACCAGGCTGCCAACAGCGACATCGTCGACAAACTGGTAGCAGAACTGTAACGGGAACGGGGCTATGTCTGAACTGACTACAATCGCTCGCCCCTACGCCAAGGCTGCTTTCGAGTTTGCCGTTGAGCACAAGGCGGTTGACCAATGGCTGGAGATGCTCGGTTTCGCCGCACAAGTGGCTGAGAACGAGACCATCCACAATCTGGTAAACGGCTCCGTGGCCGCCGAAGAACTGGCAAATCTGTTTGTCGGTGTCTGCGGTGAGCAGCTCAACGAGCATGGTCAGAACCTGATCCGGGTGATGGCTGAGAATGGTCGCTTGGGTGTGCTGCCGGCTGTCGTTGCTGAATATGTCGCGCTCAAGGCTGAACTGGACAAAGAAGTTCAGGCTGACGTGATTTCGGCGATCGAACTGACCGACCAGCAGAAGGCCGCTATTCAGGCTTCTCTGGAACAACGTCTCGCGCGCAAAGTGAAGCTGAATTGCAGCATCGATGCGTCCTTGATGGCCGGGGTGCTCATCAAGGCCGGTGATCTGGTTATCGACGGCACGGTCCGCGGTAAGCTGGATCGCATGGCCGACGCGCTGCAATCTTGATTGGGGTATTAGAGCATGCAACTGAATTCCACTGAAATCGCCGAGCTGATCAAGCAGCGCATTGCGCAGTTTGATGTCAAAAGCGAAGCGCGTAACGAAGGTACCATCGTCTCTGTGAGCGACGGTATCATTCGTATCCACGGTCTGGCCGATGCCATGCAGGGTGAAATGATCGAGCTGCCGGGCAACCGCTTCGCTCTGGCATTGAACCTGGAGCGTGACTCCGTTGGTGCCGTTGTCATGGGTCCCTATGCCAACCTGGCTGAAGGGATGAAAGTAAAAGGTACCGGCCGTATTCTGGAAGTGCCGGTCGGTCGTGGTCTGTTGGGCCGGGTGGTCAACACCCTGGGTCAGCCGATCGACGGTAAGGGTCCGGTAGACAACGACGGCTACTCGCCGATCGAAGTCATTGCCCCGGGCGTTATCGAGCGTAAGTCTGTTGACCAGCCAGTCCAGACCGGTCTGAAAGCCATCGATGCCATGATCCCTATCGGTCGTGGCCAGCGTGAGCTGATCATCGGTGACCGTCAGGTTGGTAAGACCGCCATCGCGATCGACACCATCATCAACCAGAAAGACTCCGGCATTAAGTGTGTCTACGTTGCGATTGGCCAGAAGGCCTCCACCATCGCCAACGTGGTACGCAAGCTGGAAGAGCACGGCGCCCTGGCCAACACCATCGTGGTCGTCGCCTCTGCCTCCGAAGCGGCTGCCTTGCAGTACCTGGCTCCCTATGCCGGTTGCTCCATGGGTGAGTACTTCCGTGACCGCGGTGAAGACGCGCTGATCATCTATGATGACCTGTCCAAGCAGGCCGTAGCTTATCGCCAGATCTCCCTGCTGCTGCGCCGTCCGCCAGGACGCGAAGCTTACCCGGGCGACGTCTTCTATCTGCACTCCCGTCTGCTGGAGCGTGCTTCCCGCGTCAACGTCGAGTACGTCGAGAAGTTCACCAAGGGTGCCGTGACTGGCCAGACCGGTTCTCTGACCGCGCTGCCGATCATCGAAACCCAGGCCGGCGACGTGTCTGCGTTCGTTCCGACCAACGTGATCTCCATCACCGATGGCCAGATCTTCCTGACCACTCAGCTGTTCAACTCCGGTATTCGTCCGGCGGTTGACCCGGGTATCTCCGTATCCCGTGTGGGCGGTGCCGCTCAGACCAAGATCGTCAAGAAGCTGTCCGGTGGTATCCGTACCGCGCTGGCCCAGTATCGTGAGCTAGCGGCCTTCGCCCAGTTCTCTTCCGATCTGGACGATGCGACTCGCAAGCAGCTGGATCACGGTCAGAAAGTGACCGAGCTGATGAAGCAGAAGCAGTACTCTCCGATGAGCGTGGCTCACCAGTCTCTGGTGCTGTTCGCCGCCGAGAAGGGCTACCTAGCCGATGTCGAACTGAGCAAGATCGTCGACTTCGAAGCCGCTCTGCTCTCTTACGCCAATACCCAGCATGCTGAGCTGATGGCTGAAATCAATGCCAAGGCCGACTACAACGATGCAATCGTTGGCAAGCTGACTGCGTTGCTGGATGACTTCAAGGCAACCCAGACCTGGTAAGCGTGTGTGGCAGCGCAAGCTGCCACCTGATGGAGAGAAGAGATGGCCGGCGCAAAAGAGATACGTAACAAGATCGGGAGTGTGAAGAACACTCAGAAGATCACCAGCGCTATGGAAATGGTGGCAGCCAGCAAGATGCGCCGTGCGCAGGAACGCATGTCTGCCAGCCGTCCGTACGCTGAAACCATGCGCAAGGTGATCGGCCATATCGCTCAGGGGAACTTGGAATACAAGCACCCCTACCTCATCGAACGTGAGGTCAAGCGAGTGGGTTACATCGTCGTCTCCACCGACCGTGGCCTGTGTGGCGGCCTGAACATCAACCTGTTCAAATCCGCCCTCAACGATATGAAGCAATGGAGCGCGAAAGGTGCCAAGGTTGACCTGGCATTGATCGGTAGCAAGGCCTCCAACTTCTTTGAGCGGCACGGCGCCAAGGTGAAAGCCCATGTCTCAGGACTGGGTGACAACCCGAGCGTCAATGACCTGATTGGTTCAGTCAAGGTCATGCTGAAGGCTTACGACAACGGTGAGATTGACAGGCTGTATCTGGTGTACAACAAGTTCGTCAACACCATGGTGCAGCAACCAAAAGTCGATCAACTGCTGCCTTTGCCCGTAACAGAAGACAGCAAGCTCGCCAAGAAACACCACTGGGATTACCTCTATGAGCCGGATCCCAAGCAGCTGCTGGATACCCTGTTGATTCGCTACGTCGAATCCCAGGTGTACCAGGGCGTGGTAGAAAACTTGGCAAGTGAACAGGCAGCCCGAATGGTTGCCATGCAAGCCGCGACTGACAACGCCGGCAACCTGATAAACGATCTGCAACTGGTGTACAACAAGGCCCGTCAGGCCAGTATTACCCAGGAACTGACAGAGATCGTATCCGGTGCTGCTGCGGTGTAAGGCAAGGGTTATCAAAGGTTTAGAGGATTTGACATGAGTAACGGTTTCATCGTCCAAATCATCGGCGCTGTAGTGGACATCGAGTTCCCGCAGAATGCCGTGCCCCAGGTGTACGATGCACTGAAAGTCATCAGCGAAGGCCAAGGCCAGGGTCTGGTACTGGAAGTTCAGCAACAGATCGGCGGCGGCGTCGTTCGTTGCATCACCATGGGTTCCTCCGACGGTCTGCGTCGTGGGTTGGAAGTAGTTAACAGCGGCAAGGCCATCCAGGTACCGGTTGGTACCTCGACCCTGGGTCGTATCATGAACGTACTGGGCGAGCCCATCGACGAGAAGGGTCCGATCGGCGAAGAAGAGCGTTGGTCCATCCACCGCGAAGCCCCCAGCTACGAAGATCAGTCCAACAGCACCGAGCTGCTGGAGACCGGCATCAAGGTTATCGACCTGGTTTGTCCGTTCGCCAAGGGTGGTAAGGTCGGTCTGTTCGGTGGTGCCGGTGTAGGCAAGACCGTCAACATGATGGAGCTGATCCGTAACATCGCGATCGAACACAGTGGTTACTCTGTATTCGCCGGTGTGGGTGAGCGTACCCGTGAGGGTAACGACTTCTACCACGAGATGATGGAGTCCAACGTACTGGACAAGGTATCTCTGGTATACGGTCAGATGAACGAGCCGCCCGGAAACCGTCTGCGTGTGGCGCTGACCGGTCTGACCATGGCCGAGAAGTTCCGTGACGAGGGTCGTGACGTGTTGTTCTTCGTGGACAACATCTACCGTTACACCCTGGCCGGTACCGAGGTATCCGCACTGCTGGGCCGTATGCCTTCTGCAGTAGGTTACCAGCCGACCCTGGCCGAGGAGATGGGTGTTCTGCAAGAACGTATCACCTCCACCAAGACTGGTTCCATCACGTCAGTCCAGGCCGTTTACGTGCCTGCGGATGACTTGACCGACCCGTCTCCGGCGACCACCTTCGCCCACCTGGATGCGACCATCGTTCTGTCCCGTCAGATCGCGGCACTGGGTATCTACCCGGCCGTTGACCCGCTGGACTCCACCTCCCGTCAGCTGGATCCGCTGGTGGTAGGCAAGGATCACTACGAGACCGCTCGTGGTGTGCAGATCGTGCTGCAGCGCTACAAGGAGCTGAAGGACATCATCGCCATCCTGGGTATGGATGAACTGTCAGAAGAAGACAAACTGACCGTATCCCGTGCCCGTAAGATCGAGCGTTTCCTGTCCCAGCCGTTCTTCGTGGCCGAAGTATTTACCGGTTCTCCGGGCAAATACGTGCCGCTGAAAGAGACCATCCGTGGTTTCCAGGGCATCCTGAAAGGCGAGTACGACGATCTGCCCGAGCAGGCGTTTTACATGGTTGGTGGCATCGACGAAGTCGTCGAGAAAGCCAAGAAACTGTAAGCCTCGATAGGAGGGCCCATGGCTGAGATGATCTCATTTCACCTGGATGTGGTGAGCGCCGAAGGAAAACTGTTTTCCGGTCGTGTGCAATCTGCCCAGGTAACAGGCTCCGAGGGTGAGCTGGGTCTCCGCCACGGTCATGCTCCGTTGCTGACTGCCATCAAGCCGGGCCTGGTCCGCTTGATCAAGCAAAATGGTAGCGAAGAGGTGCTGTACATCTCCGGCGGCATGCTGGAAGTACAACCCGAAGCCGTGACCGTGCTGGCCGATACCGCCATTCGTGCCGATGACCTGGATGAGGCGAAAGCCCAGGAAGCCAAGCGTCGTGCCGAAGAGCGGATCAGCAGCTCCCATGGTGATATCGACTATGCTCAGGCGTCTGCCGAGCTGGCCAAAGCAATGGCCCAGCTGCGGGTTATCGATATCGTCAAAAAGAATTACCGCTAATCACGGTGATGCAAAAAGCGACCTTCGGGTCGCTTTTTTTTTGCCCGTTGGATAGACTCCGCCGAGCATTTCCTCATGTTTCAAAGGCTGGCTATGTCTCTCAACGTCGTGATCCTGGCTGCGGGTAAAGGTACTCGCATGCGTTCCGTTCTGCCCAAGGTGCTGCACCCTGTCGCCAACAAACCCATGGTGTCCCATGTGATCGACACCGCCCGCCAGATAGGTGCCGAACAGTTGCACCTGGTCTATGGCCACGGCGCCGAGCTGCTCAAGGAGCGGATTGCCGCCCCGGATCTCAACTGGGTGTTGCAGGCACAGCAGCTGGGCACCGGCCATGCCGTCGCCCAGGCGATCCCGTTCTGGAAAGATGAGGATGAGGTGCTGGTGCTCTACGGTGACACCCCGCTGATCCAGCCCGAGACCCTGCAACGGCTGCTGGCGGCCAAGGCCGACGACGGCATGGCGCTGCTGACGGTGGTGCTGGACAACCCCACCGGCTATGGCCGTATCGTCCGTGAGAACGGCCAGGTAGTCGGCATCGTCGAGCAGAAGGATGCCAACGCCGAACAGCTCGCCATCCGCGAGGTGAATACCGGCGTGCTGGTGGCCAATGGCGCCCAGTTGCGTGGCTGGCTGTCGCGCCTGGACAACAAGAACGCCCAGGGGGAGTTCTATCTCACCGACGTGATCGCCATGGCCCATGGGGATGGCTGCCCCATCGCCGCCGTCCATCCGGACAGCGCCATGGAGGTGGAAGGGGCCAACAACCGGGTCCAGCTGGCGGCCCTCGAGCGCAGCTATCAGCAGATGCAGGCCGAGAGGCTGATGATCGCCGGGGTCACCCTGATCGATCCGGCCCGCTTCGATCTGCGCGGCACCCTCGAGATCGGGGAGGAAGTGGTGATCGACGTCAACGTCATCATCGAGGGCAAGGTCAAACTCGGCAACCATGTGCGCATCGGTGCCGGCGCCGTGCTGAAGGATTGCGAGATTGGGGATCACAGCGAGGTGAAACCCTACTCCGTCATCGAGGGCGCCATGGTGGCGGATCAGTGCTCGGTCGGCCCCTTTGCCCGTCTGCGCCCGGGTGCCGTGCTGGAGCAGGATGCCCACGTCGGCAACTTCGTCGAGATGAAGAAATCCCGGCTCGGGGTCGGCTCCAAGTGTGGTCATCTGACCTACCTGGGGGATGCGGACATCGGCGCCAAGGTGAATATCGGCGCCGGTACCATCACCTGCAACTACGATGGGGTGAACAAGTTCCAGACCATCATCGAGGATGACGTCTTCGTCGGCTCCGATACCCAGCTGGTGGCGCCGGTGCGCATCGGCAAGGGCGCCACCCTGGGGGCGGGTTCCACCATCACCAAGGATGTGGCCGAGCACGAGCTGGTGATCACCCGGGTGCCCCAGCGTCACATCAAGAACTGGGCCCGCCCGGTCAAGAAGAAGTGATGCACGATCAATGAAATGAAACCGGCGCCCTCAGGGCGCCGGTTTTGTTTTCAGCTCTCCTGGCTCGGAGCCGAGGAAGGCGGCGGATTGCCCATCACCCCATACCAGTCCAGCTTGCGGGTCAGCACCATGACAAGCGTCAGGATGGCGAACAGCAGCAGGGCGCCGAGCAGCAGGGCTATCTCCTCGGCCTGCAGCAGCCCGAACAGTATGGCGTAGACCAGCCCGAGCAGGGCCGCGAAGCCGAGGCCCTGACGCGGCCCCCCCAGCACATGGCTGAGGTAGAAGCCGTTGAGTGACACGCTGGCGAGGCTGGCGACCAGATAGGCCCAGCCAAAGCCGAGGTGCTCGGTCAGCGCCAGCAGCACCAGATAGAAGATGGCCAGCCCCATGCCCACCAGGGCGTACTGGATTGGGTGCACCCGCAGCCCCTTGAGCAGCTCGAACATGAAGAAACTGAGGAAGGTGAGGCCGATGAACAGCAGGGCGTACTTGGCGGCCCGCTCGTTCTGCTGATAGTGATCCACCGGCTGCACCAGGCTGACGCTGAAGGTCGGCAACTCGGTCCCCGCCCCCTTCATCATGCGGGTGAAGCGCCGCTCCATGTCGGTGGCAAACCAGCTGCTCTGCCAGCTGGCGTCGAACCCCTGATCGTTCAGGGTGCGGCTGCCGGGCAGAAAATCGCCGATGAAGTTGGGGTGGGGCCAGTTGCCACTCAGGTTGAACCTGCTGTCCTGGCCGATCGGCACCACCTCAAGCGCGTTCATGCCCTGCAGGTTCAACTCGATGTGAAAGCGGCCATCTTCACCGGGCAGGCTGTCGAGCGGAGCATGGATGCCGGCCAGACCGTCACCCAGCAGGGCTCCGGGTGCAAACGGAATGCGCCGCTCCCCCAGCTGCAGCTCGGGCACGCTGCTGATGCCGCGGGCATCGGACAGCACCAGGCTGAGGTAGGGTTTGCCCGGGATCAGGGCGGGATCCGCGGCGTCGAAGCTCAGATCCGGGTTGCCGGCCACCAGCGCCTTGTCGGCCAGGCTGGCCGGCAACCGTCCGGAGAGGGAGAGCCGGCTGTGATAGACTTGGGCCTGATAGATGCCGAGCTTGCGCGGGGTTACCTCCATGCTGGCCCGCACATCCAGCCTGTCCGGCAGCAGGTAGCGATAGACCGGCTCCTCGCGCATGAAGCGCTTGCCATCCTGCTCGACGGTGACGGCCCGGGTATAGGGTTGCACCAGCACAGGCCCCAGCAAGCGCTGCGGACCACTGCTGCTGGCCATGATGCTGTGGATGGCCTGGCTGCGGTAGGCCTGGCGCTCCCGGTTCAGCTCCATGATGGAGTGAACGGGGATCATCAGCAGCAGACTGAGCAACAGCAGCAGCACTATCTTGTGGGTAAATATCTGTTTGACCATGACGCCTCTCCTTGTTGATGGGGTCGAGTGTGCCCTGGTCGGGTGAAGCGGGGATGGGGCCCTGTGAAGTGGGAGTGAAGGGGGATAAAAAAACCGGCGCCAGGCGCCGGTTGGGGATCAGCGTTTCTTCAGCTCTGTTGGCAAGGCGGCAAACACCTCTTCCTTTGCCCTGAGGGACGCGAACTGCTTGCCGGGTTTTTGTACCACTGTGTGCACGAAGATGAGCTTCTTGTCCTGCTTGCTGGCCCAGCCGACGAACCAGCCGATCTGCTGATCCCGGTTGAGGCTGCCATCCAGCAGCTTGGGGTAGCCCATACCGGTCTTGCCGTGGATCTGCCAGCCATCGATGTCGGGCTGACGCAGCAGCGTGCTGGTGCGGCGTACCGCTTCGGCGGAGACCGGCAGCTTGCCGCTCACCAGCTTGCCGAGGAAGCGGGCCTGCTCCTGGGGGCTGATGGCTAGGCTGGAACTGAGCCAGGCCTGGGTCAGGCCGTCGTGCTTGCCCGGGTTGCCCGAGAGCTCCCGGTTGCCGTAGTCGAAGCGGTCGACGTACTGCTGGAAGCGCGCCTCTCCCAGCCACTCGGTGAGGCGTTGGGAGTACCAGATCACCGAGAATTTCATCCAGCTGCTCGGGGTGGTGGTCTGCTTCCACTCCGGCAGGAAGTCAGGGTCACCGGCTTTGAATGGCAGGGCGGGCAGCTGTTCATCCACCAGGAAGCCGCTCTCATAGCCCATCAGCGCGAGGGGGATCTTGAAGGTGGAGGCGGGCGTCAGCTGGCTGGCGCAGTCACCCTGGGCGCTGAGGGGTTTGCCGCTGCCATCGGCAAACAGCAGGCAGCCCGTGGTGGCGCTGGCGGGCAAGGCACAGAAGAGGCCGGCGGCAAGCAGGCCGGACAACAGAATGCGGGGCATGAACATCTCCTTGATGCATCAGAACGCGTATCGACGGGTCCGGGCGGGACCCTATCCGAGGAGGCGCAGCTTAGCCCGACTCTGTGTGTTCAGTGTGAAGTCCCCTAGCCGGCAGGCAGCCAGAGTTCGGCCAGCACCCCCCCTTCCGGCTGGTTGCCCAGGGTCAGCCGGCCGCCGTGCTGGCGGGCCACTTCGGCGGCAAAGCTGAGCCCGAGGCCGCTGCTCTTGCCCTTGTCGGGTCTGGGCAGGGAGTAGAAGCGCTCGAAGATCCGCGGCAGCGCATAGTCCGGGATGCCGGGTCCCTGATCCCGCACCCGGAAGCAGTAGCCCCCCTGCTCCATGGCGCCACTCAGCCGGATGTGACCCCCGGTGGGTGAGAAATCGAGGGCGTTGTCCAGCAGGTTGCCCAGCGCCTGCTCCACCAGCAGGGGATCCCACTTCTGCCTGGGGGCGTCGGCGAGCTCTGCCGCCAGGGCTACCTGACGGCGGGCAGCGACTATCTGGCGGGCATCCAGAGCCCGCCTGCCCAGTGTGGCGGGGGCTATGGCCTGTCTGTCCAGCCCCTGCCCCGATTCGAGGCGCGCCAGCTGCAGCATGCGCTCGATCAGTTGCTGCATGCGGGCCGTCTCCAGATTGATGTTGCCGATAAAGCGCCGCGCCACCTCGGGGGGCGGTGCCTCGGCGAGGATCTCCCCTGCCCCGCGGATGGCGGCCAGCGGGCTTTTGAGCTCATGGGTCAGGCTGTGCACATAGGCTTCGATGTAGGATTTGCCGTCCAGCTGGCGGCGCATGGTCTCGAGGGAGTGACCGAGCCGGTCCAGCTCCGGGCTGTGGAGCCTCGGCAGGCTGGCGGGCTGGCCCTGGCTGACCGCATCGGCGTAGTGCACCAGCTTGCCGATGGCGCGGGTGAGCCACCACACCAGCAGGGCGCCGATCAGCAGCGAGAGGCAGAGCAGCAGGGCTGCCCCCTGCAACAGCTGGTGCTCGCTGCGCTCTATCATGGGCAGCAGGGTGCGGTTGGGCTTGGCGACAGTGAGGGAACCCAGGATCTCGTCCCCCTCGCGCAGGGGGGCGGCCACGTGCATCACCGAGCTGGCGGGATCGTCAGGATCGCTGCGGGTGCTGCGGGCGCCATACTCCCCGCGCAAGGTGCGGTAGACGTCGTTCCAGCGGGAATAGTCCTTGCCCAGATCTACCCCGTCCGAGTCATAGACCACCTTGCCTTTAGCGTCGACCACATAGATACGGTACTCCGCCTGCTGCTTGAGGTGACCGTCGATCAGGGCGTTGATGGGGCTCTGGTTGAGGCGGGCAAAGGCGCTGGCCAGCCGGCCATCCGCCATCTTCCCCTCCTGCAGGTCGTCCAGGGCCAGGGGGGCCAGCAGCTGGGCCATGTCCACCAGGGTATCCTCGGTGGCACTGCGCACCCCGGGTTTGATCTCCTCGACGAAGATCTCCAGCACGAACCAGGCGGCCAGCGCGAAGATCAGCACCAGACCGCACAGCAGTTGCAACCCTATCCTCATGGCCGTCCCCCTCGGTGGTTCCGCTGCCCTGGCCTGCCTGGCCGTTGCGATCCCCTGTGGCTCATGCCAGCTCCAGGCTGTAGCCCAGCCCGCGGTGGGTCAGGATCAGATTGGCCTCGGCGTCCCGCTCCCGCAGCTTGGCGCGCAGGGTCTTGATGTGGGTGTCGACGGTGCGATCCAGGCTCTCTTCGGCCCCGCTCCACACCAGGTCCATCAGCTGCTGGCGGGAGTAGACCCGCCCCGGCGCCTGCATCAGGGTCTTGAGCAGCAGGTATTCGTAGCGGGTGAGAGTCAGGGGCTGACCGTGGAAGCAGATGCGGGCCCGCTCCTCGTCCAGTGCCAGTAGGGCGCTGGGCTGGGGAGCGCTCGGCTGGCTGCGGCGCAGTATCACCCTCACCCTGGCGCACACCTCCCGCGGCGAGAAGGGCTTGGCCACGTAGTCGTCGGCCCCTATCTCCAGCCCTATCAACCTGTCTATCTCCTCGCTGCGGGCGGTGAGAAACATCAGGGGAGTGTCGGTCAGGGCCCGCACCCGCTTGCACAGCTCGAAACCGCCTATGTCCGGCAACCCCACATCCAGGATCAGAAAATCCGGTCGCGACTGTTCCAGTCGCGCCAGCAACGGCTGGCCGAGGGGGAACCACTCCACCTCGAAACCATCGGTTTGCAGGGCATAGATCAGGGTGTCGGCGATGCTGGCCTCATCTTCCACCAGCCAGATGACTCGTTTTTGCATGGCGTCCTCGTCATAAATCGGCCTGACCATTCTGGCATCGAACCAAATCGGATCCTATTTGCCGTTTGATTTTTCCAAAAAAGGTATTAATATTTCGCCATTCTTTCGAATCGAAACTTTTAAGATGACCAAACGCAACACACAACAGCGCCGTCACACCATAGTGACCCTGGTGCAGGAACAGGGCGAAGTCAGCGTCGATGCCTTGGCCAAGCACTTCTCCACCTCGGAAGTGACCATCCGCAAGGATCTGGCCGTGCTGGAGACCGGCGGTCTGCTGCTGCGCCGTTACGGTGGCGCCGTTCCCCTGCCGAGCGAGATGGTGGTGGACAGCTATCCGGATCAAGTTTCGAAACGAAAGCTGGCCATCGCCCGTGCCGCCGCCGAGCGCATCCGCGATCACAACCGCATCATCATCGACAGCGGCAGCACCACCAGCGCCATGATCCCCATGCTGGGCAGCAAGCGCGGCCTCATCGTGATGACCAACTCCCTCAACGTGGCTGGCGCCCTGCGCGAGCTGGAGAACGAGCCCACCCTGCTGATGACCGGCGGTACCTGGGATCCCCACTCCGAATCCTTCCAGGGTCAGGTGGCGGAGCAGGTGCTGCGCTCCTACGACTTCGACCAGCTCTTCATCGGCGCCGACGGCATAGACCCGGAGCGGGGCACCACCACCTTCAACGAGCTGGTGGGCCTGTCCAGGGTGATGGCCGAGGTGTCCCGCGAGGTCATCGTCATGGTCGAGTCGGAGAAGATAGGCCGCAAGATCCCCAATCTCGAACTGCCCTGGTCCAGCATCCATACCCTGGTGACAGACGAGGGGCTGGACAGCGAGGCCAGAGCACAGATTCAAGCCAGGGGGATAGCACTGATCTGCGCCCCCGTGGCGGTTTGACCCAAACATCTATTATCCAATCGAATTAACGTCTTACATTTCAAGGAGAAGTCTATGTGTGGCATCGTCGGGGCAGTGGCCCAACGTGATGTGGCTGAAATCCTGGTAGAAGGTCTGCGCCGTCTGGAGTACCGCGGCTATGACTCCGCCGGTGTGGCCGTGTTCAGCGCCAGCCAGCCGCTGCAGCGGGTACGCCGCCTCGGCAAGGTGGCCGAGCTGGCCAAGGCGCTGGAAGAGCAGTCCGTCCACGGCGGTACCGGCATAGCCCACACCCGCTGGGCCACCCACGGCGAGCCGTCCGAGCGCAATGCCCACCCCCACGTCTCCGAACACATCGTTGTGGTGCACAACGGCATCATCGAGAACCACGAAGAGCTGCGTAGCCAGCTGCAGGGCATGGGTTACGAGTTCAGCTCAGACACCGACACCGAGGTGATCGCCCACCTGGTACACCACGAGCTGAAATCCGCCCCCAGCCTGCTGGCAGCCATGCAGGTCACGGTGAAGCAGCTGCGCGGCGCCTACGGCACAGTGGTGATGGACAGCCGTGACGACAGCCGTCTGGTGGTGGCCCGTTCCGGCTCCCCCCTGGTGATCGGCCGCGGTATCGGCGAGAACTTCATCGCCTCCGATCAGATGGCCCTGCTGCCGGTGACCCGTCGCTTCATCTTCCTGGAAGAGGGGGATGTGGCCGAGGTGACCCGTCGCGACGTGCACATCTTCGATACCCAGGGCAATGCCGTGGTGCGCGAGGAGCTGGAGTCCGAGCTCTCCCACGACGCCGGTGACAAGGGCGAGTACCGCCACTACATGCTCAAGGAGATCTACGAGCAACCCAAGGCCATCACCAACACCCTGGAAGGGCGTCTGGGCACCGACCACGTGGTGGTCGAGTCGTTCGGCAACGGCGCCCGCGCCATCTTCGACAAGGTGGAGCACGTCCAGATCGTCGCCTGTGGCACCTCCTACAACTCCGGCATGGTGGCCCGCTACTGGTTTGAAGAGATCGCCGGGGTCTCCTGCGACGTGGAGATCGCCTCCGAGTTCCGCTATCGCAAGTCGGTGGTGCGCCCCAACAGCCTGCTGGTGACCCTCTCCCAGAGCGGCGAGACCGCCGACACCCTGGCGGCCCTGCGCCTGGCCAAGGAGTCCGGTTACATGAGCTCCCTAGCCATCTGCAACGTGCCGGGTTCTTCCCTGGTGCGGGAATCGGATCTGGCCTTCATGACCCGGGCCGGTGCCGAAATTGGGGTGGCCTCCACCAAGGCCTTCACTACCCAGCTGGCCGGCCTGCTGATGCTGGTTGCTTCCGTCGGTCACTGCCGTGGCAACCTGAGTGCCGCCGCCGAGGCCGAGCTGGTCAAGGCGCTGCAAGCCCTGCCGCTGCGCATCAAGGAGAGCCTGGCGCTGGCCAAACAGATCGAGACCCTGGCCGAAGAGTTCGCCGACAAGCACCACAGCCTGTTCCTCGGCCGCGGCAGCCAGTACCCCATCGCCATGGAGGGGGCGCTCAAGCTCAAGGAGATCTCCTACATCCACGCCGAGGCCTATGCCGCCGGTGAGCTCAAGCACGGCCCGCTGGCGCTGATCGATGCCGAGATGCCCATCATAGTGGTGGCGCCGAACAACGACCTGCTGGAGAAGCTGAAGTCCAACGTGGAAGAAGTCCGTGCCCGTGGCGGCATCCTCTACGTATTCGCCGATGCCGACGCCGGCTTCAAGAGCGACGAGACCATGAGGGTGATGAGCCTGAACCACGTGGAAGAGATGATTGCGCCGATCGTCTATACCGTGCCGCTGCAGCTGCTCTCCTACCACGTCGCCCTGATCAAGGGCACCGATGTGGATCAGCCGCGTAACCTGGCAAAGTCCGTCACCGTGGAATAAACCCGGATTCACTGGGCCCTCAGCCCAGGGAGATCCCGCCTGAAAACCGGCGCGCCATGCCAGTGGTGCGCCGGTTTTTTATTGCTCAACTTATTGAAAGCAGGCCGTTTATATCGAAGCTAAGCTTCCTCTAGATCGAGTGGCTCATGGCGATGCTCACTCATTATTGAACTGGAGCAGGAAGCACCATGAACCATCCTCAAGACTTTTATCAGCCCGCGACCGTGCTGGTGGTGGACGATACCCCGGACAACCTGATGTTGATGGCCGCCTTGCTCAAGGATAAATACAGGGTCAAGGTGGCCAACAGCGGCGAGAAGGCGTTGCGCATCCTGCAGGGAGATCCCCTGCCGGATCTCATCCTGCTCGACATCATGATGCCGGGTCTCTCCGGCCATCAGGTGGCCGAGCGGCTCCAGCAAGACCCGCGCACCCGCGATATTCCCATCATTTTCCTCACCGCCATGACTGCCGTGGAGAGCGAGATCCAGGGGCTGGCGCTCGGCGCCGTCGATTACATCACCAAACCCATCAGCCCGCCCCGGGTGCTGGCCCGGGTCGATACCCAGCTGAAGATCAAGGCGGCCGCCGACTTCCTGCGGGATCAGAACGACTTTCTCGAGCAGGAGGTCCAGCGCCGCACCCGCGAGGTGATGGCCATCCAGGACGTGACTATCCAGGCGATGGCCTCGCTGGCGGAGACCCGTGACAACGAGACCGGCAACCATATTCGCCGCACCCAGCACTACGTCAAACTGCTTGCCGAGCTGCTGCGGGATCACCCCCGTTTTCGCCACTTCCTCGACGATGACGACACCATCGGGCTGCTGTTCAAGTCGGCCCCCCTGCACGACATCGGCAAGGTCGGCATTCCGGATCACATACTGCTGAAACCCGGCCGTTTAACGGTGGAAGAGTTCGAGATCATGATGACCCACACCACCCTGGGGCGTGATGCCATCCAGCGGGCCGAGGATCAGCTCGGCATCTCGGTGGACTTTTTGCGCTTGGCCAAGGAGATTGCCTACAGCCATCAGGAGAAGTGGGACGGTAGCGGCTACCCGCAGGGTCTGGCCGGAGATGCCATTCCCATCAGCGCCCGGCTGATGGCGGTGGCAGACGTCTATGATGCGCTGATCAGTCGCCGGGTGTACAAGCCTGGCATGTCTCACGAGGAGGCGGTGGATATCATCCGTCAGGGCGGCGGTTGGCACTTCGATCCGGACGTTTGCGATGCCTTCCTGTCTGCGGCCGAGCAATTCAAGGCCATCGCCGAGCGATTCAGCGACAGCGATCAGGACATGGCCAAGCTGCCGGCGGCCAAGCATTCCCCAACCCCCTGAGCCAAAAACAAGGTATTCCCGATGAGAGTGCTCGCCCCCCTTGAGCGGCTCGCGCTGCGACACAAATTGATGATCGGGTTCGCCGTGCTGCTGGCGTTGGCGCTGGCGCTCGGGGTGCAGAGCCTGCGCACCCAGGCCAAGCTGGCAAGCGATCTGAAGCATCTCTATAACCAGGAGCTGGTGGGCGCCCTCAACCTGCATGAGGCGCGGGTGCAATTACCGCATATAGTGCTGGCGCTGCATAAAGCCATCGATACCGACAATGCACATGTGCGGCTCGAGGCGATCAAACTGGTGCAGACGGCCCGGCAGCATTTGCAGGATCAGCTGGCCCTGGCCCAACCCACCCTCTGGCGCACCGAGAATCTGGTCCGCGCCTCCGAGCTGGAATCATTGATTGGGCGCCATCAGCAGGTCGGTGAGCAGGCCCTGCAGCTGGCCGCCCAGGGTCATCAGGAGCAGGCGCAGCTGCTGCTCAACGGCGACGAGTTCGAGCGACTCGATACTCGTGCCGATACGCTGCTGGAGCAAATGGCGCAGCTCAAGCAGACAGCGCTGCGGGATCTGGTCACCCATATTGCCACTTATGCCAAGCTGAGCAGCATACTCACCTATGTTCTGCTGCTGGGTGGCTTGGCGCTGGCGCTGATACTGGCCTGGTTGGTCAGCAAGTCGATACGCAACCCGCTCGAGCGGGTACGCCACGCGGTGGACCAGCTGGCCGCGGGACAACTGGATCAGCCGATCCCCCATACCGACATGCATAACGAAACCGGTGATCTGGCGCGGGCCATCGCCACCTTGCAGATCGAGGCGCGTCAGCTCGAGCTGCAGCGCCAGGTCAAGGCCCACGTCTCTTTGCTGCAGGTCGACCTGCAACAGGCAGAGACGCCGCAAGAGCTGGCACAAGTCTTCTTCGCTCACATGGCGCCCTCACTTGGTACCTGCCAGGGGGGGCTCTACAGCCTGCAGCAAGGCTCAAGCAGCCTGCGACTGTTGGGCGGTTATGCCAATGATCCCGCACATCCGCTGGCCGCAGAGGTTGCCCTCGGCGAGGGGCTGCTTGGTCAGTGTGCGATCGATCGTCAGCCGCGCCAGCTGGAGGGGTTGGCCGAGTCATTCTGGCATGTGCGTTCCCAGTTGGGGGGCGTACCGGCCAGCCACCTGCTGGTGCAACCCGTGATGCGTGGCGATCGACTGCTCGGGGTACTGGAGCTGGCCGGTCTTCGCCCACCGGGAGAGATCGAGACCTTGCTGTTGCAAGAGGTGTTGCCGAGGCTGGCGGGCGCCATGGCCATCATGGAGCGCAGCGAGGCTGTCTTGACTCTGTTGCAGGAGACCCGGCGCCAGGCCGACGAAATGGGAATACAAACCCTGCAACTGGAGCGTCAGGCGGTGGAGCTGGAGGCGCAGCAGACGGCGCTGCGCACCACCGAGGCCTGGTATCGCGGCATCATAGAGGCGGCGCCGGACGGCATGCTGGTGATCGGTGCCGATGGCCGCATCCTGCTCACCAATCCGCAGCTGGACAAGCTGTTCGGCTATGTCAGCGGCGAGCTGATTGGCCAATCCATCGAGTGCCTGGTACCGGAGGGCGGCCGTAGCGCCCATGTGGCGCTGCGTGATGACTTCATCACTCACGGCAGCACTCGCCAGATGGGGGCGAACATCGAAGATCTGCAAGGGGTGCGCAAGGATGGCAGCCTGTTCTCCGTGGAGATCGGCTTGTCCCACCTGCCCACGCTGGCCGGGCGCGGCACCTGTGTCTGCGCCTCGGTGCGGGATGTGAGTGAGCGCCGGGCCATGGGGGCCAGGCTGCGCACGGCTAGCGAGCGTCTGACGCTGGCGCAGGAGGCTGGCGGCATAGGTCTGTTCGACATAGATCTTGTGACCGGCCATGGCTACTGGACACCCCAGCTGGAGAATATGTTCGGGCTGGAGCCGGGTGGTTTCGGCGGAACGCTGGATCACTGGCAGGCGTTGCTGCACCCCGATGATGCGACACCAGCCAGAGACGCCTTCGAAAAGGCGATCGCCAATGGCGATGACCGGCTCGAGATCGATTTTCGTATCCTGCGTCAGCGGGATGGTGCGGTGCGCACCTTCAAGTCCCTGTGTCGTTTCACTCGCACCCCGGAGGGAACGCCGCTGCGGGCAACCGGGGTCAATATCGACGTCACGGCGTTGACCGAGGCACGGGCGGTGGCGGAAGAGGCGACCCAGGCCAAGAGCGCCTTCCTCGCGAACATGAGCCACGAGATCCGTACCCCGATGAACGCCATCATCGGCATGAGCCATCTGGCGTTGGGGACAGAGCTGGATCGCCGCCAGCGCAACTACATCGAGAAGGTGCATCGTTCGGCGGAGAACCTGCTCGGCATCATCAACGACATCCTCGATTTCTCGAAGATAGAAGCCGGCAAGATGGATCTGGAGCTGATCCCCTTCCACCTGGAGGATGTGCTGGACAATGTTGCCAACATGATAGGCCTGCGTGCCGAAGACAAGGGTCTTGAGCTGCTGTTCAACACCGCCATCGATCTGCCTACCGCGCTGGTGGGGGATCCGCTGCGGCTGGGGCAGGTACTGGTCAACCTTGGCAACAATGCCGTGAAGTTCACCGAGCGCGGCGAGATAGTGGTCGGTGCCGAGTTGCTTGGCAATGACGGCTCCGGGTTGGAGTTGCACTTCTGGGTGCGTGATACCGGCATTGGCATGAGCAACGAACAGTGCGAAGGCATCTTCCAGTCCTTTAGTCAGGGCGACAGTTCCATCACCCGCAAATACGGGGGCACGGGGCTGGGGCTGTCCATCTCCAAACGCCTGATCGAGTTGATGGGGGGGCGTATCTGGGTGGAAAGCGTGCCCGGCCAGGGTTCCACCTTCCATTTCACGGCCATCTTCGGACGCCAGGACGAGCTGTTGCCAAGGCGCATGTTCACCCTGGACGAGCTGCGCGGTGTGCGGGCGCTGGTGGTCGACGACAATGCCAGCGCCCGCGAGATCCTGTACGGCATGGCCAGCAGCTTCGGGGTCGAGGTGGACGTGGCCGACAGCGGCCGAATGGCCCTGGCGATGCTGGTGGAGGCCGAGCGCAAGCATTTGCCCTATGACCTGGTATTGATGGACTGGCGCATGCCGGGCATGGACGGGGTCGAGACGGTGCGGCAGATGCACGGGGCCAACCTGGCCCGCACACCCTCGGTGATCATGGTTACCGCCTTCGGCCGCGAGGAGGTGCGTGAGCAGGCCGAGCTGCGCGGTGTCATGTTGCCCATGGTGCTGACCAAGCCGGTGACGCCATCCACCTTGCTGGAGGCGCTGGGGCGTGCGCTCGGCAAGACGCCTCAACTCGATACCCGCCTGGCCGAACGCAGCGAGCAGAGCGCCAGCGCCACGGCCAGCCTGCGCGGTGCTCGCCTGTTGCTGGTGGAAGACAACGAGTTGAACCGTGAGCTGGTAAATGAGCTGTTGCAGGGAGTGGGTATAGAGTTGCATCAGGTGTTTGATGGTCAGCAGGCGCTCGACCTGCTGGAGCGGGACGCCGACTTCGACGGCGTGTTGATGGATTGCCAGATGCCGGTGATGGACGGCTACACCGCGACTCAACTGATCCGCCAGCAGCCCCGTTTCGCGTCGCTGCCAGTGATCGCCATGACGGCCAATGCCATCAGCGGGGATCGCGAGCGAGTGCTGGCGTGCGGCATGAACGACCACATCGCCAAGCCCATCAATGTGGATACCATGTTTGCCACTCTGGCCAAGTGGATAACACCGCGGGCGCGCTTGCCGGTGAAGGTGGCTGAGGTTGCACCCCAAGCCGGGATCATCCTGCCTGCGGAGCTCGATGGCATCGATCAGGCCGCCGGGTTGGCCACCTGTCGGGGGCATACCGATCTCTATCTGCGGTTGTTGCACAAATTCCTTGCCGCCAATCGAGGTTTTACCGAACAGTTCGAGGTCGCACTTGCCGACACGGATCCCGTGGCGGCAGCCCGGCTCGCCCACAGCCTGAAGGGGACGGCCGGCAATATCGGCGCCTTCGGGATAGCGCAAGCGGCGGCTGAACTGGAACGGCTCTGCCAGAGCGGGGCCGCGGATGACCTGGTCCAGGCCGGTCTGGCCGAGGTTGAGCTTAAACTGGGGCCAGTGCTCGATGCCCTGGCTTGTCTGGGAGAGGGAGAGCCTGCGCCGAAACCACTGACACAGGAGCCAGATCTCGACCTTGAGCCACGCTTGGCCCGACTCGGTCGCTTGCTGGCAGAGAGTGACAGCGAGGCGGTCGAGGCGCTGCTTGAGCTGCGAGCCCTCGCCTTGGCGCCAGCACTGGCCGATCGCCTGGCCCGGGTTGCGCAACAGGTGGACCGTTACGATTTCGACGCCGCCCTGGCCCTGCTGGAGGGCTGAACAGGACACACCGGATGAGCCGGAGTGGTCGCCTCCGATGACTAGGTGGCATGACTACAGAATAAAAAAGAGCCGCATCGCGGCTCTTTTGTTTTCCCATCGGCCTGTCTAGGACAGACGCAGATTGGTGATGGTCACATCGTCCAGCGAAGGCACTATGATGCCGCTGGAGATGCTCTTGGCGATCGCCTGGTTGCGGTTCTTCGAATCGGTCTTGTTGGTGACCTGATTGAGGTGGAAGTTCACGGTGCGTTCGCTGATGCCGAGGATGGTGGCGATCTCCCAGGAGGTCTTGCCCTCGCTGGCCCAGAACAGGCACTCCTTCTCCCGATCCGACAGCTCGGCCAGATGCTTCATCAGGTCCGGCCTGCTCTTTATCAGCTGCAGCGCCGCGTTGAAGATGTAGCTGGCACAAAATGACAGCATGGGAACGTTTTCAAACATCAGGTCGGAGTTGGATTTTTCCTTGCTGATGAAGGAGAGGATGCCGTGTTCCCCCTGAGGTGTGTGCAACGGGAAGGAGACGCCGTTTCTCACACCGAAGTCGGCGGCGAGGTTCATCACTTCCCGGCTGGCGCTGGGCAGCCAGGGGGAGTCGCAGTCGAGCTTGTTCCAGAAGATGGGCTGGGTCTGCTTCAGGCCCAGGAAGACCACAGGATCCTGGGTCAGGTAGTGCCGCTCCGTGTAGGCATCAAACCAGCTGGTCGGGCAGTTGTTGAACAAGGCCACGTGTGATTTCTGCATACTGATGGGGAAAATGATCAGCAACCTAAAGTAATCAAATCCCATCTGATGGCTGAAGCGCTCCAGTTGTTGCTGGATATCGCTGGTTTTCTTGGCCTTGGTGAACCGATCTATGTGTTCCCAGATCGCATCGTTAAACATGTAAGTCTCCTTCTTCGACCACTTATCATCCTGATCGAAAAGACATTTTTTAGTTATTTAAAATGGTGTTGTGACTACCAACGCCAGTTATTCCCGTGCTTGTCTAAAAAGTATCCTGTTTTTTCGGCCACAGGCCAAGAAAATCATCTGATTGCCACTGGCACTACTCTTTGAGACAATGAGAATAGTTATCATTGTTAAGATTGTGTACCATGAAAAAGATCTGGGGTCTGGCCTTGTTGCCATTGGCCGTTCATTTCGTCGCCTCGGCAGACGATTTGGTCGCGCCCGCACTGAAAAACAGCATCGCGGATGGGAAAGCCTCCCAGCAGCGCGTAGAAAAGGCGGCCGATGCCGCCGTTGCCGCACGACTGGAGCTGCAAAATGCCCAGCTGCAACTGCGCGACCTCGAAGCCTACAACCGCTACATGCAGTCTCTGGTGGCCGATCAGCAGAATGAGCTGGGCAAGCTGACTCAACAGCTGGAAGCGGTGCAGGAGACCCGGCAGGGCTTGATCCCCCTGATGCTGCAGATGCAGGCGGATTTGGATCAACTGGTGCAGGATGACATTCCCCTGCGCAAGGAGGACCGTCTGGCGCGGGTCGAGCAGTTGAAGGTGACCCTGGCCCGGGCGGACGTGAGCGAGGCGGAGAAGTTCCGCCAGCTGCTGCAGGCCTACCAGATCGAAGCCGAATACGGCAGCCGGATGGACGCCTATTCCGCCCAGCTGGCGCTGGATGGTGCCGAGCGTCGGGTCGATGTGCTGGCGATCGGCCGGGTCTCCCTGCTGGCCATGACCGCCGATCGCTCCCAGGGGTGGCGCTGGTCCGCCGAGAGCAAGACCTGGTTGCCGCTGGATAGCGAGTGGCTCACCCCCCTTGCCGATGCGCTGGACATGGCGGCCGACAAGAAAGTCCCGCAACTGTTGCATGTGCCCCTGTCTGTCGCGCGTAGCCAGGAGGCTCAGTCATGAAATGGTTCCCCCTTCTGATCACCCTCTCCCTCTGCTCCCAGCTGGCCCTTGCCAATGAAGAGTGGCAGCAGCAGGAACAGGCCCGAGAGCAACAGGCACAGCAGGATCTGGCGTCTGTCTCCACCGAATTGAACAGTGCCCGCGCCAGGCTGGCCGAGGCCCAGCGCCTGAGCAAGGAGCTGGCCAGCCAGTTTGCCAGCAATGAAAAGCAGCTGGTCGAGCTCAACAGCCGGTGGGAGCAAGCCTCCGGCGACATGAACGAGATCTTCGCGGTGACCCGTCAGGGCGCCAGCGATGCGGTCAAGCTGCTGGGTGACTCCTCGGTGCAGGGCCAGTATCCGGATCGTCTGACTGCCTTGAAGGCGATGGCTCAGGATAAGCAGGTCCCGGATCGCGCCGCCCTCGCCCTGCTGCCCGCCACCCTGTTGCAGGAGATCCGCGAGTCGGGCCGAGTGGTCCAGTTCAACGGCAAGGTGCTCAATGCCCAGGGGGCGGCCAGTGAACAATCGCTGACCCGGGTAGGCAGCTTCGCGCTGTTTGGCAGCGAAGGCTTCCTGCAACCGAGCGGCGAAGGGCTGAGTCCGGTACTGGGCTTGCCCGGCGGAGTGCTGTCCGAGCTGAGCGCCTATCAGGGCAAGGAAGGTGAAGCATTGCCGCTGGATCCCTCCCACGGCGTCCTGCTCGAGATGCTGGCCCAGGCGCCGACCTTCTGGCAGCAAGTCCAGCAAGGGGGCCAGGTAGGCGCCATCATAGTGCTGCTGGCCGCCATCGGCCTCGGCATTGCCGCCGTACGGCTCTGGACCCTCTCCCGTGAACTGACCCTGGTGCGTCGCCAGCTCAAGAGTGGCGAATACCACGCCGACAACGCCCTCGGCCGGGTGCTGACGGTGGCGGAACAGCATCCCGAGCTGAGCATGGAGACGCTCGAACTGAGGCTGGACGAGGCCATACTGCAGGAGACGCCCCGGATGGAGCGTGGCATCGGCATGGTCAAGGTGATCGCGGCCATCGCCCCCATGCTGGGGCTGCTCGGTACTGTCACCGGCATGATAGGCACCTTCCAGGCCATCACCCAGTTCGGCACCGGCGATCCCAAGATCATGGCGGGCGGCATCTCCATGGCGCTGATCACCACGGTGCAGGGGCTGGTGGCCGCCATCCCGCTGATCCTGGCCCACAGCCTGCTGCAATCCCGTTTCACCGAGCTCTCCAACGTGTTGGAGCAGCAGGTCGCCGGCATTCTGGCCGAGCGGGCCGAGAATAACGGGGACGGGATGGAGCGGGTGGCATGATGGTCGACATCTGGCAACAGTTGCAGAGCTTCATGGGCCGTGGCGGCCCAGTGCTCTGGGTCATCCTGGCCTTGCTGGTGCTGATGTGGATTTTGATGATCGAGCGGCTGCTCTACCTCAACCTGGGCTTCGGCCCGCTGCAGCGGCAGTTGTTCGGCCGCTGGCAGGGACGCAGCGAGCGCCACAGCTGGCACGCCAAGGCGATCCGTAGCCGCTGGCTGGCAGAGGCCGAACTCGAGCTCAACCGCCACCTCATCTTCATCCGCACCCTGGTGGTGCTCTGCCCCATGCTGGGCCTGCTCGGCACTGTGACCGGCATGATAGGCGTATTCGATGCGTTGGCCGCCGCCAACCGTTTTAACCCGGAGAGCATGGCGGGCGGGATCTCCCGTGCCACCATCCCCACCATGGCAGGCATGGTGGTGGCGCTCTCCGGCGTGTTGTTACTCAGTCGTCTCGAGAGCCAGGCCAAGCGTGCGCTGGCCAAGACCCGGGACGGCCTGCGAGAAGAGAAGGTAATGCAATGAGACGGCAATCCAAACGCCAGCGTGATGAAGTGCAGATCGACATGACCCCCATGCTGGATATCGTGTTCATCATGCTGATCTTCTTCATCGTGACCACCTCCTTCGTACGGGAAGCCGGGCTCGAGGTGCACAGGCCCCAGGCGAGCCAGGCCAAGGCGCAGAAGTCCTCCAGCATCATGCTGGCGATCGGCGCCCAGGGGCAGATCTTCCTCGATCGCAAGCAGGTGGATGTGGAACGGGTGCAGGCTAGTCTGGCCCGTCTGCTGTCGGAACAACCCGATGCCAGCCTGGTGATCCAGGCCGATGAGCGGGTGCCTCACGGCAAGGTAGTGCGGGTGATGGACGAGGCCAAGGCGGCAGGCATCGCCAATATCGCCGTGGCGGTGGCGCCGAAATGAAGTTCAAGCTGATGAGCCTGGGACTGGGGGTTGTCCTCAGCCTGGCGATCCTGCTGTTCATGGCCACGTTGGTGGAACCCCCCCGGGGAGAGAAGGCCTCGTTCGAGCAGAAAGCCATCGTCATCAATATGCAGACCGAGGTGAACGAGGTGCAGGTGCGCGAGCGCCCGGTACCCCAGGAGCCGGAACCCTTGCCGGAGCCGCCCGCCGCCCTGGCGTCCACGCCAATGCCCATGCCGGCGGCGGCGCCGCTGCCTTCGGTGCAGCCGAGCCTGGATCTCGTCTCCAGCCTGAGCGCGGTACAGGTATCTGCCCCCGGGGTCGCAACCAGCCCCACTCCGGTGGCGAGCGGCAGCTTCCATGGTCAGTCTCAGGGCGTGGGCATAGGTGTCGGTGACATGTTGACTCCCTTGCAGCGGGTCGAGCCCGTTTATCCCTATCGGGCCCAGCAGGCCGGCATAGAAGGCTCGGTGACCCTGCGCTTCAGTGTCGATGCAGAGGGACGGGTACAGGATGTGGAAGTGATCGAGGCCAAGCCCAAGCGACAGTTCGAGCGGGCGGCGATTCAGGCCGTCAGCAAGTGGCGCTACCAGCCGAGACCGGGTGCCACCGACAAGCTGGTGCAAACCATCAATCTCAAATTCAAATTGGAGTCGTAACCATGTTGCGGATCTGGATCTGCCTGCTGGCCCTGGTCAGCCAAGCCTGTCTGGCCATGGAAGTGAGCCCTCATTTTTCCCGTCAGCTGGAACCCGTGATGAAGCTCTATCAGTCGGGTCAGTGGCAACAGGCCCAGAACAAGGCGACCGGGCTCAAACCTGGTTCCGATGCCGAGCGCGCCTGGCTGGCTCAGTTGCAGGCTTCACTGGCGGCCAACTTGCAGCAGACCGCACAGGCGAGTCGTTACGTGGAACAGGCGCTGGCCTATAAAGAGTGGCCCGAGCAGCAGCAGCTCCAGTTGCTGCGTCTGCGTGGGGATATCCAGGCGCAGCAATCCAACTGGTCCGGCGCCATCGCCAGCTACAAGGCCGCACTGGCACTCAAGTCTGACGATGCCTTGCGCCTGCGCCTGGCCGGCCTCCATTACCACAACAAGCAGTATGGTGAGGCGGCCAGCCAGAGTGAACAACTGTTGAAGAAGAGCTGGCAAAAGCAGGCCGCCATTATCCGCCTCTCGGCCCTCACTGCCCTGCAGCGCTACGCGGTGGCGGCCGATCAGGCCGAAGAGCTGATCCGCCACGAACCGAAAGAGAGCAAGTGGTGGCAGCAGGCGGTGTCGCTCAACCTTTCTGCCAAGCGCGGCGATCAGGCGCTGGCGCTGTTGCAGACCGCCATCGATCGCCAGCTGATGGACGATGCGGCCGCCCGCAACCAGCTGATCCGGCTCTATGCCTGGCAGGGGCTGCCCTATCGCGGCGCCCGTCTGCTGGAAGCCGCCATGGCCAAGGGACAGATGAAGCAAAGTGCCGA
>NZ_CP149130.1:4425000-4500000 GCF_037811135.1 Aeromonas rivipollensis | reverse complement strand
GCTGGAGCCGTCCTTGAAATACCACCCTTGTATGTTTGATGTTCTAACGCAGGGCCCTGAATCGGGCTCGCGGACAGTGCCTGGTGGGTAGTTTGACTGGGGCGGTCTCCTCCCAAAGAGTAACGGAGGAGCACGAAGGTTGGCTAATCCTGGTCGGACATCAGGAGGTTAGTGCAATGGCATAAGCCAGCTTAACTGCGAGACGGACAGGTCGAGCAGGTACGAAAGTAGGTCATAGTGATCCGGTGGTTCTGAATGGAAGGGCCATCGCTCAACGGATAAAAGGTACTCCGGGGATAACAGGCTGATACCGCCCAAGAGTTCATATCGACGGCGGTGTTTGGCACCTCGATGTCGGCTCATCACATCCTGGGGCTGAAGTCGGTCCCAAGGGTATGGCTGTTCGCCATTTAAAGTGGTACGCGAGCTGGGTTCAGAACGTCGTGAGACAGTTCGGTCCCTATCTGCCGTGGGCGTTGGATGATTGAAGGGAGTTGCTCCTAGTACGAGAGGACCGGAGTGAACGAACCTCTGGTGTTCGGGTTGTCACGCCAGTGGCACTGCCCGGTAGCTAAGTTCGGAATCGATAACCGCTGAAAGCATCTAAGCGGGAAGCGAGCCCTGAGATGAGTCATCCCTGACCCCTTGAGGGTCCTAAAGGGCCGTTGGAGACCACAACGTTGATAGGTGGGGTGTGTAAGCGCGGCGACGTGTTGAGCTAACCCATACTAATTACCCGTGAGGCTTAACCATACAACACCCAAGAAGTGTTCTAAGGCTTGTAGCAAGTGAACGAACTACTTACCTAATTCAGTGATAGCGACGAGGCAACAGCCAATCAGTCGTTACTCACGTCAGCTTTCCGAGATTGAAGTTATTTGCCTGGCGGCCATAGCGCCGTGGAACCACCTGATCCCATGCCGAACTCAGAAGTGAAACGCGGTAGCGCCGATGGTAGTGTGGCATTCGCCATGCGAGAGTAGGACACTGCCAGGCATCAATTAAGCAATCACAGCGATGTGGTTGGTCGCAATACGACATCAGGTCGTATTGGACAGAAGATTTAGATAGCGCACACAGTGCGGTCTTTACCGGTTAGTGTGCTGATATGGCTCAGTTGGTAGAGCGCATCCTTGGTAAGGATGAGGTCCCCAGTTCGACTCTGGGTATCAGCACCATGAAAATGAAAGCCTCCCTGAAAAGGGAGGCTTTTTTGTTTTTACCATTCAGTTCATCGAGATCTGTCTGGCATCGAGATAGAAGCGGGCCCGCCCGGACGCCTCTATCTGAATGGCTGCGACCAGCTGTTCGTTCCGCCTGCATTCCCACTCTTCGTCGAACGCTGTCAATGGGGGCTTGTTGATGCCCAGCGTCTGCAGATATTCGTGAAACAAGCCTGCGCTGCCGATCTCGGTCAATCCTGCTTTCATCCCTATCCACTCCCTTTATCGGTGCTGTTCTTCAATGATGTCAGCCTCATCTGCATTCTGTGTGAACGCTTTTCTATTAAATTGATCCGAGCTAAGTTGTGGATTGGCAAAGGCAACCAGGGTTTCGAAGGGGAAAGGAAGATGTTGATAAAGAATGTGCGTCTGAGCGGCAGGGAGGGGCTGTGGCAGATCCTGTGTCAGGATGGCCTGATCAGGACCATAGCTCCCATGAGCCAGGTCCTCCTCTCCACCCGGGAACTGGATGGGGAGGAGGGGATGGCGATAGCCCCCTTTATCGAGCCCCACATTCACCTCGATACTACCCAGACGGCAGGAGAGCCGAGCTGGAACCTGTCCGGCACCCTGTTCGAGGGGATCGAGCGCTGGGCCGAGCGCAAGGCGCTGCTGACCCACGAAGATGTGAAACAGCGCGCCATACAGACGCTGAAATGGCAGATCGCCAACGGCATCCAGTTTGTCAGAACTCATGTCGATGTCTCCGACCCCAACCTGGTGGCCCTGAAAGCCATGCTGGAGGTACGGGAGGAGATGAAGGCGTGGGTCGAGCTGCAGATCGTCGCCTTTCCGCAGGAGGGGATCCTCTCCTATCCCAACGGCAAGGCCTTGCTGGAAGAGGCGATCAGGCTGGGAGCCGACGTGATAGGTGCCATCCCCCATTTCGAGTTCACCCGGGAATATGGGGTCGAAAGTCTGTATTATGTCTTCGATCTTGCCGAGAAGTATCAGGTTCTGGTGGATGTGCACTGCGACGAGATCGATGACGAGCAGTCCCGCTTCATCGAGACCCTGGCGACCCTGGCCTACGAGCGAGGCATCGGCCAACGGGTGACCGCCAGCCACACCACCGCCATGCACTCCTACAACGGGGCCTATGCCTCTCGCCTGTTCCGACTGCTCAAGATGGCGGACATCAACTTCGTCGCCAATCCGCTGGTGAACATTCATTTGCAGGGGCGTTTCGATACCTATCCCAAGCGCCGCGGCATCACCCGGGTGAAGGAGATGCTGGAGGCGAACATCAACGTCTGCTTCGGCCACGACGACGTGTTCGATCCCTGGTATCCCATGGGCACCGCCAACATGTTGCAGGTGCTGCACATGGGGCTGCATGTCTGCCAGATCATGGGCTACGAGCAGATCAACGACGGTTTGAAGCTCATCAGCAGCCACAGCGCCCGCACCCTGAATGTGCAGGATCGCTATGGTATCGAGGTGGGCAAACCGGCCAACTTGCTGATCCTGCCCGCAGAAAACGGCTTTGATGCAGTGCGTCGTCAGGTGCCAGTGCGCTACTCCATCCGCCATGGCCGCGTGATTGCCGAGACCCGGCCAGCGCAGACCTCCCTGCATCTGGATCAGATAGAGCCGGTGGATTTTCGCCGATGAGGCGGCTCATCCCCGTAGATTAATTGCCCCGCTATCCCCGCTTGCCGGCATTTTGCATAATGTCGGCCCGACACTTATGGAGCCTCCCCATGCAAACCTGGTTATTTGTCGCGGCCGGTGGTGCCATCGGCGCTTGCCTTCGCTTTGGTATCGCCGAGTTGATGGCGCTGCTGCTGGGACGCCACTTCCCCTATGGCACCCTGGTGGTCAACGTGGTGGGCTCCTTCATCATGGGGGTGGCCTATGCCCTCATTCTGCACGGGCATGTGGCCGAGCACCCGCTCAAGCCACTCTTGATGGTGGGGATCCTGGGTGCACTGACTACCTTCTCTTCTTTTGCCCTGGATACTGTGGTGCTGACTCAACACGGTGCCTATCTGAAGGCACTGCTCAACATAGGTCTCAATCTCTTACTCTGTCTGGCCATGGTCATGCTGGGGATGCAGTTGGTTGCCAGCCGGGTTTAAGGTGTCCGCAGGTCACCGGCTCTGGTAAACTGGCGACCATTCTTTGCTCTATGGGTGTTTGAGGGATGTCGGAACAGACTAATACTACGCATTTTGGCTATAAAACCGTGGCGGCGACCGAGAAGGAAACTCTGGTGGCTGGCGTCTTTCATTCGGTGGCGGCCAAGTATGATCTGATGAACGATCTGATGTCATTCGGCATTCATCGCCTGTGGAAACGCTTCACCATCGACTGCTCCGGTGTGCGCAAGGGTCAGAAAGTACTGGATCTGGCCGGTGGCACCGGCGATCTGACCGCCAAGTTCTCCCGCATCGTCGGCGAGACGGGTCAGGTGGTGCTGGCGGACATCAACGACTCCATGCTGAAAGTGGGCCGCGACAAGCTGCGCAATCTGGGGGTGGCGAACAACGTCTCCTACGTGCAGGCCAATGCCGAGGCACTGCCTTTCCCTGACAACCATTTCGACGTCATCACCATCGGCTTCGGCCTGCGCAACGTGACCGACAAGGACAAGGCGCTGGCCTCCATGTTCCGGGTGCTCAAGCCGGGTGGTCGCCTGCTGGTGCTGGAGTTCTCCAAGCCGGAGAGCGAGGTGATCGCCAAGCTCTACGATCTCTACTCCTTCAAACTGCTGCCAAAAATGGGCGAAATAGTCGCGAACGACGGCGAAAGCTACAAATACCTGGCGGAATCCATTCGTATGCACCCGGATCAGCAGACCCTGGCCGGCATGATGGAGCGGGTCGGCTTCGAGCAGGTGGAGTTCTACAACCTGACTCAGGGTGTGGTCGCCCTGCACCGTGGTTACAAGTTTTAAGGTCGCCTATGCCGATGGATGCCATGGTCACCGCGGTGATCGAAACCAGCCTCAACCAGTTGCTGGCACTGGACAAGCAGAGCCCGGCGCGGCTGCGCAAGCTCGCGGGCAAGGTGCTCAAGCTGGAGCTGCGTGAGCTCAAGCCGCTCTGGTTTGTCTTCTCCGAGCGTCGACTGGACGTGCTGGCCCGCTATGAAGGGGAGCCCGACGCCGTGCTGAGCCTGTCGCTGACGGCGATCGGCCTGCTGAAGGATCCTTCAGCCCTGACTCGCTATATCCGCGAGGAGAAGCTGGACTTGAGCGGCGATCCTCAACTGGTGCAGGCCTTCAGCGCCCTGCTGGGGGAGCTGGACATCGACTGGGAAGAGGAGCTGTCGCGCTATACCGGCGACGTGCTGGCTCATACCCTGTGCGGCGGCGCCCGTCAGGCCCGTCGCGTGGTAGGCCGCGAGCTGTGCCGCTCCCAGCGTCAGCTGGCCGAGTACCTCACCGAGGAAGCCCGTCTCGCCCCAGGCCCCCTGGAAGTGGCGAGTTTCAACGATGATGTCGAGGTGCTGGCACAGCATATGAAGGCGGTCGAGTTGCGGCTGGCTCGCCTCGAGCAGCAGGTGAGCTGATGACCCCCAAGGAGTTCAAACGCCTCTATCGCATCGTCAGCATCCTGCTGGAGCAGGGCATCGACGAGCTGGTTCCCGCCCGCTATCAGCCCTGGCCCGGACGCCTGGTGCGCCGCAGCCTGTTCTGGCTCAAGAACAAGCAGCCTGAGCTCTGCCGTGGTGCCCGCATTCGCCTCGCCTTCGAGGCCCTGGGCCCCATTTTCATCAAGTTCGGCCAGATGCTGTCGACCCGCCGGGATCTGCTGCCGCCGGACATCGCCGAAGAGCTGGCCCTGCTGCAGGACAGGGTGCCCCCCTTCTGCGGGCAGGAGGCCAGGCGCCAGATAGAGGCGAGCCTGGGCTGCCCCATCGAGACCCTGTTCGATGACTTCGACGAGACGCCGCTGGCGTCCGCCTCCATTGCCCAGGTCCATACCGCCCGCTTGAAGGAGAATGGCCGGGAGATCGTCATCAAGGTGATCCGTCCCGACATAGAACCCGTCATCGAGGCCGATCTGCGGCTGATGCAGGAGCTGGCTCGTCTGGTGGCCCGTTTCGTGCCCCAGAGCGCCCGGCTGCGCCCCGTCGAGGTGGTGGAGGAGTACCGCAAGACCATACTCGACGAGCTTAACCTGATGCGGGAGGCGGCCAACGCCATCCAGCTGAGGCGCAACTTCACCGGCTCAGAGGCGCTCTATGTGCCCGAGGTCTACACGGATCACTGCCGCGAGCAGGTACTGGTGATGGAGCGAATCTACGGCATTCCTGTCTCCGACATAGCCGCGCTGGAGGCCAACGGCACCAACATGAAACTGCTGGCGGAGCGCGGGGTTGAGGTCTTCTTCACCCAGGTGTTCCGTGACAGCTTCTTCCATGCGGACATGCACCCGGGCAACATCTTCGTCTCCTTTGAGCACCCGGAGAATCCGCTCTGGATCGGCATCGACTGCGGCATAGTCGGCACCCTGAACCGGGAAGACAAGCGCTACCTGGCGGAGAACTTCCTCGCCTTCTTCAACCGTGACTATCAGCGGGTGGCGCAGCTGCACGTGGAGTCAGGCTGGGTACCGCCCGACACCAAGGTGGACGAGTTCGAGTTCGCCATCCGCACCGTGCTGGAACCCATCTTCGAGAAGCCACTCTCCGAAATTTCGTTCGGCCATGTGCTGCTCAATCTTTTCAACACCGCTCGTCGCTTCAACATGCAGGTGCAGCCCCAGCTGGTGTTGCTGCAGAAGACGCTGCTCTATGTGGAAGGGCTGGGGCGCCAGCTCTATCCCCAGCTGGACCTGTGGCAGACCGCCAAACCCTACCTGGAAAGCTGGATGCACGAGCAGGTTGGCCCCAAGGCGGTGCTCAATGCGATCCGCGAGAAGGCCCCCTTTTGGGCGGAGAAGCTGCCGGAACTGCCGGAGCTGGTCTACGAGACCCTGCGCCAGGCGCGGCACCAGCAGCACCACTTCGAGCAGATGTTCGCCGATTTTCGCCTGCACAGCCGTCGTCAGGGACAGGCCCGCTACCTCTTAGGGGTGGGAGCCAGCCTACTGTTGGTGGGTGTATTCTTGCTGACCCAGAAACAACATATTGAGTGGGGACAAATCAGCCTCGCCGGCGCCGGGTTATGCTGGCTGCTGGGCTGGTTAAAGACCCGCATTCATTAATTAAACTGCGCCATCAGGCGCCTATCCTGGAGAGAAAGTCATGGGTGGTATCAGTATTTGGCAATTGTTGATCATCGCAGTCATAGTCGTGCTGCTGTTTGGTACCAAGAAGCTGCGCGGCATAGGTGGCGATCTGGGTGCCGCCGTGAAGGGGTTCAAGAAGGCGCTGTCGGACGATCCGGCCGATGCCAAGCCCGAGCAGAAGGATGCGGAGTTTCCGGCCAAGCAGCTGAACGAGACGGCCAGCAGTGCCGAGACCGCCAAGCAGAAAGACAAAGATCAGGCCTAAGCCATGTTCGACATCGGTTTTTGGGAGCTGGTCGTCATCGGTGTCGTCGCCCTGGTGGTGCTGGGTCCCGAGCGGTTGCCGGTCGCCATCCGTACCGCCAGCCACTGGATCAGGCTGATCCGCAGTACCGCCAACTCGGTCAAGACAGAGCTGGAGCAGGAGCTCAAGTTGCAAGAGCTGCACAATGATCTGAAGAAGGCCGAGCAGTTGCAGATGAACAACCTGAGCCCCGAGCTGCAGGAGTCCATCGAGCAGCTGAAGGCGGCGGCCCAGTCGGTGAACCGTCCCTATCAGCCACAGCATGAGGCACAGAACGAGATCCGCCCGCCCGTCGCCCAGGCTGAACCTGCCACGCCGGTGGAACCTGCGGTGCAGCTGACCCGTGAAGTGCCGCCGGTCAACAGCCAGCGCGAGCCGGTCAGCGAGTCGGCCGGCAATGGGGAGGTGAAGCCATGAGTCAGGCCGAGCAACCCCTTATCAGCCACCTGGTGGAGCTGAGAACCCGTCTGCTGCGTTCCATCTCCGCCATCCTGCTGGCGTTCGTCGCGCTCATCTATTTCTCCAACGACATCTACGATTTCGTGGCCCGGCCGCTGCTCAGCCAGCTGCCCGAAGGGACCAGCATGATAGCGACGGATGTGGCGACCCCCTTCATCACGCCCATCAAGCTGACCCTGGTGGTCTCCTTCTTCGTGGCCATCCCCTATCTGCTCTATCAGGCCTGGGCCTTCATCGCCCCCGGCCTGTACCAGCATGAGCGGCGCCTGGTCATGCCGTTGGTGGCCTCCAGTGCCGTGCTCTTCTATGCCGGCATGGCGTTCGCCTACTACGTGGTGTTCCCCCTGGTGTTCGGCTTCTTCACCAGCACGGCCCCCGCCGGGGTGACGGTGGCGACTGACATTGCCAGCTATCTGGACTTCGTGCTGACCCTGTTCTTCGCGTTCGGGGTGGCGTTCGAGATACCAGTAGCCACCATTCTGCTCTGCTGGACCGGGGTCACCACCCCCAAGAGCCTGAGGGAGAAGCGCCCCTACGTCATCGTCGGGGTCTTCGTGGTCGGCATGCTGCTCACCCCGCCCGATGTCTTCTCCCAGACCCTGCTGGCGATCCCCATGTGGGCCCTGTGGGAGATAGGTCTCTTCTTCGCCCGCTTCTATGTGAGGAAAGAGGACCAGGAAGAGCAGGAACAACCGGAAGAGGGGAGCTGAGGCTCCCTTCCTCTTTTCATGCATCCGTTCGAGGCGTATGGTGATGCCCCATCGAGTAGATGGTTTTCAAATACCTGATATGTATTCCTTTTGTTCGGAACCTCTGATCCCATGATCGACATTGGTCTCAACCTCACCAGCCCCCAGTTTGCCGGCGAACAGGCCGACCTGGTGGCCCGCGCCCGCGCCGCCGGGGTGGAGGCGCTGATCCTGACCGGTACCGATCTGGCCGGCAGCCGCGAGAGTGTCACGCTTGCCGCCGAGTGGCCCGGTTACTGCTTCTCTACCGCCGGGGTGCATCCCCACGATGCCAAGAGCGTGGATGAGCAGACCCTGCCCGCCCTGCGCGCGCTGGCGGCCCTGCCCCAGGTGGTGGCCATCGGCGAGTGCGGGCTCGACTACAACCGCGACTTCTCCCCCCGTCCGGTGCAGGATGCGGTGTTCGACGCTCAGTTGGCGCTGGCCGCCGAGCTCGGGATGCCGGTGTTTCTCCACTGCCGTGATGCCCACACCCGCTTTGTCGAGATCCTGCGACCCTGGTTGCCCAGCCTGCCGGGGGCCGTGCTGCACTGCTTCACCGGCTCCGACCAGGAGCTGGACCAGTGTCTGGCCCTGGGGCTGCACATAGGAGTGACTGGCTGGTTGTGCGACGAGCGTCGCGGCCAGCTGCTGCGCGAGCAGGTGGCGCGCATTCCCGCCGGTCGGCTGATGATCGAGACCGACGCCCCCTATCTGGTGCCGCGGGATCTGAAACCCAGACCCAAACGCAACGAACCCGCTTTTTTGCCGCACATCGCCCAGGTGGTGGCGGCCTGCCGTGGTGAAGCGCCCGAGGCCTTGCTGGCCCATACCAGGGCCACCTCCGCCGCATTTTTCCAACTTCCTCTTTTGGAGTGATTCATGGCCATAACTCTTCCGGGCGCCTTTCCGGGTCGCCGCCTGCGCCGGGTGCGCAAACATGATTTCAGCCGTCGTCTGGTGCGCGAGAACCAGCTGACCGTCAACGATCTCATCTATCCGGTGTTCGTGCTGGAGGGGGAGGGCCAGCGTGAGGCCGTCGCTTCCATGCCGGGGGTGGATCGTCTCTCCATCGATCTGCTGCTGATCGAGGCCGCCGAGCTGGTTGAGCTGGGCGTGCCCGCCATCGCCCTGTTCCCGGTGACGCCGCTGGCGCAGAAGAGCCTGCTGGCGGAAGAGGCCTATAACCCGGACGGGCTGGCCCAGCGTGCCACCCGTGCCCTCAAGGCCCGCTTCCCCGAGCTGGGAGTCATCACCGACGTGGCGCTGGATCCCTTCACCACCCATGGTCAGGACGGCATCATCGATGACGAAGGCTATGTGCAAAACGACATCACCACCGAGATCCTGGTGAAGCAGGCGCTCTCCCATGCCGCCGCCGGGGCCGACATAGTGGCACCGTCCGACATGATGGATGGCCGCATCGGCGCCATTCGCGCCGCGCTGGAAGAGAACGGCTTCGTCAACGTCCAGATCATGGCCTACTCCGCCAAGTACGCCTCCAGCTACTACGGTCCGTTCCGCGATGCGGTGGGCTCCGCCGCCAACCTCGGCAAGAGCAACAAGGCCACCTACCAGATGGATCCGGCCAACGGCAACGAGGCGCTGCACGAGGTGGCGCTGGACATCGCCGAAGGGGCCGACAGCGTCATGGTCAAGCCGGGCATGCCCTATCTGGACGTGATCCGTCAGGTGAAGGATCAGTTCGGGGTGCCGACCTTCGCCTATCAGGTGAGCGGCGAGTACGCCATGCACATGGCGGCGATCCAGAACGGCTGGCTGAAGGAGCGGGAGTGCGTGCTGGAGTCCCTGCTCTGCTTCAAGCGGGCCGGTGCCGACGGCATCCTCACCTACTTCGCCAAGCGGGTCGCCCAGTGGCTGAAGGAAGACGCCCGGCGTTGATGCGGTGGCGTCATTGCCCTCACAATGCCGGCCCTGGGCCGGCATTGTCGTCTCTGGACGCCTGATCGCTGCATTAATGAGCAATTTTTGGCGAAATCTGGGCAGCGAACCCGGCTCTGGGTGGCAAAGGCTTGATAAATGGGGTTTCTGCCTACATCTTAGATGGTCCAAGCAAGCTTCTGGACGGCAGGGGCTGCAGAGCATTTAGAGGTACCGCAGATGACTAACCCTTTGCTGACAATGGACTCGCTGCCCCCCTTCAGCCAGATCCAGCCCGATCAGGTGCAAGCTGCCGTGACGCAGGCCATCGCCGATTGCAAACAGAAGATTGAGGATGTGCTGGCACAGCGGGATCCCCACACCTGGGACAGCCTGATAGCCCCGCTGGAAGAGGTCAATGACCGCCTGTCCCGAGTCTGGTCACCGGTCAGCCACCTCAACGCCGTGCAGAACAGCGAAGCGCTGCGCGCGGCTCACGACGCCTGCCTGCCGCTGCTCTCCGAATTCCAGACCTATGTGGGCCAGCATGAAGGGCTCTATCAGGCCTATCTGGCCCTCTCCGAGAGCGACGACTTCCTCCTGCTGAGCGGCGCCCAGCGCAAGGAGATCCAGAATACCCTGCGCGACTTCCGTCTCTCCGGCATAGGTCTGCCCGCCGAGGCGCAGCAGCGTTATGGCGAGATCCAGGCCCGCCTCTCCGAGCTGGCCTCCTGCTTCAGCAACAACGTGCTGGATGCGACCCAGGGCTGGAGCAAGCTGGTGACCGACGAGGCCGAACTGGCAGGTCTTCCTGCGAGCGCGCAGGCGGCCGCCCGTCAGATGGCCGAGCTGAAGGGCAAGGAGGGGTGGCTGTTCACCCTGGATATTCCTTCTTACCTGCCGGTGATGATGTACTCGGATAACCGTGCGCTGCGCGCCGAGCTGTATGAGGCCTTCACCACCCGCGCCTCCGACCAGGGCCCCAATGCGGGCAAGTGGGACAACTCCGCCATCATGAGCGAGTTGCTCACCCTGCGCCGCGAGCTGGCCCAGCTGCTGGGCTTTGCCAACTACGCCGAGCTGTCCCTTGCCACCAAGATGGCGGACAAGCCGGAGCAGGTGGTGAGCTTCCTCACCGATCTGGCGGCCAAGTCCCTGCCGCAAGGCAAGGCCGAGCTCGAAGAGATCCGCGTCTTCGCCGCCGAGCAACACGGCCAGAGCGAGCTGGCCGCCTGGGATCTCGCCTACTACGCCGAGAAGCTCAAGCAGCACAAGTTCTCCATCTCCGACGAGCAGCTGCGTCCCTACTTCCCCGCCAGCCGGGTGGTGAAGGGGCTGTTCGAGGTGGTCAAGCGGGTGTTCGGCATCAAGGTGCGCGAGCGCCTCGGCATCGACACCTGGCACCCCGACGTGCGCTTCTACGACATCTTCGATGCCGAGGACGAGCTGCGCGGCAGCTTCTACCTCGACCTCTACGCCCGGGAACACAAGCAGGGCGGTGCCTGGATGGATGTCTGCCTCGGCCGTCGCTACCGTCAGGATGGATCCTTGCAAAAGCCGGTGGCCTACCTGACCTGCAACTTCAACGGCCCCGTGGATGGCAAGCCTGCACTGTTTACCCATAACGAAGTGGTCACCCTGTTCCACGAGTTCGGCCACGGCATTCACCACATGCTGACCCGCATTGACGTGGCCGGTGTCGCCGGCATCAACGGCGTGGCCTGGGATGCGGTGGAGCTGCCGAGCCAGTTCCTGGAGAACTGGTGCTGGGAGTCCGAGGCGCTGGCCTTCATCTCCGGTCATCACGAGACCGGCGAGCCGCTGCCCGCGGATCTGCTGGAGAAGATGCTGACCGCCCGCAACTTCCAGGCGGCCATGCAGATGCTGCGTCAGCTGGAGTTCGCCCTGTTCGACTTCCGCCTGCACCAGGAGTTTGACCCGGCCAAGGCGGATCAGATCCCGGCCCTGCTGAGTGAAGTGCGCAGCCAGGTGGCCGTGATGACGCCGCCGGCGTTCAACCGCTTCCAGCACAGCTTCTCCCACATCTTCGCGGGCGGCTATGCGGCGGGCTACTACAGCTACAAGTGGGCCGAGGTGCTCTCCGCCGATGCCTTCTCCCGTTTCGAGGAGGAGGGGATCTTCAACCCGGCCACCGGCCAATCCTTCCTGAAGAACATTCTGGAGAAGGGGGGCTCCAAGGAGCCGATGGAGCTGTTCCGTGCTTTCCGCGGCCGCGAGCCCAAGGTGGACGCGCTGCTACGCCATAGCGGGATTGCCGCCTGATGTTCCGTACCTGCGGTGGCCGTGGGCCCAAGGTTGCGCCGCAGCGGGATAGCCGCCAGAGGCTCAGCGCCCTTCGCCGGCATGAGCTTCAAGCAGGTACAGATTTGCGACATAGTGGGATCACAGCGTGATTTTTGAGATAAAAAGGGACCTTTTGGTCCCTTTTTTCAAGGGTTTTTAATATCTTGCGGAGTGCATGTTTGCACTGGCCCCGCCTCTTCAGTAGAGTCGGGTTCTACCTTCCAAGGAGAGAAAGAACCTTGCCATGAGGCGAGCACTCGAGTCTGTCTATCAAATCATCTCAAGCCTGTCTCATTCGAGTGGTCAGGGATATTTTGATACCTTTGTGAGTGAAATCGCCAACGCGGTCGGGGCTGACTTCGTCCTGATTTCAGGCAAGGATCAGGCCGGGCTCTTCTTCACTGTGCATGCCGCCTATCCCGCCTCTCTCGACATCAATTCCTACAGCTTCCCCCTCGCGGATACCCCGGGCGAAATCGTCATGCAACAGGGGGAAGCCTGGTTCAGCGATCGTACCCGGGAGCTGTTCCCCCATGCGGCCGTGCTGGAGCGCTGCCAGGTCAGGGGTTATGCCGGCGTCGCACTGAAGAGTGCCGAGGGGGAGACCATCGGCCTGTGCAGCGTCATGTTCAAGCGGGCCACCCCCAGAATGGACAAGATCATGGGGCTGCTGCGGCTGCTGGCGCCGCTCGCCGGCCGTGAACTGGCCCTGATGTATCAGCAACAGTTGCTGCTGCCGCCGTCGCCGGCCCAGACGGAATATCCCCATTTTCTGGACACCATGATGTCCCATGCGCCGGTCGGCATCGGCAAGCTCGATTTGAACGGCACCATTCTCTGGGCCAATCCGGCCATCGAAAAGATGCTGGGTTACAGCCAGCAGGAGTTGCAGCAGCGCACCGTCGCCGAGATCAACCACCCTGACGACTGGCTGCTCAGCATCCCTCTCTACGAGGCGCTCAAGCGGGGAGAGCGTCCCGCCTTCACCCAGGAGAAGCGCTACCTGCACCGGGATGGCTCTGTGCTCTGGGGCCGGGTGACTGTGACCCTGATCCGCAACGAGCAGATGCATCCGGACTACCTCATGGTGGTGCTGGAGAACATAGACCCGATGAAGCGCCATGCGGAGCAGCTCAAGCTCTCCCACCGGGTCTATGACAACCTCTCCGAGGCCATCCTGGTGTGCGACGCCGACAGCCGCATCATCTCGGTGAACCCGGCGTTCGAGAAGATCACCGGCTACAGCGAGGAGGAGGCCCGGGGCCAGCGCCCCAGCCTGCTCAAGTCCGGGCTGCACGATCAGACCTTCTACGCCGACATGTATCACGCCCTGGATCGGGTGGGGATCTGGCGCGGCGAAGTGTGGAACAAGCGCAAGAACGGCAAGCTCTATCCCCAGCAGCTGATGATCAGTGCCTTGCGAGAAGGGGGCAGGATCAGCCAGTACATCGCCATCTTCAGCGATCTCTCCCAGACCAAGCTGGCGGAGCAGAAGATCGCCGCCCAGGCCAACTACGACAACCTCACCGGCCTGCCGAACCGCTGGCTGTTTGGTCGCTGCCTCGCCCGCTTCTGCGAGCGGGGGGAGCGCTTCGCGCTGATGGTGCTGGATCTCAACAACTTCAAGGCGGTCAACAACAGCATGGATCACCATGTCGGCGATGCCCTGCTGCGAGAGGTGTCGGATAGACTGGTGAGCCGGGTGCGCACCGAGGATCTGGTGGCCCGCATCGGCGGCGACGAGTTCGCCTTCCTGGTGCCCGGCATAGTCAACCGCCGTCAGGCCGAGGTCTTCGCCAAGCAGGTGATCGGCGGCTTCGCCCGTCCCTTCATGCTGGCGAACCAGCACCTCTATGTGACGGCGACCCTAGGGATCACCCTCTGCCCCAATGACGGGGCCGACAGTGACGAGCTGCTGCGCAACGCCGAGCAGGCGCTGTTTGTCGCCAAGCGGCAGGGGCGCTCCCTCGGTACCTACAGCGCCTCCATGCGGGAAGAGGTGAGTCAGCGCCACCAGATGCAGCAGGATCTGGCGGAGGCCATCAAGCTGGCACAGCTGACCATGGCCTATCAACCCATCTGGGACAACCGCAGCGGCCGGGTCGCCAAGCTGGAGGCCCTGGTGCGCTGGTATCACCCCCACTGGGGTCAGGTCTCGCCGGCAGACTTCATCCCGCTGGCGGAAGAGGCGGGGCTCATTCAGGGGCTGGGGGCGCTGGTGCTCTGGCAGTCGTGCCGGGATCTGGCCCGCCTGCAGCAGTCCGGATTCCCGGATCTGCAGATGTCCATCAACCGCTCCACCCTGGAGTTCCAGACCATAGATCCCGAGGCGAACGAGTGGCTCAGGGTGATCCGCCACTTCGACCTGGACCCGGCGGACATCATCATAGAGATCACCGAGTCCCTGCTGATGGAGAGCAGCGATCAGCACAGGGTGCGGATCGATGCCCTGCGCGAGGCGGGCTGCAAGCTGGCCATCGACGACTTCGGCACCGGCTACTCGGCCCTCAATTACCTGCGCACCTTCCCGGTGGATCTGGTCAAGATAGACCGCTCCTTCGTGCGCCATATCCCCTTCAACGAGCAGGACAGGCTGCTGCTGGACGGCATCATCAACATAGTGCACAACCTCGGCATGCAGGTGGTGATCGAGGGGGTGGAGACCCGGGAACAGCTCAACTTCCTCTGCCAGAAGGGCTGTGCCTTCACCCAGGGCTATCTGCTCAGCCGCCCGCTGCCCTACGACGATCTGGTGGAATACCTGACCCTCAATCGCCAGGGGATGAATCTGGCCAATCTGACCACAGTGAGCTGATCTCCCGCTTCTGCTATCATGCCCGCTTCCGTGCCGCCATGAGTCTTCGTTATGCCCCATATCCAGGTTTTCAGTGAAGTGCCCGCCCGCGATGGCGAGCTGGACGCCCTGCGACTGCGTCTGGCCGAGGTGGAGTTTCCCGCCCCTTTTGCGCTGGTGCTGACTGACACCAGGCTGGAGCTGCGCAAGCTGGACGAACCCAAGCTGGGCGCCGTCTATGTGGACTTCGTGGAAGGGGCCGTGGCCCACAGGCGCAAGTTCGGTGGCGGCCGCGGCCAGTCCATCGCCAAGGCGGTGGGGCTGAAGTCCGGGGCCATGCCGACAGTGGTGGATGCCACCGCCGGGCTCGGCCGCGACGCTTTCGTGCTGGCCTCCCTCGGCTGCAAGGTGACCCTGATAGAGCGCAGCCCGGTGGTGGCGGCCCTGTTGCAGGACGGGCTGGCGCGGGCGGCGCAGGATCCCGAGATTGGCCCCTGGGTCAGCGAGCGCATGCATCTCCTGCAAGGGCCGGCGGTGGACAATCTGCTGGCGTTGCCGGAGCGGCCCGAGGTCATCTACCTGGACCCCATGTTCCCCCACAAGCAGAAGTCGGCGCTGGTCAAAAAAGAGATGCGGGTGTTCCAGTCCCTGGTGGGGCCGGATCTCGATGCGGATGCCCTGCTGCCTGCGGCCCTCAAGATGGCGGACAAGCGGGTGGTGGTGAAGCGCCCGGACTACGCGGGCTGGCTCAACGAGCAAAAACCCAGCATGGCCATAGAGACCAAGAGCAACCGCTTCGACGTCTATGTGATGGCGGCGCTGGCGGGTTAAAGCCAGCCAGGGTAGGCGAGACACAAAAAAGGAGGGCCAACATATGTTGGCCCTCCTTTTTGCCTTGGGGTCAGCGGGCGGGTGCGAAGCGAATATGCCGCGCCTCCCCCTGCCAGACGAGATCCAGGGTCGCCAGGTCGGCGAGGCTGAGGCGCTCGTCACTCTCCAGCAGCAGATACTCGACGCCGTCGCTGGCCTCTATGGTGCGGACCTTGTCATCCCACCGACGACCGTCGTGGCTGGCCAGGGTCACCGGCAGTTGCCAGCGGGCGGCTATCTCGAGCCAGTCGTAGAGGTCACAGCTGATGGGTTGGTAACCGGTCATGATCTGAGCTCCTGGCCTCTCACTGGAAGTTGATGCTGGTGGTGGGGGCCGTCACCGGCTGAGCCTTCAGTATCCGCTCCAGCTGCAGCGGGTCGCCAGCCAGTTCAGGATCATCCTCGTTGCCGTTGCAGACCAGCGTCATGTCGTAGCTGCCGAGGTTCACAAAGCCCAACTCGTAGCCGTAGCCACCACCAGCCAGGGGCAGGACGGGAGCGCTGGCATAGAAGCCGTTGTCGAGGTCTGCCATGTCGGGGTAAGCGTCGTCGCCCACCGGGCGCAACTCGTCATAGAAGTAGACGAAGGCCTTGTCGGTCAGCACGCCACCACAGAGCCCACTGGCCACTGTGCCCTTGACGGTGGCCACCTCGGTGTTGTTCACCAGCCGCACCCCTCTGGGCTTGAGCTTGTAATACTCCTCATGGCCCGGCAGCACCATGGAGTGGCGCAGATCGAACTCTGTGGTGAAGGCGCTGAGGCCGTTGGCGGCGATGGTGAAGGCATCCAGCTTGAGCTCGTTGCTGGGCACTTCCAGCGGCTTGATCACACCATCATCCTGCCTGACGTAGGAGTAGGGGGTGCCATTCAGAAACTGATTGCCTGCATCCCGGCCATCCAGGACCCGCAGCCGCATCTGGCTGTATTCGCCTGGCACTACACTCTGGCTGGCCAGCAGGGGGCGGCTGCTGGATCCCGGGTATTTCAATAGGTCGATGTAGGTGAACAGCGGGTGTCCCGCGCTGTCGAGGGGGATGACTTCCCCTGCCGGCGTGCAGCCATCGTCCTGAGCCGAGGTCAGGAAGCTGGCGGTGGTCCACGCCTGCTCGCTCCCCGAGACGGGGTGGATGCTGATGTTGGAAACGGCGATGCAGACCTTGCTGACCGAATCCACCGGTGCATCGGAGAAAGCCAGGGACATCTGGGCATTCTGCTGGGTGTCGTCGTCACTGCCGCCACCGCAGGCGGTCAGCAGAGCGGTCAGGCCGATCAGGGTCAAATTTTTCATGGTTTCCGTTCCTATGGGAGAGGCAACCCAACTCTAGCCGAGCTGGCGATACAAGCTAGATGGCAGGAGGGAGCGGAGATCCGGGGGTGGATTAAAAGTTAAATAAAATCAAAGGAAAGGCTTTGAATGGTACCGGATCTGGCTGCGAAAGAGCTTGTCGGAACAGACGGGAAAAGGAGCAGAGTGGGCGCGTGGCGCCCAATCAGGCTTCCTGCACGCGGGTGGGCCAGCCCATCTTCTGCTGGCGCTCCACCTCGAGCCGCAGCTCGCTGGCGCGCAGGTAGTGTTCATCCATCCACCCCTTGGGCAGGGTCAGGGTCAGCGACTCCTCCTCGGCCTGCAGGCTGAAGCTGGGGACAGTGCCCTGGGTGCGGCGCATGCAGAGGATCAGTGCGATGCGCAGGATGCGGGCCAGCCGGATCGCCTGGCGACCGGTGACGGCGCCCTGCTTCTCCAGGGTGTCCAGCTTGAATTCGTCCCGCTGGTTGAACAGCAGGGCCGACAACAGCTTCTTCTGTGCCGGGGTGAAGCCCGGCATGTCGATGTTGTCGATGATGTAGGCGGCGTGTTGCGGCGCTTTCTTGTACTCGATGCAGAGGCCGATCTCGTGCAGCAGGGCCGCATAACGCAGGATGGGGCGGCCGTAGCGCTTGGAGAGACGCCAGGCCGGTTGCAGCTGGTTGAAGGCCAGGACGGCGGTGTCGCGCACCCGCTCGGCGTGCTCTTTATCCAGCTGATAGCGGCTGATCAGGCTGTCGGCGGTTCTGTCCCTGGCATCACAGTCGTGATTGTTGCCGAGCAGGCCATAGATCAGCCCTTCCCGCAGGGCGCCGCCCGCCAGCGTCATGCTCTCGATGTTCAGGGTCTCGAAGATGGCGATCAGGATGGCGAGGCCGGAGGGGAACACGGTCAGCCGCTCGGCGGCCAGCCCTTCCAGCTGCAACCGATCCAGCCTGCCACAGGCGATGGCCTGACCCATCAGCTCCTGCAACTTCGGCAGGGTGACCCGCTCGCTCTTCCCTTGCGCCAGCATGATCTCCTGCAGCGCCTGGACGGTGCCGGAGGCGCCGACACAGGTGCGCCAGCCGAGGGCGCGGTAATCTTCCGCCACCTTCTCCAGCACCGTCTTGGCGGCGGCAATGGCCTGCTGGAAACGGGCCTCGGAGAGCTCGCCGTCACCGAAGTGATTGTTGAGCCAGGTGACGCAGCCCATGTGCAGGCTGTTGAGCAGTTTCGCTTCGCTGTGTTCGCCTATCACCAGTTCGGTGCTGGCGCCGCCGATGTCGATCACCAGCCGGTTGCCTTCCCCGGCGGAGGTCCAGGAGACCCCCTCGTAGATGGTCTTGGCCTCTTCCTCGCCCGAGATGATCTCGATGCTGTGGTTGAGCACCCGTTCCGCTTCGCTCAGGAACTCGTCGACGTTGGTGGCGAGGCGCAGGGTGGCGGTGCCCACTACCCGGATGTTGTCGGCCGGAATGTCCTGCAATTGCTCGGAGAACAGACGCAGGCAGTCCCAGCCCCGCTCCATGGCGGCACGGCTGAGACGAAACTCCAGATCGAGACCGGCGGCGAGGCGAACCTTGCGCTTGACCTTGGTGACGGTGCGCAGGGCACCGGCGACCTCGCGCACCACCAGCATGTGAAAGCTGTTGGAGCCGAGGTCGATGGCGGCATAGAGCGGCGAGTTGTGCAACTGGGCCAGTCCCTTAGTTCTTGCGTGGCGGACGGCGGCGGTTGTTGCTGTTGCCACCACCCTGGCGATCCCGCATGTTGCGGTTCACCGGCTGACGGTTGCGGAACACCCGTTTCGGGGGGGTCACGTCATCCAGCAGGGAGTCGCGATCGTACTTGCTGACCGGGATGGGGTGATGGATGTACTCCTCGATGGCCGGCAAGTTGAAGGCATAGTCTTCACAGGCCAGGCTGATGGAGTGACCACTCTTGCCGGCACGACCGGTACGACCGATACGGTGTACATAGTCTTCGGCGTCGTCGGGCAGGTCGTAGTTGAAGACGTGGGTCACGTCCGGGATGTGCAGACCACGGGCAGCCACGTCGGTGGCGACCAGGATGTCCAGGGTGCCCTTGGTGAAGTCTTCCAGGATCTTCATCCGCTTCTTCTGCGGCACGTCACCGGTCAGCAGGCCGACACGGTGGCCGTCGTTCTCCAGCCACGCATGCACGTCTTCGCAGACATGCTTGGTGTTGGCGAAGACGATGGCTTTTTCCGGCCACTCCTCTTCCATCAGGGAGAGCAGCAGCAGCATCTTGTCTTCGTTGGAGGGGTAGAACAGCTCCTCCTTGATGCGCACCCCGGTCATCTGTTCCGGCTCTATTTGCACGTGTTCCGGGTGGTTCATGTGCTCGTAGGCCAGCTCCTGCACCCGCAGGGAGAGGGTGGCGGAGAACAGCATGCTCAGACGCTCGGTGGCAGGTGGCATACGGCGGAACAGGAAGCGGATGTCCTTGATGAAGCCGAGATCGAACATGCGATCCGCTTCATCCAGCACCACGACCTGGATGTTGCCCAGATCGATCACCTTGGACTTGAAGTAGTCGATGATGCGGCCAGTGGTACCGATCAGGATGTCGACGCCCTGTTCCAGCACGGCCAGCTGCTTGTCATAGCCTTCGCCACCATAGGCGAGACCGAGCTTGAGCCCGGTGGAGGCAGACATGCCTTCCGCATCGTTGTAGATCTGGACCGCCAGCTCCCGGGTCGGGGCCATGATGATGGCGCGGGGCTGGTTGACGAGGCGCGGCCTGGTCAGCGGATGGGTCAATAAATAGTTGAAGGTCGCGGCCAGGAAGGCAAGGGTCTTGCCGGTTCCCGTCTGGGCCTGACCGGCGAGGTCATGGCCTTCTACCAGCAGGGGCAGAGACAGTGCCTGGATGGGCGTGCAATAGTGAAATCCCTTTGATTCCAGACCAGCCAGAACTTCGGGTTCGAGGCCCATTTGGGCGAATTTTTCGGTCGTTAGATGTGTTTTGCTCATGGCGGTAGGTTATCAGGTTAGGCTTGCAATAATAAACAGGATCATTTCAAATAGGGCAACTATTGCCTTTGTTGAACCATCAATAAAGCCTTAATTACTGACTGGAGTTGGAGATGAGTGACAAGATTGTTCAGCTGAGCGATGCCAGCTTCGAGGCCGATGTAATCAAAGCCGACAGCCCCGTTCTGGTCGATTTCTGGGCTGAATGGTGCGGTCCGTGCAAGATGATTGCCCCGATCCTGAACGAAGTCGCCCAAGAATATGCCGGTCGCGTGACAGTGGCGAAATTGAACATCGATCATAACGCCGACACTCCGCCCAAATACGGCATTCGCGGTATCCCGACCCTGCTGCTGTTCAAGAATGGCGAAGTGGCAGCGACCAAGGTCGGCGCCCTGTCCAAGACGCAGCTGAAAGAGTTCCTGGACGGTAACCTGTAATAATCAAGAAGGAGCGCATTGCAATAATGCGCTCCTTGTGTTTTATCACCTAGACGCTCATCCCGATTGGTGCTAGTTTATCGCTCGTTTGCTAACCTTTTTGCCTGACTCCTTGCTTAACAGCAGCCTGGCAAGTCAAATCCGATCAGCATCAATCCAGCAGACTGTCTCCTCATTTCAATCCTTGCTTACAGACTTTCACCACTATGAATCTGACTGAATTAAAGAACACTCCTGTGTCCGAGCTGGTACAGCTTGGCGAATCCATGGGGTTGGAAAATCTGGCTCGGGCGCACAAGAAAGACATCATCTTCGCGATCCTCAAGGCGCACGCCAAGGGTGGCGAGGATATCTTTGGCGACGGTGTGCTGGAAATCCTGACCGACGGCTTTGGCTTCCTGCGCAGCGCAGACGGCTCCTATCTGGCAGGTCCGGATGACATCTATGTCTCCCCGAGCCAGATCCGCCGCTTCAACCTGCGGACCGGCGATACCATCTCCGGCAAGATCCGGCCACCGAAAGAGGGTGAACGCTACTTCGCCCTGCTCAAGGTCAACGACGTCAACTACGACCGTCCGGAAAACTCCCGCAACAAGATCCTGTTCGAAAACCTGACCCCCCTGCACGCCAACGAGCGGCTGCGCATGGAGCGTGGCAACGGTTCTACCGAAGACATCACCGCCCGCGTGCTGGATCTGGCGTCCCCGATAGGCAAGGGCCAGCGTGGCCTGATCGTCGCACCGCCCAAGGCCGGTAAGACAATGCTGCTGCAGAACATCGCCCAGAGCATCGCTTACAACCACCCGGACTGTGAACTGATCGTACTGCTGATCGACGAGCGTCCGGAAGAAGTGACCGAGATGCAGCGCATGGTGAAGGGGGAGGTGATCGCCTCCACCTTCGACGAGCCTGCCTCCCGTCACGTCCAGGTTGCCGAGATGGTGATCGAGAAGGCCAAGCGCCTGGTCGAGCACAAGAAGGATGTGGTGATCCTGCTGGACTCCATCACCCGTCTGGCCCGTGCCTACAACACCGTCATCCCGTCATCCGGCAAGGTGTTGACCGGTGGTGTGGATGCCAACGCCCTGCATCGTCCGAAGCGCTTCTTCGGTGCGGCCCGTAACGTCGAGGAAGGCGGCAGCCTGACCATCATCGCCACCGCGCTGATCGATACCGGCTCCAAGATGGATGAAGTCATCTACGAAGAGTTCAAGGGTACCGGCAACATGGAACTGCACCTCTCGCGCAAGATTGCCGAGAAGCGCGTCTACCCAGCCATCGACATCACCCGCTCCGGCACCCGCAAGGAAGAGCTGCTGACCGCGCCGGACGAGCTGCAGAAGATGTGGATACTGCGCAAGATCATTCACCCCATGGGCGAGATCGACAGCATCGAGTTCCTCATCGACAAGCTGGCAGCCACCAAGACCAATGACGAGTTCTTCGACTCCATGAAGCGTCAGCAGAAATAACTGCATCTTGGAATGACAGAACCGCGGCCCAGGTCGCGGTTTTTGTTTATCTATTTCACGACTGGCTTAGTAGTATGTAGCCTCGATGTCACAAGGAAAGGGACGTCATGACGCTGGTATTTCTTATAGGACTCTGCTGGATGCTGGCCGCCCCGGTGCAGGCCGATACCCCGCCGCAGCTGCGGGCGCCGCTGGTGGCGGACGAGGGATTGGAGGGGCACCGGGCGTACCTGGATAGCCGCATGGCATTGGGGCAGTTTGATGCCATGGACTCGCTGCTGGAGACGCTGGCGGTGGGGCAGCGGGAGTATTTGCTGCATCAGCTGCTGAGCGGGCTCAAATCGTCGGACACCCCCAGCCCCGCCCTGCTGGCCTGGGTGCGCAAGCAGGCCGCCAAGGCGCCGCAATGGCTGGTGGAGGGGGAAGTGGACGGTTTCCTGGTCCAGCTGCCCGCCTATGACTTTGCCGCCGAGGCCCGGCTGGTGCTCAACCACTGGCAGCAGCTGGCCTGGCAGGACAACTACCGTCAACTGCTGGAGCGGAACAGCTTCGACTACAAGCAGCTCTACTACAGCCGCAACCCTGAGCTGGCCCGGCAGCAGCAGGCGCTGCTGACAGTGCTCGATGAGCAGCCCACCCAGGTGCTGCGGCGCGAGGCCGACCGGCTCGCCTCCCTCAACCTCTTCCTGCCGGACAACCAGCTGCTGCTGCACCTCATCGAGCGGACCGGCGATACCGCGCTGTACCTGAAGCTGTGGCGCCAGCCTGTGGATCACGACAGCCTGGCGGCCCTGCACACCATTCCCCGCTTCCATACCGGCCCGGAGGCGAGCGATCTGCTGATCGCCGCCAGTCGCAACGGGCGGCTGATGATCCCCGCCCTGCAGCAGCTCAGCCGGCTCTCGCCGCTGCCGGACGGTGCCCAGCAGTATCTGCTGGCGGAGCTCGGCAAGCACCAGTATGGCGGCCTGGTGGCCGGTCTCTTGCTGCAGATGGACGAGCCCAGGCTGCTGGGCCAGCTGGCGGACAGGCTCACCCGACAGGAGCGACGTCACGCCTCGTCCGTCATGCTGCCCGATACGGGTACACCGGATGCGCGGCCGGGGTTATAATGCGGAACCTCCTGACCCCGCTAGGGTACCTGCATGAAATACAAGGACTTGCGTGATTTCATCGCGCAGCTGGAACAAACCGGACAGCTCAAGCGCATCAGCCGCGAGATAGACCCCTATCTGGAGATGACCGAGATCAGCGACCGCACCCTGCGTGCGGGCGGCCCGGCCCTGCTGTTCGAGAATCCCAAAGGCTACTCCATGCCGGTGCTGACCAACCTGTTCGGCACCCCGGATCGGGTCGCCATGGGCATGGGCCAGCCCAACGTCGGTGCCCTGCGCCAGGTCGGGGTCTGGCTCTCCTACCTGAAAGAGCCCGAGCCGCCCCGCGGCCTCAAGGAGCTGATGGAGAAGCTGCCCATCTTCAAGCAGGTGCTCAACATGCCGACCAAGCGGCTCTCCTCCGCCCCCTGTCAGCAGGTGGTACTGGAGGGGGATGCGGTGGATCTGGACCAGATCCCCATCCAGCACTGCTGGCCCGGTGATGTGGCGCCCCTGGTGACCTGGGGGCTGACCATTACCCGCGGTCCCTACAAGAAGCGGCAGAACCTCGGCATCTACCGTCAGCAGAAGATCGGCAAGAACAAGCTGATCATGCGCTGGCTGGATCACCGCGGCGGCGCCATCGATTTTCGCGAGTGGCAGGAGGCCCATCCGGGTGAGCGTTTCCCGGTGGCAGTGGCGCTCGGCGCCGATCCTGCGACCATACTCGGCGCCGTGACGCCTGTGCCGGACAGCCTCTCCGAGTACGCCTTCGCCGGCCTGCTGCGGGGTAGCCGCACCGAGGTGGTGAAGGCCCTGAGCTGCGATCTCGAGGTGCCCGCCAGCGCCGAAATCGTGCTGGAAGGCTATCTGGAGCCGGGGGAGATGGCACCAGAGGGTCCCTACGGGGATCACACCGGCTACTACAACGAGGTGGACGAGTTCCCGGTGTTCACCATCACCCACATGACAATGCGCCGCGATGCCATCTATCACAGCACCTACACCGGCCGCCCGCCCGATGAGCCGGCGGTGCTCGGAGTGGCGCTCAACGAGGTGTTCGTGCCGCTGCTGCAGAAGCAGTTCCCCGAAATCGTGGACTTCTACCTGCCACCGGAAGGCTGCTCCTACCGGATGGCGGTGGTAACCATCAAGAAGCGTTATCCCGGCCATGCCAAGCGGGTGATGCTGGGGGTCTGGTCCTTCCTGCGCCAGTTCATGTACACCAAGTTCGTGATCGTCTGCGACGATGACATCAACGCCCGGGACTGGAAGGACGTGATCTGGGCCATCACCACCCGGATGGACCCGGCGCGGGACACCACCCTGATCGAGCACACGCCCATCGACTACCTCGACTTCGCCTCGCCGGTCTCGGGGCTCGGTTCCAAGATGGGGCTGGATGCCACCAACAAGTGGCCGGGGGAGAGCAACCGGGAGTGGGGTCAGCCCATAGTCCAGGACGAGGCGGTGAAGCAGAAGATCGACGGGATCTGGGACGAGTTGAAGATCCTCGACTGAGCGACCCCTCCGGGCTGGCGGTCATCCCGACGCAAAAGTGCGGTATTGCCGTGCCGAATTGGGTATGCTCGACTGACTTGACCACAAGCTGGTCGCCAGAAAACAGTGAAACCATGAGCGAAGCGGGCCGGGCAGGCCCCTCACAAGGACAAGAATGCAACGTATCAAGTGCCGCGTAGAGGAACTGCGCGAATATGTCGACACCATCTGGCACGTGGCCCTGACGCCGCAACAAGCGGTGAGCTTCAAGCCTGGCCAGTATCTGCTGGTGGTGATGAGCGATTCGGACAAGCGCCCCTTCTCCATCGCCAACTCGCCGACCCGCTCCGGTGTGCTGGAGCTGCAGATCGGTGCCACCCCGGAGAACGCCTACGCCGGTCAGGTGCTGGCCCGCATGCGCGAGCAGGGGGAGATCGAGATCGAACTGGCCGCCGGCAAGGCCTTCCTGCGTGACGAATCGCCGCGCCCCCTGATCCTGATGGCAGGCGGCACCGGCTTCTCCTACGCCCGCGCCATCCTGGAGTATCTGATCGATACCGGCAGCAAGCGCCCGGTGTTCCTCTACTGGGGCGTGCGCCAGGCGCATTGGCTCTATGAGCAGGGGCAGATGCAGCAGTGGGAGCGCGACTATGCGCCGCTGACCTTCATCCCGGTGGTGCAGGAGCCACAAGCGGACTGGACCGGCAAGACCGGCCTGGTGCACAAGGCCATCATGGATGACTTCGTCAGCCTGCATGACTACGACATCTATGTGGCCGGTCGCTTCGAGATGGCGGGTGCCGCCCGCGAGGAGTTCAAGGTGCTGGGTGCCGAGCCAGAGCGCATCTTCGGCGACGCCTACGAGTTCATCTGATCACCGTCTACCCGAGGAGCGCCGATCTGCTCCCTTCTCCCCTCGCGGGAGAAGGGGTGGGGATGAGGGGGTGAGCAACTTGGTTTGCCAGCCCGTATCGCCCCCCCCTTGGGCATCAGAAACAACAAACCCCAGCCTGGCTGGGGTTTGTTTTATGTGCCGACGGGACGTCGAGCCGTATTACTCGCCCTTGGCGCCGAGTTGCTGTTCCAGCTGGGCCAGTTTGGCCTCGAGGGCGGTCAGCTTCTCCCGGGTACGCAGCAGCACCTTGGTCTGCACGTCAAACTCTTCGCGGCTCACCAGATCCAGCTTGTTCAGCTGGGCCTGCAGCACCTGACGGGTCTTCTTCTCCACCTCTTCACCCATGCTGCGAATGCCGGGCGGCAGGGCGTTGTGTATCTGTTTGGCGATCTCTTCCAGTTTTTTCGGGTCGATCATGAGGTTCTCCTTAAGCAATGCGCCATTCTACCGACAAATCCTCCCCTTTGCCGAGATCGGGGTGGCTTTTTGCGCCACTGGCCCTGAAAGGCTCTGGTCGGGTCTGGCGATAAATGGAAGGCTGCTACCCTTTCTCGTCGGGGTTCAATTCCAGTTCCTTGATGTTGTACACAAAAAAATCAGATCAGATGACCGACCAGAGGCTTATTAATTGTTGCGTTGCTGTTAATATGGCTCGGTCGGGTTTGGACCCTACCCCGTCAGGCTCATCATGGATAACAACATAAAAGAGATAAGGATATGAAAAAAAAGCTAATTTACGCGGCCGTCGTCAGTGCGCTGCTGAGCGGTTGTGGTGGCAGTGACGACAACAAAGGCGATACCTCAAGCTATCTCGATTATCTGCTGAGCGGCACCAATGCGGCGCGCCCCAGCGCCCTGGCCGCCCGTGCCAGTGACGGCACCCTGAAGTTCTCGACCGAAACGGCCGATCTCTCCAATCCAGTCTCAGCCCTCTCCACCCTGGATGGCTGGTCCACAACCCAGGCGATCCAGATAGTGCCGGTGACTGCCTCGGGCATCACCGTCAAGGCGCCGTCCGCCGCCGAATTCGGTGCCTCAGTGGCCCCGCTCTACCTGCTGGAGCTGGAGTTCGACAGCGCCGCCCTGCGCCCGAGTGGCGTGAAGAAGGTGCTGACCTACGGGGTGGACTTCGTGGTCGCCGAGTCGGCGGGCAAGCTGAACCTGGTGCCGCTCAAGCCGCTTAATCCCTCCTCCTACTACATGATAGTGGCGACCGATTCACTCAAAGACAGCAGCGGCAACCCCCTGCGGGCGGGTAGCGACTACAGCAACTACAAGAGCACCACCGGCAGCAATGCCCAGGAGCAGACCATCAGCGGCCTGATCGCGCTGCAGGAAGGGCTGTTCAAAGCGGCCACCGGCATCACCAGCGACCACGTGATCTTCTCCGACTGGTTCGGTACCCAGTCTGGCGCCGACGTGCTGGTGGCGGTGAAAGGCGCGGCCGCTTCCGTGCTCAAGAGCCCGACCCTGGACGCTGCCGCCCTGTGGAAGCAGGACGCCCTGGGCAACACCAGCCTGCCCGGCACCTATACCCTGGCCGTGACCGGCAGCAACACCTTCCTGACTCAGCTGGACGCCGAGAACTTCCTGCCCCAGGAGCAGAAAGATGCCATTGCCGCCGCCGTTGAAGCTAACCCGCAATTGAAAGGTCTTGCCGGCATGACCCAGGTCTATACCGGTACGGTCAAGCTGCCCTACTTCCTCTCCTCACCGGCCACTGCCGGCTCCTGGGACAAGGCCAGGACCCAGTCCTGGCACGGCGCCATCCCCAGCCTCTACGCCATCGCCAATGCACTGAAGGCCCAGGATGCCGAGGTGATCGGCGGCCTGGTGGGCGCCGGTGTGGATCCGGCCCTGCTGGGCGAGCTCATCGCCGATCCGAGCCGTCAGGCCGAGTTGCTGGCGGAGGCGAGCAAGCTGATCGGGGTGACCCTCACCTCCGGCGGCAAGGCGCTGGATCCCGAGATGAACATAGGCCGCTTCAACCCGCTGCCGGCGCTGGAAGAGGTGCAGTCGGTGCCGATGCGGATCTTTGCCGCCGCGCCGCTGGCGAACATCACAGACGTGATCATCTATCAGCACGGCGTCACCTCGGTGAAGGAGAACGCCTACGCCCTGGCCCTTGGCCAGATCGGTGCCGGCGCCCAGGCGAGCAAGAACGTGGCCGTGGTGGTGATCGATCATCCGTTGCACGGTGAGCGTGGCTTCGCCCTGACCGGCAGCCTGGACTCGGTGACCACCTCCGACAACCCGACCCCCTACCTGAACCTGAGCTACCTGACGGTGGCGCGGGACAACCTGAAACAGAGCGTGGCGGATCTGCTGGGCCTGCGTCTGGCGGTGGGCTTGGCCAATGCCAAGGGTGCTATCGGTCAGAAGGGCCTCAAGGTGCACTTCCTGGGTCACTCCCTGGGCGCCATCGCGGGGGCCAACCTGCTGGCGGTGGCCAACCAGCCCATCGGCAACGCCCAGGCGGATGCCCTGTTCAAATTCACCACAGGCGGCCTGGCCATGCCGGGTGGCGGCATAGCCCCGCTGCTGCTGAACTCGCCGACCTTCGGCCCGACCATTCAGATGAGCGTGCTGACCGGTGGCAGTGCCGCCCTGAAGACGGCCTTCACCGCCTATGCGCCGAACTGCAAGACGGCGGCGCCGACCTGCTTCGTCAACGAGTTCCTGCCTAGCCTGGACGCCGCCACCCAGGCGAGCGCGGCCGGTACCCTGCAGAGCTACAGCTTCGCGGCCCAGTCGGTGCTGGATTCGGCGGACCCGATCAACCTGGGTCGCGGCATAGCGACAGACTTCCCGCTATTTGCCACTGAAGTCGTCGGCGACGGCGCCCTGAGCCTGTCGGATCGGGTGATCCCGAACAGCATTGCCACCGCTCCCCTGGGTGGCACCGAGCCGCTGTTCAAGGTGCTGGCCCTGCAACCCCTGAGCGCCACCGGGGCGGCCAACCACCATGCCACCCGCTTCGTGGCCGGTGGTCACAGCTCGCTGCTGGCACCGGACGAGAACTTCGATCCGACCGGCGCCGTCACCTCAGAGATGCAGACCCAGTTCGGCAGCTTCTTCGCAAGCGACGGTACCGCGGTCAAGGTGACCGACGCCAGCCTGCTCAAGCAGTAAGCCTGTCGGCCAATAAAAACGCCGCCCCTAGGGGCGGCGTTTTCGTTTCTGGTGATGGTGCCTGCTAGGAAGTGCGTCAGGCGGGCCTGTGGTGTCTGTCCAGCCAGCCTTGCAGCAGGCCGATCAGCAGACCGGCCCAAAGGACCATGTTGGCGGTCGCTCTGGCTGCCGAGCAGGTCGAAAGACTTGCCGACAACCAGGTCTCACGCTGGTCTGTGATGTCTGTCCAGCCAGCCTTGCAGCAGGCCGACCAGCAGACCGATCAGATGGGCCATGTTGGCGGTGGGGGTGCCGAGCATGTCGAAGAAGCCGAGCACCAGCCAGATCAGCATGAAGCCCATCAGGGCCGGCGGCATGGTGAGGCCGCAGGCCGGTTGCAGTCTGGCACGCAGCCAGCTGTAGCCGAGCAGGGCATAGACCACCCCGGAGAGGCCGCCAAAGCGCGGGCCGCTCACGAAGAACTCGGCGATATTGGGCAGCGCGGCCCCGACCAGCAGCAGGATAAACAGCTTGCCGCTGCCGAGCCGCTGCTCGATCTGGCCGCCGAGATACCACCACCACAGCAGGTTGAACACCAGGTGCAGCACCGAGAAGTGGATAAAGGCCGGGGTGACGTAGCGCCAGGCCTGCCAGTCGGTGAACTGGGCCAGGGTCGGGTGGAACGCCAGCTCGTCGAAGATCGGCAGGCCTATGGCGTCGAGGGCATAGATGGCCAGGCAGGCGATGATGACCACCAGGGTCAGGGGGCCCGCCTGATGGAGGAAATCGGTGACGGGATCCGTCATCCCCTTGCTGTAGTCGATGCGGGCATCCGCCCGGCCGGATTGCCAGGAGGCCTCCATGTAGCGGGGGTGATTGGGCTCGGCCAGGAAGCGTTTCACCTCCTGCTGGGCCTGGGCGAGGCGCAGCTCGTCCGCCAGCCAGACCGAGACGCCGAGCTCGGACTGGGTCAGCTCGCACGGGATGCCGAGGGTGGCGAGGTAATCCACCAGCGCCTGGGCCATGCGGGCGTCGCCCAGCACCAGCAGCTGGATCATGCCGGCCGGGGAGGAGTGGCTCGTCCCTGTCATGCGTCGCCTGCCTGGATCGGGAACTCCCTGCGCCAGGCCTCGAAGCCGCCGTCCAGGCTGTAGACGGCGTCATAGCCCTGTTGCAGCAGGTACTGGGCGGCGCCCTGGCTGCTGTTGCCGTGATAGCACATCACTATCACCGGGGTATCGAAGTCCACCTCGTTCATGAAGCGAACCAGGGAACCGTTGGTGAGGTGGAAGGCGCCGACCGCGTGGGCCGTCTCGAAGGATTGGGGATCGCGAATGTCCACGAGACGGGCCTCACCGGCCTCCAGCTTCTGGTGGGCATCCTGGGCGCTGATATGGGCAAACTGGTCCATTGAGATGTCCTGCAAATAGATGATTGAGGGCCAGTTTACCGCAAGCCGTGGCTAGCGCTAAGTCCACAATGTGCCTTGCCATGTGCCGCGGGATCGCAATTTCCTTCAATATCGGCCCGAGCGGGCCGGATAGGCTGGTGGCTCAATCCTTTGCGTGAGCATCATCCATGGAAATCAGTCTGTTGTTGTCCATGTCCGGGTTTGCCCTGGCCATGTCCATCTCCCCCGGTCCGGTCAACCTGGTCGCCCTCGGCACCGGCGCTCGTTATGGCTTTCCGGCCAGTCTGCGCCACGTGGTGGGGGCGACCCTGGGCTTCATCCTGCTGCTCCTGCTGATGGGGCTGGGCCTCGGCGGTGCCCTGTCCCGCTGGCCGGTCGCGGCGGGCGCCATCCACTGGGGCGGCGTGCTCTTTCTCTGTTACATGGCCTGGCAGCTGCTGGTGGACAGGGGGCAACTGGAGCGGGTCGAGGGGGCGCCACCCGCCTTCTGGTACGGGGCGCTGATGCAGTGGCTCAACCCCAAGGCCTGGCTGGCGGCCAGCATGGGGATGGGGGCCTACGGGGTCGCGGGCGGGCTGGGGCAGATCGCCCTCTTTACCTCTGTCTATCTGGTGATCTGCCTCGGCTCCATCGCCTGCTGGGCCTATGCCGGCAGTTGCATGCAGGGGTTGCTGCTGGTGCCTCGCCGACTGCGCTGGTTCAACCGGGCCATGGCGCTCTTGCTGCTGCTCAGCGCCGCCTATCTGGTGCGTTCAGCCTGACGGGCGAGCTGGGTCCTGTACTGGCCCGGGGTGGCGGCGACCCGGCGTTTGAACTGGCGCTGGAAGTGGGCCTGATCCGCGAAGCCGCTGGCCAGGGCGACCTCGGCCAGGGGCTGCCCCTGCCTGAGCAGGGTGCGGGCGTGGCGGATGCGTTGATCGAGCAGGTAGGCGTGGGGGGTCATGCCGTAATAGTGGCTGAAGGCACGCACGAAGTGGGAGGGGGTGAGCCCGGCCACGGCGCTCAGTTGTGACAGGCTGAGGGGGCTGGCGCAGTCGTCCTGCATCAGCTCGGCGGCCCGCTGCAGGTGCTGGGGCGGGCGATCATCCCAGCGTGCCGGGGTCAGCCTGGCCAGCAACTGGCGACTGAACAGGTGGCAGGCCACCTCGCGGGCCAAGGGATCCGGCGCCTGCAACAACTGGTGATGGAGGTGCTGCAAGCCGTGGTACAGCAAGGGATCCCGGCTCGCCGTCATGTCGAAGGGCCTAAACTCGCTGCCGAGGCCGGCCTCCTGCTGCTGGCTGCGCAGCCAGTCGGTATCGAGGTAGAACATCAGATAGGACCAGGGCTGGTCGGCGATGGGATTGCAGGCGTGCACCTCTTCCGGGTTCATCAGCACCAGGGAACCGGGGCCGACCTCCTGCCTGCTGCGCTGGTTGAGGTAGTGACTGTGGCCGCCGGTGATGGCGCCGATGGAGAAGTGGGCGTGGCTGTGCTTGTCGTAGCAGACGTGGCGGCCATCCTGCACCGCCCGCGCCTCGATGAAGGGCAGGGCAGGGTCGTGCCAGAAGCTGTGTCTGTCCGGCCCTGCCTCTGTCCTGCTCATGATCAGCCGCCGAGATAGGCCTGGCGCACTGCCGGGTTGGCGAGCAGGGCCGCCCCCGTGTCTTGCAGCACCACCCGGCCGTTTTCCAGCACATAGCCCCGATCCGCCAGCTTGAGCGCCTGGTTGGCGTTCTGCTCCACCAGGAAGATGGTCATCCCCTTCTGGCGCAGCTGCTCTATGGTGTCGAAGATCTGCTGGATGATGATGGGGGCCAGCCCCAGAGAGGGTTCGTCCAGCAGCAGCAGGCGCGGCTTGCTCATCAGGGCCCGGCCTATGGCCAGCATCTGCTGTTCGCCGCCGGACATGGTCCCCGCCCGCTGCTCCAGCCGCTCGTGCAACCGGGGGAACAGAGTGAACACCTGATCCAGCAGGGCCGGTTGCTCCGCCTTGTCGACGAAGAAGGCCCCCATCAGCAGGTTCTCCTGCACCGTCAGGCGGGCGAAGATGCGGCGCCCCTCAGGCACCACTGCGATGTCCTTGCGCATGATGCGGGCGGTGCTGAGGGAGTCTATCTGCTCCCCCTCGAACCAGATGCTGCCGCTGCTGGGCTTGGGTTCGCCGCAGAGCGTCATCAGCAAGGTGGTCTTGCCGGCGCCGTTGGCGCCGATCAGGGTGACGATTTCCCCCTCTTTTATCTCGACGCTGACGTCGTGCAGCGCCTGGATCTTGCCGTAGTGGGTCGATACGTTGCGAAGTTCTAACATCTTGATTTCCTTACGACTCGCCCAGATAGGCCTTGATCACGGCCGGGTTGTTGCGGATATCGATCGGTTTGCCATGGGCCAGCGGGGTGCCCTGATTCACCACGAAGATGCGGTTGGAGATCTCCATCACCAGCTTCATATCGTGCTCTATCAACAACACTGACACCCCGAACTCGTCCCTCAGGTTGGAGATGAGGTCGTTGAGCTCGTCGGTCTCGTGCGGGTTGAGGCCGGCGGCCGGCTCATCCAGCATCAGCAGCTCGGGCCGGGTCGCCATGCAGCGAGCGATTTCGAGGCGACGCTGCTGACCGTAGGCCAGGTTGCCGGCGGGGCGGTTGGCGAGATCCTTGAGACCCACCTTCTCCAGCCAGAAGGCGGACTGCTCCAGCCCCTCTTTCTCGGCGCGGCGGAAGGCCGGGGTCTTGAACAGACCGGCGATGAAGCCGGTGTTGAGATGCCTGTGCTGGGCCACCAGCAGGTTCTCCACCGCCGTCATCTCCTTGAACAGGCGCACGTGCTGGAAGGTGCGCACTATGCCCTTGCGGGCGATGAGGTGGCCGGGCAGTCCCTGGATCTCCTCGCCACGGTAGCGGATGGTGCCGCCGGTCGGACGGTAGAAGCCAGTCAGGCAGTTGAAGATGGTGGTCTTGCCCGCCCCGTTGGGGCCAATGATGGAGATCACCTCGCCCTTGTCCACGTCCAGCTTGACGCCGTTGACCGCCAGCAGGCCGCCGAAGCGCATCGACAGGTCAGAGACGTCGAGCAATTTGGTGTTGGTATTGTTCAGCTTGCTCATTTGCGCAGCTCCATATGGGGTCGGCTCATGGGCAGCAGTCCCTGCGGCCGCCAGATCATCATGAACACCATCAAGAGACCGAACATCAGCATGCGGTACTCGTTGAATTCGCGGGCCAGCTCCGGCAACACCGTCATGACGATGGCTGCCAGCACCACCCCGATCTGGGAGCCCATGCCCCCCAGCACCACGATCGCGAGGACGATGGCCGATTCGATGAAGACGAAAGACTCCGGGCTGATGAAGCCCTGGCGCGAGGCGAAGAAGCTGCCCGCGAAGCCCGCGAAGCAGGCGCCTATGGTGAAGGCGGTCAGCTTGATGATGGTGGGGTTGAGCCCCAGGGACTTGCAGGCGATCTCGTCTTCCCGCAGCGCTTCCCAGGCGCGGCCCAGCGGCATGCGCAGCAGGCGGTTGATGACGAACAGGGTCGCCACCACCAGCACCAGCGCCATCAGGTAGAGGAAGATCACCTTGTGGTTGGCGTTGTAGGCGATGCCGAAGAAGTCGTGGAAGGTGCCAAAGCCCCCGTCCTTGACGGTGCGGTTGAACTCCAGGCCACCCAGAGTCGGCTTGGGAATGCCGGAGATCCCGTTCGGGCCGCCGGTCAGGGTGGTCATGTTGTTGAGCAGGATGCGGATGATCTCGCCAAAGCCCAGGGTGACTATGGCCAGATAGTCCCCCCGCAGCCGCAGCACCGGGAAGCCGAGCAGGAAGCCGAAGGTGGCCGCCATCAGGCCGGCGATGGGTAGACACTCCCAGAAGCTCAGGCCGAAGTAGGTGTTGAGCAGGGCGTAGCTGTAGGCTCCGACCGCGTAGAAGCCGACGTAACCGAGATCCAGCAGGCCGGCGAGGCCCACCACCACGTTCAGCCCCAGCCCCAGCATGATGTAGATCAGCGCCAGGGTGGCGAGATCGATGGCACCGCGGGACGCCATGAAGGGCCAGCTGATTGCAAACAACAGCACCAGGATGGCGGTGAGGTTGTAGAGCTTGGGCGCCTCCTCCGGGCTCGGCAGCACCAGCTTGGTGAAGCCGACCGAGAAGCCGCTGATGGAGGCCTGGAACAGGCGACTGATCTGGCCGCGCAGCATCTGGAACCAGAAGACGATGGTGGCGCCCCCCAGCAGCCAGGCCAGGGAGACATCGAGCCGGCTCACCACCAGCAGGCTGGAGCCATCGGTCTCCAGCTTGAAGCCGAGCAGCCAGAAGGAGAGCACCAGCAGCATCAGGCTGGCGATGCAGGCATGGATAAATTGACGTTTCATCAGACTTTCTCCACTTCCGGACGGCCGAGAATGCCGGTGGGCATGAAGAGCAACACGAAGATGAGCAGGGCGAAGGCCATCACATCCTTGTACTCGGTGCTGAGGTAACCGGCGGTGAGCGCCTCGACCACGCCGAGCAGCAGGCCGCCGATCACGGCGCCAGGAATGCTGCCGATGCCGCCCAATACCGCTGCCGTAAACGCCTTGAGACCGGCCATAAAGCCGAGGTAGGGGTTGATGACGCCGTAATACATGCCGAGCAGCACGCCCGCGATGGCGGCCAGGGCGGCCCCCAGCACGAAGGTGATGGAGATGACCACGTGGGTGTCTATGCCCAGCAGGTTGGCCATCTTGATGTCTTCCGAACAGGCGCGACAGGCGCGGCCCATGCGGGAGCGGTTGATGAACTGGGTCAGCGCCAGCATGGTGATGAAGGTCACCACGAAGATGATGAGTTGCATGTAGGAGAGGCTGGCCTGGAAGCCGTCCTCACCGCCCAGGGTCCAGCCCCCGGAGATCAGGGTGGGCATGGCGATATCGCGCGAGCCCTGTGCCATCCGCATCATGTTCTGCAAGAAGATCGACATGCCGATGGCGGAGATGAGGGGAATGAGGCGATTGCCGCCCCGCAGCGGGCGATAGGCGACCCGCTCTATGGTCCAGCCATAGCTGCCGGTGATGAGGATACTGATCAGAAAGGCGCCGCCCAGCAGCAGCACTGTGCTGTCGATGCCCATCATCATGAGCCCGGCCATCACCATGAAGGCGACATAGGAGCCGATCATGTAGACCTCGCCGTGGGCGAAGTTGATCATGCCTATGATGCCGTAGACCATGGTGTAGCCGATGGCGATCAACGCATAGGTGCTGCCTATGGTCAATCCGTTCAGCAGCTGCTGAACCAGATAAAGAAGGTGTTCGGACATACCGCGTTCCCTGTACTTGCCCGCAAAGAAAGGAGGGGTGACTCATGTCACCCCGACCGGCAGATTATTTGACTTGAGTGGAGGTACCGTCGGCGTGCCATTGGAAGACACCGAATTCGAAGCCTTTGAGGTCACCGTTCGGTGCCCAGCTCAGGGGGCCCATGACGGTGTCGATCGGTGCAGCCTTGATGGCGGCAGCCACGGCAGCGGGATCATCTTCGCCCGCCTTGGCGATACCGGCCGCCAGGGTTTGCACCGCGGCGTAGGTGGTCCAGACGAAGGGACCCGAGGAGTCCTGACCCTTGGCCTTGAAGGCTTCCACGATGGAGGCGTTGGCTGGCAGCAGATCGTACTTGTTCGGCAGGGTCACCAGCAGGCCTTCGGACGCCGGGCCGCCGATGGCGGAGATGTCCTTGTTACCCACACCTTCCGGACCCATGAACTTGGCCTTCAGGCCCTTCTCGCCAGCCTGGCGCAGGATCAGACCCAGCTCCGGGTGGTAGCCGCCGTAGTAGACGAAGTCCACGTTCTCTTTCTGCAGCTTGGCGATCAGGGCGGAGAAGTCCTTGTCCCCGGCGGTGATGCCTTCAAAGGCCACTACCTTGACGCCAGCCTTGTCCAGCGCCGCCTTGACGCTGGAGGCGATGCCTTCACCGTACTGCTTCTTGTCGTGGATGACGGCCACGCGCTGGGGTTTGACCTGCTCGATGATGTACTTGGCGGCGGTCGGGCCCTGATCGCTGTCCAGGCCAATGGTGCGCATGGTCAGCTGGTAGCCACGCTCGGTGATCTTGGGGTTGGTGGAGGCCGGGGTCACCATCAGCACCCCTTCATCTTCATAGATGTCGGAGGCGGGCAGGGTGTTGTCTGAGCAGAGGTGACCGACCACGAACTTGACGCCGTCGTTGATCACCTTGTTGGCGATGGCCACGGCCTGCTTGGGATCGCAGGCGTCGTCATAGATGACGGCTTCGATCTGTTTGCCCTTGATGCCGCCCGCCTTGTTGATCTGCTCGACCGCCATCTTGCCGCCGGTGAACTGCATGTCACCGTACTGGGCGACCGGGCCGGTCAGGGGGCCGGCGATGCCGATCTTGATGGTATCGGCCGCATTGGCCATGGAGACTGATCCAAACAGAGCCAAAGAAACCACTGCCCTGACTGCCATTTTGCTCAAGTTATTCATTGATTCGTCCCTTAATCAGTGGATTGTTTCATTTTCCGTGTGTCATTCCGAGCCTGTGTCCCGCCAGCCCGGCAATAGATAAGGTTCTATCATTCCTCACCGTGCAATAACAAGATGTTAAAGATACTAACCATGCGGGGGTGGCAAGCCGTTTTATGAAACAAACACCCTGCTATTTTACCCTTACTGGAGTTTAATTTTGTTTTTGTCGATTAACATCTTCACAACAACGGGTGTGTGTGGCAAAAGTCAGAGTAAAAAACTGACGATATTTCATTCTGCGTCCGCTCTCATTTTGACCAAATTCCGTTTGCGCAAAAAGAAATGACCGCCTAGATTAGCCAAGATTGACAATTCGCTGGCAGCTCTCGTTAAAACCAAGCCTTTATTCGGGAAATCTGCTACTGTTCCGCCTTTGTTATTCAGGAGACAGAGATGGCCACTATCAAGGATGTCGCCTCCAGGGCAGGCGTATCCATCTCCACCGTCTCACATGTACTCAATCACACCCGTCGGGTCAGCGAAGATGCAACCCAGAAAGTGCTTGAGGCGGTGGCAGAACTCAACTACGCGCCCAATTCGGTAGCGCGCAGCCTCAAGATCAACTCGACCAAGACCATCGGCATGCTGGTCACCACCAGTGCCAACCCCTTCTTCGCGGAAGTGGTGCAAGGGGTGGAAGCCTACTGCTTCGAACAGGGTTACAGCCTGATCCTGTGCAACACCGAGAACCAGCCCCCCCGTCAGCAGCACTATCTGCGGATGCTGATGGAGAAGCGGGTCGACGGCTTGCTGGTGCTGGGGACCGACATCGATACCCCGCTGCGGGACATGCTGCGGATCCACAAGAATGTGCCGCAAGTGGTGCTGGACTGGGGAACCGAGTGTGACTTTGCCAACGTGATCAACGACAACGCCCGCATAGGTGCACGCCTGGCCGTGCGTCATCTGCTGGAGCAGGGTCACACCGAGATCGTCTGCATCACCGGCCAGATCGACAAGCCGACCACCCAGCAGCGGCTGGACGGGGTGCGTGATGCCCTGGGCGAGCAGGGTCTGACCCTGAAGGACGAGCAGATCTTCGAAGGGGATTACGAGAGCCAGAGCGGCTACGACGCCATGCAGCGGATCCTGGCCCTGACGCCGCGGCCGACCGCTGTCTTTGCCTTCGACGATCCCATGGCCATCGGTGCCATCTGCGCCGCCTGGGAAGCCGGGGTCAAGGTGCCGGACGACATCTCCATGATCGGCTATGACGACGTGGAGATGGCGCGCTTCTCCAGCCCGCCGCTCACCACCATTCGCCACCCCAAGGCCGAACTCGGTCTGCTGGCGGTGCAGCAACTGGTGAGCCGGATCCGCAACAAGGAGCTGGAAGTCGAGTCCATGACGGTCCAGCCGGAGCTGATCGTTCGTCGCTCGGTCAAGTCCCTGCGCTGATCCCCCGGCCTCAGGCACCACGAAAAACCCCCTCCCTCGCGAGGGGGTTTTTGTTTTTGGGGCTCGGCGCCGCCCCTCAGGCCTTGAGGCCGAGCCGCCTGGCGAGCCGGTGCAGGTTGCCGCCGTCCAGCGCCAGCGCCCGGGCGGTGGCGGCCCAGTTGCCCTCCTGGGCCGCCAGGGTCTGCTCTATCAGCTGGAGCTGGAAGGCGTCGGTGGCGGCGCGCAGGCCGAGGCCGGTGGCGATGGGCGGGGCAGCCGTGCTGGCGGCAGGCGGCGGCGAGACAGCCGCCCCCAGATTGAAGTGGTGAGCGTCCAGGGCCGGGGACTGGCTGCCCTGCTCGGCCCGGGCCAGCACGGCGGCTCTGTGGATGGCGTGCTCGAGTTCGCGCACGTTGCCCGGCCAGTCGTGACCCTCGAGCAGTGCCAGCACCCCGGGCAGGATGCGCAGCCGCTCCAGCCCCAGGCTGACCCGGCAGCGTTCGCAAAAATAACCGGCCAGCAGGGGGATGTCGCCGGGGCGCTCCCGCAGCGCCGGGGCCTGGATCGGGAAGACGCTCAACCGGTGATAGAGATCGGCCCTGAACTGCCCCTCGACCACCCCCTGCTTCAGATCCCGGTTGGTGGCCGCCAGGATGCGCACATTGACCTTGAGGGGGGTGTCATCACCGATGCGCTGCAGATCCCCGTATTGCAGCACTCGCAGCAGCTTGGCCTGCAGCGGCAGGGAGAGCTCGCCAATCTCGTCGAGAAAGAGGGTGCCCCTGTCGGCCAGCTCGAACTTGCCCGCCCTGTTGTGGATGGCGCCGGTGAAGGCCCCCTTCACGTGGCCGAACAGCTCGCTTTCGGCCACGGATTCCGGCAGGGCGGCGCAGTTGAGATAAACCAGGGGGGCGCTGGCGCGGGGTGAGCCCTGATGCACCGCCTTGGCGATCAGCTCCTTGCCGACCCCCGTCTCCCCCAAAATCAGCACGTTCAGCTCCGAGTTGGCGACTACCTCTATCTCATGGCGCAGCCGGGCCATGGCGGGGGAGTGGCCTATCATCTCCGGCTGGCCCTCGGCATGGGGGGCAGAGGCGAGGGGCTCGCTGCTCTGGCGGGCTAGGCGTTCCAGCAGCAGGGCGTTGCTGAGGGCGGCGGCGGCCAGGGCGCCCACCAGCCGCAACTCCTCGTCGCTGATGTCGTCGAACTGGGTCGGGTTCATGCCGTCTATGGTCAGGGCGCCGATGAGGGTCTGATCCGAGAAGAGCGGCAGGCCGACGCAGGCGTGCACCTTGAAGTCGTCGTGATCCGGGATCAGGCCGTCATAGGGGTCGGGCAGGGAGCTGTCGGCGGGGAAGCGCACCACGTCGCCGGCCCGGGCTATGGCCTCCATGCGCGGGTGATCCTTGAGGGCGAAGCGGCGGCCCAGCACGTCCTGCATCAGGCCATCGATGGCGAGCGGGATGAACTGGCCCCCCTCGTAGCGCAGCAGGGCAGAGGCGTCCGAGTGCAGCAGGCTGCGCACGCTCTGGATCAGGCGGTGGAACCTGTCCTGGTGGGAGATGCCGAGTTGCAGGTCGAGGGCGATGCGCGCCAGGCTGTCGGTCGAGATCACGAGAATTGTCCAAATGACAGTGAATTTGTGATTTTGACTATAGAGAGTGGCTGTCTAAATGACAATGACAGATATTATTTTCGATTAAAAACAATTAGTTACAGGTTGGCACGTCCGCTGCAATAGGGAGTTCAGTCACACATTCACTATTGCCTGCTGAGGAACTGCCTGATGAGCATTCACGTCAAGAACAACATCCACTGGGTCGGCCAACGGGACTGGGAGGTGCGCGACTTCCACGGCACCGAGTACAAGACCCACAAGGGCACCAGCTACAACAGCTACCTCATCCGCGAAGGGAAGAACGTGCTGATCGATACCGTCGATCACAAGTTCAGCCGCGAGTTCGTGCAGAACCTGGCGGCCGAGATCGATCTCGCCGCCATCGACTATGTGGTGATCAACCACGCCGAGGAGGATCACGCCGGCGCCCTGACCGAGCTGATGGCTCGCATCCCCGGCACCCCCATCTACTGCACCCACAACGCCATCGACTCCATCACCGGCCATCATCACCACCCGGAGTGGAACTTCCAGCCGGTGAAGACCGGTGACAGCCTGGATATCGGCAACGGCAAGCAGCTGGTCTTCATCGAGACTCCCATGCTGCACTGGCCCGACAGCATGATGACCTATATGACAGAGGATGCGGTGCTCTTCTCCAACGATGCCTTCGGCCAGCACTACTGCGACGAGCACCTGTTCAACGACGAGGTGGATCAGACCGAGCTGATGGAGCAGTGCCAGCGCTACTACGCCAACATACTCACCCCCTTCAGCCCGCTGGTGACCGCCAAGATCAAGGAGGTGCTGGGCTTCAACCTGCCGGTGAGCATGGTGGCCACCTCCCACGGCATCGTCTGGCGCGAGGATCCCACCCAGATCATCCTGAAATACCTGGAGTGGGCCGACCACTACCAGGAAGACCGCATCACCCTGTTCTACGACTCCATGTCCAACAACACCCGCATGATGGCGGACGCCATCGCCCAGGGCATCCACGAGGTGGACCCGGGCGTGGCGGTGAAGATCTACAACGTGGCCCGCCACGACAAGAACGAGATCCTGACCCAGGTGTTCCGCTCCAAGGGGATACTGGTGGGCTCCTCCACCATGAACAACGTCATGATGCCCAAGGTGGCGGGCATGCTGGAGGAGATCACCGGCCTGCGTTTTCGCAACAAGCGTGCCTCGGCCTTCGGCAGCTACGGCTGGACCGGCGGCGCCGTTGACCGGATCCAGACCCGCCTGATGGATGCGGGTTTCGACATCAGCCTCTCCCTCAAGGCCAAGTGGCGCCCGGATGGCTCGGCGCTGGCCCTGTGCCGCGAGCACGGTCGTCAGCTCGCCCGCCAGTGGGCCCTGCATCCGCTCGAGGTGTCCCGCCCGATCACCACAACCCAGGCGGCAGTGACGCCTGCCCCCTTGATAGCCAAGGCGCTGCAAGCCGCACCGGCCGCCGCTCAATGGGACGACGATCAGGCGATGCTCTGCACCGTCTGCCAGTGGGTATATGACCCGGCCCAGGGCGAGCCGGATCAGCTGGTGGCGCCGGGCACCCCCTGGGCTCAGGTGCCTGACAGCTTCCTTTGCCCCGGCTGCGGCATCGGCAAGGAGGTGTTCGAACCCTGCGCCCTGGAGGCCTGTGTATGAACGCAGCAACTCAGAGTGACGCCGACATCAGCCGGGAAATAGTGGTGATCGGCAGTGGCTTCGCCGCCCAGCAGCTGGTCAAGAGCCTGCGCAAGCTGGATGGGGAGCAGCCTATCCGCCTCATCACCGCCGACAGCGGCGACGAATACAACAAGCCGGACTTGAGCCACGTGGTGAGCCGGGGCTGCGCCGCCGCAGCCATGACCCGCCAGAGCGGCAGCGACTTTGCCGAGCAGCAGCGCATCGCGCTGCTGCCCCACTGCTCTGTGCTGGGCATAGATCCCGCCCGGCGCACCCTGTTGACCTCGCAGGGCAGCTTCCCCTATGGCCAGCTGGTGCTGGCTACCGGCGCCAGCGCGGCGCGCCCCGAGATACCGGGCAGCGAGCATCTGGTGACCCTCAACAGCCAGCAGGAGTACGCCGCCGCCGAGGGGCTGATCCAGCAGGCCAGGCGCATCATGATATTGGGGGCCGGGCTGATTGGCTGCGAGCTGGCGATGGACATGGCGAGCGACGGCCGCGAGGTCACCCTGCTGGATCTGGCGGGCAGCCCGCTCAGCGCCCTGCTGCCCGCCACCCTGACCCAGCCGCTGCAACAGGCGCTGTGCTGCCAGGGCGTCAGCCTGCAATTCGGGACGGGTCTCGCCAGCGTGGACACCCAGCCCGGCGACGGCTGGCGCGTCACCCTGAGTGACGGGCGCGTCAGCGAGCAGGATCTGGTGATCGCCGCGATCGGCCTGCGGCCGAATCTGGCCCTGGCCCGGGGGGCCGGGCTGGACGTGGAGCGCGGCATCCTGGTCGACGACATGTTGCAGACCAGCGATCCCCATATCTTCGCGCTGGGGGATTGCGTGCAGTGGCGGGGTCAGCTGCTCCCCTTCCTGCAACCCATAGTGCTGGGGGCCAATGCGCTGGCGCGCACCCTGCTCGGCACCCCGACCCCGCTGATCCTGCCCCCCATGCTGGTGAAGGTGAAGACGCCGCGCTACCCGCTGCAGCTGGCGGGCCGCACCAAGGGCGAGGATCTCGCCTGGCAGTGCCGCTGGAACAGCCACGGCATGGTGGCCGAGGCGCACGGCGAAGATGGTGAGCTGTGCGGCTTCGTGGTGGGGGGCGATCAGATGAGCGCCGCCTTCCCGCTGCTGCGCCAGCTGCCCTGTTGATTCATCGATAACGCCAGGCCGGGTTGACCCGGCCACCTGAGGAGAATTGATATGTCCATGCAACTGATACCGTCTCACTGGGTGGTGCGTCGTTCCACCCCCTTCTTCACTCGTGACAACGTGCCCCAGGCCCTGCTCAGCCACCACAACACGGCGGCCGGGGTGTTCGGCCAGCTCTGCGTGATGGAGGGCACCGTCACCTATCACGGCTTTGCCGACGAGCAGGCCGAAGAGCCGGAGCTGAGTCTGGTGATCCGGGCCGGGGAGTTTGCCACCAGCCCGCCCCAGTACTGGCACAGGGTCGAGCTGTCGGAGGATGCCCGCTTCAACATCCACTTCTGGGCCGAGCAGGGTTCGTCGGACCAGCCGCTGTTCAACAGTCGCAAGGGGTGAGCGCCGGTGGGAGCCATCCTGATGAATGGCCCCTCTGCCCATGCAGATCAAAATAATCAATTCAGATGTTCGTTATCCTCCCCCCTTATCCGAATGAGTGCTATGAGGGAGATGCATGAGCCTGATTGAAGCGATGACCATGGTGGCTGGCCTGGTCTATCTGGTGCTGCTGGCGTGGCAGGCGCGATCGGGCTGGCAGTGGCGTCTTGCCCTCGGCCTGCTGGGCCTAATCTGGCTGGTGGCGGCGGACAGTCTGCTCTGGTTCGCGCTGGGGCTGGTGCTCGTCCCCCTTGCCCTGTGGCACAGATACCGGCCGCTGCCGGCACTCGGCGGGATCAACAGCCAGTGGCTGCGGGCCTGGACCCGCCAGCTGCTGCTGCTCTGCTGGGGGTTGGTGACGCTGCAGTACGGCATCCATATCTGGCAGCTGGGGCAGGGGATACCCCCCTGGCTGGTGCGCCCGGACGTGGTGGACGGCTTCCTGCCCATCGCCGGCGGGCTGGGGCTGCGGGCCTGGCTCAGTCAGGGCATAGTGGATCCCCATCATCCGGCGGCCACCATCACTGTGCTGGTGCTCTGCCTGTCGGCCCTGCTGCTGGGGCGGGCCTTCTGCGCCTGGTTCTGTCCCCTCGGGCTGGTGGGGGAGTGGCTGCACGGCCTGCGCTCACGCCTGTTGCCGGGGGAGTGGGTGCCGCCCCGCTGGCTGGATGTCGTGCTGCGTTCCCAGAAATTCCTGGTGCTGGCTTTCCTGCTGTTTATCGTGCTGATCGCGGTGCCAGGCGCCGCCCTGCCCGGCTACCTCGCCAGCCCCTACCATCAGGCCGCTGACATGAAGATGGGGGCCTTCTTCTTCAACCTGACCCTCATCTCCGGCCTCTGCCTCGGCTGGGTGCTGCTGCTCACCGTCACCTTCCGACAGGGATTCTGTCGCTACCTCTGCCCCTACGGCGCCTGGCTCTCTTTACTCGGTCTGCTGACACCGCTGCGCATTCGCCGTGACCCGGCGCGCTGCCTGCGAAGTGCTGGCCATGACTGCGACAAGTGCAGCCGGGCCTGTCCTTCCCGCATCCAGGTGCACCAGCTGATCGCGGTGCAGAGCCTCGAGTGCAGCAGCTGCCTGAGCTGCGTGGCCGCCTGCCCCAAAAGCGCCGATGCGCTGCACCTGGGCAGCAAGGCACGCAGGCTGGAGCCCGGTTGGCTGCTGGGCCTGCTCTGCCTGTTGCTGCTGGTGCTGCCGCTACTCGCTTACGGCCTGCTGGAGTTCTGGGTCAGCCAGACGCCGCTCGCCGACCGCTACGAGTTGCTGCAACGGCTGCCCTGGTTGAATCATTGAGCCGTCGGCGGGGGTGTATAAAAATCCCCCGCCAAACTGTTAGCGCCATCCCAAATTGCTCATGTCGCAATTGATCCTGGGGCGGGGCCCCCCATAATGGATTGCGTTATTGGTCGTTGTTAATTTCAACCAGATGAGCAACAACATGAATATCATGATCACCTCACCCAAGTGGTTTACCCTGGATCATAAAATCGCGTTCTTCTTCCCGCTGTAATATCCCCCGCGGTGCTCTTGTATTTATATGGATGCAACGAGGCCGTCTTGATTCCTGATCTGAAATAATCTGCACTGGCGCTCGCCTTATTTATTGGCGAGGCGATGTCGTGCACCCGATCTCATTATTTGCCAGCTGCCAACCATTATTGATGGCGGGTGATGAGACTCATCCTGAATATTTAAAAAAGGGTGTCTATTCATGGAAAACTTCAAGCATCTTCCCGAACCGTTCCGCATTCGTGTCATCGAGCCGGTCAAGCGCACCACCCGCGCCTACCGGGAGGAGGCCATCATAAGGGCGGGCATGAACCCCTTCCTGCTGGACAGCGAGGACGTCTTCATCGACCTGCTGACCGACAGCGGCACCGGCGCCATCACCCAGGACATGCAGGCCGCCATGCTGCGCGGCGACGAGGCCTACAGCGGCAGCCGCAGCTACTACGCCCTGCAGAAGGCGGTGCAGGAGATCTTCGGCTATTCGCTGACCATTCCTACCCACCAGGGGCGCGGCGCCGAGCAGATCTACATTCCCGTGCTCATCAAGAAGCGGGAGCAGGAGAAGGGGCTGGATCGCAAGAAGATGGTGGCGCTCTCCAACTACTTCTTCGACACCACCCAGGGCCACACCCAGATCAACTGCTGCGTGGCGAAGAACGTCTACACCAAGGAGGCGTTCGACACCTCTGTCACCGCCGACTTCAAGGGCAACTTCGATCTGGTCAAGCTGGAGGAGGCCATCCTGGAGGCGGGCCCGGCCAACGTGCCCTACATCGTCAGCACCATCACCTGCAACTCCGCCGGGGGCCAGCCGGTGTCGATTGCCAACCTCAAAGCGGTCTACGAGATCGCCCGGAAATACGACATTCCTGTCATCATGGATTCGGCCCGCTTCGCCGAGAACGCCTACTTCATCCAGCAGCGCGAGCCCGGCTACGCCGACTGGAGCATAGAGGCGATCACCAAGGAGTCCTACAAGTACGCGGACGGCCTCGCCATGTCGGCGAAGAAGGATGCCATGGTGCAGATGGGGGGCCTGCTCTGCTTCAAGGACGACAGCATGCTGGACGTCTACACAGAGTGCCGCACCCTCTGCGTGGTGCAGGAGGGCTTCCCGACCTACGGGGGTCTGGAGGGGGGCGCCATGGAGCGGCTCGCGGTGGGACTGCGGGACGGCATGCGCCAGGACTGGCTGGCCTACCGCATCGGCCAGGTGCAGTACCTGGTGGACGGCCTGGAGGCCATAGGCGTGGTGTGCCAGCAGGCGGGGGGCCACGCGGCCTTCGTGGATGCGGGCAAGCTGCTGCCCCACATCCCGGCGGATCAGTTCCCGGCCCACGCCCTGGCGTGCGAGCTCTACAAGGTGGCCGGCATCCGGGCGGTGGAGATAGGCTCATTGCTGCTGGGACGGGATCCCGCCACCGGCAAGCAGCACCCCTGCCCGGCGGAGCTGCTGCGCCTCACCATACCGCGCGCTACCTATACCCAAACCCACATGGACTTCGTCATCGAGGCCTTTGGCGAGGTGAAGAAGAACGCCAGGAACGTGAAGGGGCTCGACTTTATCTATGAGCCGGCGGTGCTGCGCCACTTCACCGCCAGATTGAAGGAGGTCGAGCCCCAGGGTCAGGCGGTCAGCAAGAAGAGTGAAAAATTAATAGAAGCATAACGAGTCAGGGGCACTTAATCAGGTGCCCCTTTTTTTTCACAGCTCTGTGAAATTTCGGGAGTGACAACACATGACATCGAAACCATCCGTGACGGGAGGGGCCTGCATTATTGCCAGCGTTTGTGTCGGCGCCGGCATGCTGGGGTTGCCGAGTGCGGGGGCGGGCGCCTGGACCAGCTGGTCCTCGCTGGCCATTATTCTCACCATGATCATCATGACGGTCTCCGGCTGGATGCTGCTGGAAGCCTTCAAACCCTATGAATTGACCGCCTCCTTCAATTCGGTGACCAAGGATCTGCTCGGTCACAAGATAAATATCTTCAACAATCTGACCGTCTATTTCGTCGGCGGGATTCTGCTGTATGCCTATATCACCTCCTCGGGTCTGATCCTGAGCGGCCTGCTCGGCATCAATAGCCAGCTGGCCTCGGTGCTGTTCGTGCTGGTGTTCTCCTGCTTCGTCTGGCATTCGACCCGGGCGGTGGATCGCATCTCTGTGGTGCTGATCGCCTTTATGGTACTGAGCTTCGTGTTCGGGGTGTCGGGCCTTGCCGCCAACATAGACGCGACCATGCTGTTCCACTCCCTCACCGAGGAGCTGGGCCAGGCGCCCTATGCCCTGGCCATGCTGCCGGTGGCGCTCACCTCCTTCGGCTACCACCACTCGGTGGCGTCGATGCGGGCCTATTACGGCGAGGAGCAGAAGGCCAAGCAGGCGATCCTGGGGGGCACCCTGATCGCGCTGGCGCTCTACCTGCTGTGGCTGCTGAGCATCTTCGGCAACCTGCCTCGCAATGCCTTCGGCCCCATCATCGCCAAGGGGGGCGACGTCGATGTGCTGCTCGGGGCGCTGGCCTCGGTGATCGAGTCCAAGCGGGTATCCAACGCCATCAACCTCTTCTCCATGGCGGCCATCCTCTCCTCCTTCATCGGGGTGGGCCTGGGGGTGTTCGACTATCTGGCGGATCTGTTCAAGTTCGACAACAGCCGCGCCGGCCGCGCCAAGTCATGGGGCGTCACCTTCCTGCCGCCTCTGGTGCTCTCCTTGCTGTTCCCCTTCGGCTTCGTGGTGGCCATCGGCTATGCCGGGGCGGCGGCGACCGTCTGGGCCTGCATCATCCCCGCCCTGCTGGCGAAGAAATCCCGGGAGCTGGCGCCACAAGGGGGCGGCTTCAAGGCCCCCGGCGGTCAGCCCATGGTGGTGGCCGTCATCCTGTTCGGGGTGCTGACGGCCATCTTCCACCTGATGGCCATGGCGGGCATGTTGCCCATCTATACCGGTTGACCTCAGCCCTCCGGCAAGCCGACAGGGGGCGTCTGCGGGCGCCCCCTGTGGTGTCGGGGGCCTGAACCACCCCGAACAGGGGAGCAATGGCCCGAAATAGCCCCCATTTCCCATCAATTCGCCCCCGGATTTGATACCCGAAGGCATGAAGGGTAAAGTCCCCCCGCGCCAGCATTGGCGAACGCAGGAGAAGCACGGCGGCGCGCCGTGACCAGTCAACAATCCGTTTGGGGGAGTAATGGAACAGAAACCATCGTTGGTGGGCGGGGCATGCATCATTGCCGGCGTCTGTGTGGGAGCCGGTATGCTGGGACTGCCGAGTGCGGGCGCGGGTGCCTGGAGCCTATGGTCCATGCTCGCGGTGGCGCTGACCATGGTGGTGATGACGGTCTCTGGCTGGATGCTGCTCGAATCCTACAAGGGCTATCCGCTGCGCGTCTCCTTCGATACCGTGACCCGGGATCTGCTGGGGAACAAGGTCAATGCCCTCAACAACCTCAGCGTCTATTTCGTCGGCGGCATACTGCTCTACGCCTACATCACCTCGGCCGGTCTCATCATAGATGGCATGACGGGGATGGGCAGCCACTGGGCTTCCGTGCTGTTCACCCTGGTCTTCTCGGTGCTGGTGTGGCACTCCACCCGGGCGGTGGACCGCATCTCCGTGCTGCTGGTGATCCTGATGGGGCTGAGCTTTGCCTTCGGCATCTCTGGTCTGTCGATGAACATCCGTCTCGACCTGCTGCTCGACAGAGTCGGCAGTGAGACCCACTACGCCCCCTATGCCCTGGTGATGCTGCCGGTGGCACTCACCTCCTTCGGCTATCACCACTCGGTGTCGTCCATGCGGGCCTACTACGGGGAGGAGCGCCGCGCCAGCCGTGCCATTCTGGGAGGGACCGTCATCGCCCTCACCTTCTACCTCATCTGGCTGGTGAGCGTGTTCGGCAACCTGCCCCGCAGCGAGTTTGGCCCGGTGATCGAGCAGGGGGGCAACGTGGATGCCCTGCTCAAGGCCCTGGGCTCGGTGATCGAATCCAAGGCGGTGGCCAATGCCCTCAACGCCTTCTCCATGGCGGCCATTCTCTCCTCCTTCATCGGGGTGGGCCTGGGGGTGTTCGACTATCTGGCGGATCTGTTCAAGTTCGACAACAGCCGGGGCGGCCGCGCCAAGTCCTGGGGCGTCACCTTCCTGCCGCCTCTGGTGCTCTCCCTGCTGTTCCCGTTCGGCTTCCTGATGGCCATCGGCTATGCGGGCGCCGTGGCCACCCTGTGGACCTGCATCATACCGCCGCTGCTGGCCTGGAAGGTGCGCAAGGCGGCGCCTGATGGCAGCGCGGGCTTCCGCGCTCCCGGCGGTATCCTGATGATAGGGCTGGTGATCCTGTTCGGGGTGCTGACCGCCGCCTTCCACCTGCTCAACATGGCGGGGCTGCTGCCTGCCTATACCGGCTGATCGGCATACCTTGCGATCCGATGCAGAAAAAGCGGCGCCTTCGGGCGCCGTTTTGCTTGGGTCATCACGGGCAGAAGGGGTGGACACTTCGCCCGCCATCGAAGCGTTGCTCCGGTCATGGCATTACTCTGCGAATTCGAGTCACCAAGGAGAAGCAGGGATGTACGATATTCACGTGATGCTGCCCGATAACCCGGGCACACTGGGGCAGTTCGGGAGCTTGATGGGGTGGGCCGGCGTCAGCCTGGAAGGAGGTGGCATGTTCACCCTGGGGGGCGCAGGTCATGCCCACTTTCTGGTGGAAGATGGCGCCGCTGCGGCCCGGGCCGCCGAGCAAGGGGGGCTGGAGGTGATCGCCGTGCGCGAGGTGCTGGTGCGCCGCCTCAAGCAGGAGGTGCCGGGGCAGCTGGGGGCCATCTGCAGCGCTCTGGGGGAAGCCTCGGTCAACATCATCACCCTGTACAGCGACCATGCCAACCAGCTGATCCTGGTTACCGACGACATCGACAAGGCCCGCAGGGTCACGGCAGAGTGGCAATGACAGGGGCAAGCAGAGAGTAGCGAGATGAGCAAACAGGAGAGCCTGGAACAAGGATTGGCGCAGGTGGCGGCCGCCATCGCCGATGGCAGCCGCGCCCGCATGTTGTGCGCCCTGATGGATGGGCGTGCCTGGACGGCGACCGAGCTGAGCCTGATGGCCGAGGTGTCGGCGTCAACCGCCAGCAGCCACCTGGCCCGGCTTCAGCAGCAGGGGCTGACGGCCTGCGTCCGGCAGGGCAAGCATCGCTACTACCGCATCGCGAGCCATGAGGTGGCGCTGGTGGTGGAGCAATTGATGGGGCTGGTGGATATGGGCACGGGGATGCTCAGGAGCAAGACCCCGGAGCGGCTGCGCTTTGCCCGTAGCTGTTATGACCATCTGGCGGGCGAGCTGGGGGTGAGGCTTCATGACGGCCTGATGAGCCAAGGCTGGCTGGAGGCTGAGGGCTATGGGCTGACCCCGCAGGGGGAGCAGCATCTCGGTCAGCTTGGCATCGACTGCATGGCGACTGGCAAACGCCCCTTTGCCTGCCATTGTCTCGACTGGAGCGAGCGACGCATGCATCTTGGCGGCCAGCTGGGGGCCCGCCTGCTCGACCATATGCTGGACAAGGGGTGGCTGGTGCGCGCGCTGGAGAGCCGTGAACTGACCCTGACCCCCAAGGGGCAGCGGCAGTTACAACGGCAGCTCGGCATCGTGCTTTGAGGCGCCATGGTCTTGCCGGAAGTATGGTGGCAACAGCGAGGTGAGAGTCGGGATCTCGGCCGCAGCTTGATTGATCACAGCCTCTTCATTGCGGCCTAAGGATAGAAAACCCCAAACATGGTCATCATGTGGGGCTTTCTATCTTGGGCAGATACTGTTTCAGGCGGTCATCGGGAGCTATTCCACCGGGGTCAGACGGAAGCCTTTACCTTGCATGCACAGATTGATCAGCTCGGCCTGCTCTTCGTCCTCTATCTTGTTGAGTTTGACCTGATATTGGCACTCGGATAAGGCATCTGTTCTCTGGGCTTCAGAGGCGCCCGCTTTCGTATATTCACTGCTGGGAGTGGAGGAGCAAGCACTCAGTACCATAATGGTGACAAGAAGGATAAGGTAACGTTTCATGAAAATGCCCTCTGCAGTGATGCATATTGAGTATGCTGCCAATATGTTGTTCTATCACTTGGCCCGGCAGCTATTCCGGTCAATCCAATGACAGATATTTCGCCATTATATAGACCCCTGGCTTTCAGATATTAACCGGGGCTGAATGAAGGTACAGAAAGCATTATTGCCTTGCCGTCCAATCCATCCCTTCCAAGACATAACCCCATCGAAAGACACCTGCAGATCGGCATCTCTCCTCCCTGAATTGGTCTCTTAATTGGGACACCCACCTGATGGGAAATGGTGGGCAATCTGAAAGACCCATTCGTGTGCGTGGCTTAATTGGGACACCCACCTGATGGGAAATGGTGGGTAATCTGAAAGACCCATTCGTGTGCAGACTGATTCGAAGGCATGAAACGGTGGTGGTAGTGCGATCCATGAGCTTTAGCGAGCGTCAGTGGCTGCCAGTTGGCAATCAGTGCCCGTGCAGCGTCAACGAGGGCTGCTGTCATCGATCTATTGGTGGTGAACTCACGAGACTTGCAGATATCAAGGACTGGGCTGATAACATCGCGTCTGGCCACAATGGGCGGCGTAGCGCTGGCAGCAAAGCTTGTCACCTATCGCTCTGATACCGTGGCGCCGAAACAGGGTGACTTGCCCCAACCATTGCCCCTCTTCTATGCCCAGGCGCTGGAGCACTGGTGCGAGATGGTGCGGGATATGGCCATGCTTATCGAGGCGAATGGCCCGCCCTGTCCAATCCACCAGAACCAGGTAGTCGGCAAAATAGCAGGGAAGTGCCTCTGGCTTCCCTTCTCTTGCAAAAGGCAACAGCGAGGGGAGCTGTGTGGCTAAATCAGCGGTTTGCTCGATACGTTGCTGGATGCTGGTGAAGTCGCTCTCCTCCGGTGTGGTCGCGGTGCCAGCCCGAATGGGATTGAGGTCGACATAGGTCATGCAGGCCAGCAGTGCCGACTCGGTGAGCAGGGCCTGGCTTTTGAAGCGTCCCTCCCAGAAGTGGCCCTTGCAGCCATCTTCCTGATTGGCCTGGCGGGCCAGCGACTCGTTCAGCAAGCGCACCAGCCAACTGATGGAATGGAGGCGCTCCCGCCACTGGGCGATCAGCTGGTGCACAACGTCCAGCTCGGGTGCTATCAGTTTCTCCCCCTGATACCAGCGCCGTACCAGCAAGGGCCACTGAAACAGGCGGGACCAGCGTTCGGCCACCTCCCGTTCACTCCATTCATGGGCAATGCTGGCCTGCACCTTGAGTACCAGATGATAGTGATTGCTCATCACGGCATAGGCGCAGATGCCGATGGCAAAGACCTGCGACAGCTGGCCCAACTTGTCGGCAACCCATTGGCGCCTGTGCTCGTAGCTTTGGCCGGAGTGATCATCCTGGCCACAGAGAAAGGCGCGCCGGACACAGCGGCTGACCACGTGATAGTAAGGCGTATCGGCGAGGCTGATCTGGCGCGAACGGGCGATGGTCATGGCGGCTCTCTCCTTGGGTCTCACGGTTTAAGAAAAGTGGAGGGGGAGTGTGTTGTCAAAGCTGGGGCTAGGTGGGTGTCCCAGCCCTTACTTGATACAAAATCCTTGCCCTTAAAGCTTCAGAAAAGATTTAGGTGGAGGTAGAGTAGAACGTTATGTGGCATTATAAGGTTATAGAAACCATATATTTATATTCTTAAGGGTGTTGTCATGAGTACATTGAAAACTAGTTTAGAAGAGTTACAGAGTCTTGCAAAAGAAAGAACAGTTAAAACGCAAACAATAGAATATGATCTAGAAACGTTAGTGAAAAAAATTAAAAGAGAAGTAATAAAACTCAATCCTGACTATCAGAGAAGGCATCGTTGGAGTAATGAGATTTCCTCTCGCCTTATTGAAAGTCTGATTCTTAACATCCCTATCCCATTTGTATACATTTCTCAAGATATTGATGTGGATGAGGAGATTGAGGATGGTCATGCTAGATACTCAGTTATTGATGGGCAGCAACGGTTAACGGCAATATTTGATTTTTTTGAAAATAAGTATCCATTAACTGGTTTGGAAGTTTTGGAAAAACTAAATGATTCATACTATAAAGATCTGCCTCCATTTCTCGTTCGACGCCTGGAAGAAAGGAGTATTCGCTGCCTGAGAATAGATTCTACAGTAGACCAGCAAGTAAAATATGACATCTTCGAAAGGCTGAATTCAGGGTCAGTGAAGTTAGAGGCCCAAGAACTTAGAAATGCCACATGTCGAGGTAAGTTCAATGATCTAATCAAAGTACTTAGCAAAATAGATGATTACAGAGAACTAATATCACTCTCTGAGGCCAGAGAGAAAAAAATGGAGGATGAAGAACTCGTTTTAAGATATTTTTCTTTGTCACATAATGATGGATATAAAGAATATAAGTCTGGTTTCAAGAAGTTCTTAACATCAAAGATGGTCGATTTTAATAACTTTAATGATGTTCAATTGAAATTAATGGAAATGGAATTTAGAGAGGTTATATCTTTTGTTAAAGATTTTTCAAAAGGAGATAAACCCTTTTCCAAATATAAAAATGTAGATGGTAAATTGGGATTTATGTCTAATTTCAACGCTGCTGTTTTTGATGCGGTTATGTATCTTAGTAAATTGGCAATTGCAAATGACAAGAAAATAGATCTCCAAGAAATTAGAGGGCTATTCTATGATGATGAATTCTTCAGCTCATGTGAAGGTAGTGTCAACGATATTTCAAAAATAACTACGCGTATAAATAAAGCTGCTGAGCTGGTTAGATAAGGATTTTATATGTCCACATTTGCATATGAATTCTTGAATCAGTTGGATGAGCAATGGTGTGAAGTGGATCTGCTTATAAATGAGGCCAGGAATGCGCAAGCTCAGAGTAAAGAAGAGCTGTACGATGTTTTATGTAGGTCATCTTCATTACTAATAGTTGCTCATCTAGAGGGCTTTGTGAAGGGATTAACAAAGTGTGCAATAAGAGATTTAAATTGTCAGGTAAAATTTAAGGATATGCCCGCAGCGGTAAAAAGAACTTATTGTAAAAAATTTATTGGATTTGATGAGAGTGTTTTTGCAAATTACAATGTCATAATTAATGATATGATCTCTGATTTAGAAAAAAGTCAAGATATAAAAGTATGTGATACCCCATTTATATTTGATAAGAACAGAAACCCTAAGCCAGATTCAATAAAAACTGTTTTTGAAAGATTTGGTGTAAAAGATATATTCAAACACCTTCATGAGTCTATTTTTGACGAGGCATTTAGTGCCAGGGCAAAATTGCAGCAATTACTGAGGGTTATGTCTTGGCATACAAGAAAAAAATTAAAAGAATATCCTTGTGAAACCAGTAGTATACGTTTAAAACTATCTCCAAAGAAATATCAAGCTAGGACATTATGGAGTGAGTTTTTGGATGAAACGAACAAGATTCGTCATTCTATAGCGCATGGGAATTCATTCTCTAATGATGAGAGTATTGAATCAATTGAAGAGAGAAGGGATAAAGCAAGGCTGTTCCAATTGGCTGCTATATATATATTGTATGATGCGATCAAGGTTGCTTAGAGAGAAATATTATGTGGTAAATCTTTTTCGATTAAAAACGGCGCCTTAACGGCGCCGTTTTTAATTTCACTCAACCCAACCAATATCACTGCAGCAGGGAGATATCCGCCACTTGCAGGAACAGGTTGCGCAGGTTGTTCAGCAGCGCCAGACGGTTGGCCTTGAGGGCCTCGTCGTCGGCCATCACCATGACTTCGTTGAAGAAGGTATCGACCGGCTCGCGCAGGGCGGCCAGACGGGTGAGGGCGGCCTGATAGTCACCGGCGGCGAACAGCGGCGCCAGCTCGGATTGCAGTGCTGCAACCTGGGTGGCCAGAGCTTTCTCGGCGGCATCCTGCAACAGTTCCGGTTTGACGACAGTCGGCAGTTCGCCTTCGACCTTGGCCAGAATGTTGCTCACGCGCTTGTTGGCGGCGGCCAGGGCCAGGGCGGCATCCAGACTGCGGAAGTGGCTGACGGCCTTGACGCGGCGATCGAAGTCCAGCGGACGGGTCGGGCGGCGGGCCAGTACGGCCAGCACCACATCGGCACCTATGCCTTCGTCCTGATAGGCGGCGCGGAAGCGGCCCAGCATGAAGTCGACCACGTCGGTGACGACGGTCTTGTTGGTCAGCTTGTCGCCGTAGACGCGTACCGCTTCTTCCACCAGTTCAACCAGATCCAGGTCCAGCTGCTTCTCGGTCATGATGCGCAGGGCACCGATGGCGGCGCGGCGCAGGGCGAAGGGATCCTTGTCGCCTTTGGGCAGCATGCCGATGCCGAAGATGCCGGCCAGGGTGTCGAGCTTGTCCGCCAGCGCCACGGCGCAGGCTTCCAGAGCGGACGGCAGGGCATCACCGGCGAAGCGCGGCATGTACTGCTCGTTCAGGGCCACGGCCACCACTTCGTCTTCGCCGTCGTGACGGGCGTAGTGCATCCCCATGACACCCTGGGTGCTGGCGAACTCGCCGACCATGTTGGTCATGAGGTCGCACTTGGAGAGCAGGCCGGCGCGCTTGGCCTGAGCCACGTCGGCGCCGATGCGCTCGGCGATAAAGCCGGCGACGGTCTCGATGCGCTCGACCTTGGCCTTGACGGTGCCGAGCTGCTGCTGGAACAGCACTGTCTCGAGGCGCGGCAGGCGGGAGGCCAGGGTCTGCTTCAGATCGGTCTTGAAGAAGAACTCGGCGTCAGACAGACGGGGGCGAACCACCTTCTCGTTGCCGCTGATGATCTGGCTCGGGTCCTTGGACTCTATGTTGGTGACGAAGATGAACTTCGGCAGCAGCTTGCCGCTCTTGTCGTAGACCGGGAAGTACTTCTGGTCGCCCTTCATGGTGTGCACCAGCGCCTCGGCCGGCACGGCCAGGAACTTCTCTTCGAAGTTGGCGGTCAGCACCACCGGCCATTCGACCAGGGCGGTGACTTCTTCCAGCAGGGCATCGTCCAGATCGGCGACCCCACCGAAGGCGGCCGCGGCCGCTTCGACGTCAGCCTTGATCTTGGCCTTGCGGGCCATAAAATCGGCCATCACCATGCCGCGCTCCAGCAGGATCTGCGGGTACTGGCTGGCGTTGTCGATGGTGATCTCGCTCTCGCCCATAAAGCGGTGACCGCGCAGGGTGCGGGCAGAGTCGATACCCAGAATGTGAGCAAGAACCAGCTCGCCATCCAGCAGCAGGGTCACGGTGAAGACCGGACGCACGAACTGGATGCTCTTGTCGCCCCAGCGCATCATCTTGGGGATGGGCAGCTTGGCCAGAGCCTGGCTAACCAGTTCACCCAGCAGCTCGCGCGCCGGACGACCTTCGACCTTGGCGGTGTGAACCAGCCACTCCCCCTTGTCGGTGACCAGACGCTCGGCCTGTTCCACCGTGATGCCGTTGCCACGGGCCCAGCCTTCGGCGGCCTTGGTCGGCTTGCCATCGGCATCGAACGCCTGGGACACGGCCGGGCCGCGCTTCTCGACGCTCTTGCTCGGCTGCTCGCCGGCCAGGTTGCTCACCTTCAGCGCCAGACGGCGCGGTGAGGCGAACCATTCGACGTCGCCGAAGGCCAGATCGGCCTTGGTCAGCTCGGCTTTGAAGTTATCGGCAAAGGCTTCGGCCAGGGAGCGCAGCGCCTTGGGTGGCAGCTCGGCGGTGCCGATCTCTACCAGAAATGTATGTTGTGCCATGTCCGTTCCTTAACCTTGCTTGTTCTCAGTGCGCTGACACATGGGGAAGCCCAGCGCCTCGCGGGAGGCGTAGTAAGCCTCGGCCACGGCCTTGGTCAGGGTGCGAATGCGCAGGATGTAGCGCTGACGCTCGGTGACCGAGATGGCCTTGCGGGCATCCAGCAGGTTGAAGGAGTGCGCGGCCTTGAGGATGCGCTCATAGGCGGGCAGGGGCAGTGGTTTTTCCAGTGCCAGCAGGTGCTGGGCTTCCTTCTCGTACTGCTCGAAGCAGTGGAACAGGAAGTCCACATCGGCGTGCTCGAAGTTGTAGGTAGATTGCTCCACCTCGTTCTGGTGGAAGACGTCGCCGTAGGTGGTCTTGCCCAGGGGGCCATCGGACCAGACCAGGTCATAGACGCTGTCCACGCCCTGGATGTACATGGCCAGACGCTCGAGACCATAGGTGATCTCGCCGGTGACCGGCTTGCACTCGAGGCCGCCAACCTGCTGGAAGTAGGTGAATTGAGTCACTTCCATGCCGTTGAGCCAGACTTCCCAGCCCAGACCCCAGGCACCCAGAGTCGGGTTTTCCCAGTTGTCTTCCACGAAGCGGATGTCGTGGATCTCGGGATCCATGCCCAGCTCTTTCAGGGAGCCGAGGTAGAGTTCCTGGATGTTGTCGGGGGACGGCTTGATGATCACCTGGAACTGGTAATAGTGCTGCAGGCGGTTCGGGTTCTCACCGTAGCGGCCGTCGGTGGGACGGCGGGACGGTTGCACGTAGGCGCAGGCGATGGGCTCCGGGCCCAGGGCGCGCAGGCAGGTCATGGGGTGGGAGGTACCGGCACCCACTTCCATATCCAGCGGCTGAATGATGGTACAGCCCTGGCGGGACCAATAGTCCTGCAGCTGCAGGATCAGGCCCTGAAAGGTTTTGACATCGAATTTTTGCATAGTGTTTTTCGCGCGAAGTGAAATCAGAGCAAGATTTGCTGAATGTGAACCGAAGGAGTATACCGTCTGGCATGGTCGGATAATAGGCGAAATTGTAGGGGATTCATGGGGCGGGGCTACGCCGGGCCTGGTTGGCCCGGGATGGAAGCACCGTCATATCGCCGATGAAATCCCCTTGTCGGACAGAGAGTCGGACAGAGAAAAATAACAGGAGACGAGGAATGGAACTGCGCTGCGCCTGGGTGACCAAGGACCCGGAATATATCGAATACCATGACAATCAGTGGGGGCGGCCGGTGCGCGACTCCCGCGAGCTGTTTGCCAAGCTCTGCCTCGATGGCCAGCAGGCGGGGCTCTCCTGGATCACCATTTTGAAGCGCACCGACAGCTATTACCGCGCCTATGCGGACTTCGATCCGGTACGCATTGCGCAGTTCGACGAACAGGACGTGGAGCGGCTGATGCAGGATACCGGCATCATCCGCAACCGGCTCAAGGTGCAGTCGATCATCAAAAACGCTCGCGCCTATCTGGCGCTGGAGGCCGAAGGCGTCGACTTTGTCGATTATCTGTGGGGCTTCGTCGGCGGCGCCCCCGTGGTCAATCAGCGCCAGGGCAACGGCGATATTCCCGCCACCTCGCCAGAGTCTGATGCCATGGCCAAGGCGCTCAAGAAGCTGGGTTTTACGTTCGTCGGCAGCACCATCTGCTACGCCTTCATGCAGGCGGTGGGCATGGTGAACGATCATCTGGTGACCTGCCCCTGTCACGCCGCCTGCCAGCAAGGCTAAATCGGGAGCGGAACAAGAAGGGAGGCCACAGCCTCCCTTCTTCCTTTCTGGCCTTGAAGGCAGCGACCATCTCGCCAGGATCTGACGCCAGGGTGAAGGCGCTCCAGCGACTCGGTTTCACCTTGGCCGGCAGCCTCCTCTGCCGCGCCGCCATGCGGGCCCTGGGCCTGGTGAACGATCATCTCGAAGCCCGCGCCGACAGGCCCCCTGCCAGCGGGGCCTGGGGCCCGCTTTTCGGCGCCTGGTACAGCCGGGATACAGTCATTCCTGTTCAAGATTGCTGTATCCAAATCGAAGTCCCCATCAACGAGGCAGTCCCATGTCACTGAATTCATTTCGTCACCGCACCCTCGGCACCCTGATCCTGGCGGGTTGCTCCCTGCTGGCGACCCTGCCCGCCCAGGCGGCCGATCGCCAGGATGCCCGCGACGTGCGTCAGGAAGTCCGTCCCGAGATCCATGAGGCCAAGGTAGATTGTCGTCAGGCCAACAATAAGGACAACTACGAGTGCCGTCAGGACAAGCGTGAAGTGAAACAGGACGTGCGTGAGAAGTCCCGCGACGTCAAATACTGATCCAGTACCACAGACCTCAGCTCGATCAACCAGGGAGCCTCGTTATGAACTTTTCAACTCCTCACTCGGCTCGCAGCGCCTTGCTGTCAGCCTTGCTGGTCGGCTGTACCCTGTCGGTGGCCCTGCCGGCCCAGGCAACCGAACAAGCCCAGCAGCGCCGACAGGCTCGGGATCTGCGTCAGGATGTCCGTCAGGAGTCCCGCGAACAGAAGCGGGATTGCCGCCAGGAGGAGTTCCTGGGTAACGCCGACTGCCGACAGGAACACCGCCACAACAAGCAAGAGGCGCGCGACGCGGCTCGCGATATCAAATATTGATTCGAGAGCAGGGGCTCGCCGGCCCCATCTTCCATGACGGCAGCCGAACCAGGTTGCCGCATTAACTTACATTGGAGTCCTTATGACTATTTCCGTATCCCGCCTGAGCGCCGTCCTGCTGACCGCCTGCACCCTGTTCGCCGCCGTGCCGGCTCAAGCCACCAATCAGGGTGAGCAGCGCCAGGACGCCCGCGACATCCGCCAGGACGGTCGTCAGGAATCCCGTGACGCCAAGCAGGAGTGCCGTGAGGGCCTGGTCGGCAATGCCGATTGCCGTCAGGACAACCGCGACAACAAGCAAGAGAACCGCGACGAGGCTCGCGACGTCAAATATTGATCCCGACAAGCGGCCTCCCTGTCGGGTCGCCATGCCGGGCCCGTCCCGCGGTGATCTTGACCCCAGTGTATAATTCAGACATCCCAAGCCGGTGTATTTCATTTAGCCAAGGAGCCACCATGAAGAAGACCGTATTCGCGCTGCTTGCAGCCACCGCCTTGTTGGCTGCCCTGCCTGCACAGGCAACCAAACAGGCCCAGGAGCGCCGCGAGGCGCGCGATGTGCGTCAGGATACCCGTCAGGAATCCCGCGACGCCAAGCAGGAGTGCCGCGAAGGCCTGGTGGGCAATGCCGATTGCCGTCAGGAGCATCGCGACAACAAGCAGGAAGGGCGTGACGAGGCGCGTGACATCAAATATTGATGTCCGGCCTGCCCGGGCAGGCAGTACTCATGCCGTTCACGGCATGACACAGGGGGGCTTTGGCCCCCTTGTTCATATCCGCAATGCGCGCGTCACACTCTGGCGCCTCTCTGGGTTAGAATGCGCGGCCATCGGCTAGAGTCGTTCTTTTTCAGAGGTTTTTTCATGCATTTCAAGAAACTGGTTCCTGCACTTGCCCTGACCATCGCCATCACTGGCTGCACCACCAACCCCTATACCGGTGAATCCCAGACCTCCAAGGGTGCCTGGGGCGCACTGGCCGGTGCCGCCACCGGCGCTGCCGTGGGCGCGCTCTCCTCCAGCAAGGGTGATCGTAAGAAGGGCATACTGACCGGCGTGGCCGCTGGCGCCGCCCTGGGCGGCGGTATCGGTTACTACATGGACGTGCAGGAAGCCAAGCTGCGCGAGAAGCTGCAGGGCACCGGCGTCAGCGTGACCCGCAACGGCGACCAGCTGATCCTCAACATGCCGAACAACGTCACCTTCGACAGCTCCAGCGCCCAGCTCAAAGCCGCCGGTGCCAACACCCTGTCCGGCGTGGCCATGGTGGTGGCCGAGTTCGACAAGACCCGCCTGAACGTGGTCGGTCACACCGACAGCACCGGCTCCCGCGAGCTGAACATGAAGCTCTCCGCCCAGCGCGCCGATGCCGTCGCCGCCCAGTTGATAGGTCAGGGCGTGACCGGCAGCCGCATCTCCACCAGCGGTGTGGGCCCGGATCAGCCGGTTGCCACCAACAGCACCGCCGAAGGCAAGGCCCAGAACCGTCGGGTGACCATTACCCTGACCCCGACTGCCTAAGTCGCCTGGTTTGTGGTAACGAAAAGGCCCCGCCAGTGATGGCGGGGCCTTTTGCTATCTCAGGCTGGGCGGGCGACTCAGACCGCCGCGGTCAGCTGCACTTCCACCTTGTAGCCTTCGTGGGCCAGGCGGGCCTGCACGCAGGCGCGAACGGGCGCTGTACCGGCCGGTATCCAGGCGTCCCACTGGGCGTTGAAGGCGGCTATGTCGCCAATGTCCTTGAGATAGATGTTGGCCATCAGGATCTTGTCGACCCCGGAACCGTTGGCTTCCAGCAGGCGTTGCAGGCTGGTCAGCACTTCGCGGGTCTGCTGGTGAATGTCGGCCTCGTCGGTGGCGGGGACTTCCACCACGTAGAGGGTGCCGTTGTGGATGACAACATCAGACCAGCGGGCCGTGGTGCCGATTCGGGTAATCGTCATGGTGCGCTCCTGGGGAGGGGGGGCTTATTGACCCTTGCGGATCAGATAGCGATAGGGGGCCTGCTCTGTCTCGCTGGCGATCAGGGTGTGATCCATGAAGCGGCAGAAACTCGGGATGTCGCGGGTGGTGGAAGGGTCGTCGGCACTGACCAGCAGGGTCTCGCCTTCGGCCATCAGCCGCACTTTCTTGCGCACCATCATCACAGGCTCGGGGCAACGAAGCCCGATTGCGTCCAACTCGTGAGTCGCATTGCAGAATAAAGTACTCATGAATAATCAACCTTCAGCCGCACCTTCTTGCGCGCTATCGTCACGGGTTCGGGGAAACGAAGCCCGATTGCGTCCAACTCATGAGTTGCGTCGCAGAATAAAGCACTCATCAATAATCAACCTTCAACCAATTCAGCTGCCAATGATACTCAAGGCGAAAAAATAATCAAATCTCAGGGTCTTCGAGCAGCATATGTAACCAAAGTGTGATCCTGCTCTATCCAGACCTTGCCCGATGAGTAATATAAAAATTGAACCATATTCAACAAGGAGGTGTGAATATGCAGGTCTCCTACGGCAGATTGCAAGCCTACGCAGGCATGGGGTTCCTGTCGTTCGCCATGATAGTGCTGGGCAGCCCGATCGGAAACACCGGCACCTGGTTCGGGTCCATGGTGATGATAGGGCTGGGGCTCTGGATCGAGCTCAGCGACTACTACGACGAGGATGAGGACGAGAACGATCAATCCTGAATCGGATGACGATTCACCCACAAAGGCGGACGATGTCCGCCTTTGTCATTTCTGTTCCGCGCCGGAGCGGGTCGAGCGCATGGCCCGCTCCAGCTGCTGCGCCGTCTGCTCGGGATTGGCCCTGGGGTCGTTGAAGAAGCTGCTCAGCACATCCATGATCCCCTGGCGCATGTTGGTCGGCACGGCCATGCCCTCCGCCATGCTGGGCAGCAGGTTGCCGTCCCGCTCCGCCCGCTGGAAGTCATGGTAGGAGCGGATGGCGCAGCGATCGAACTTGCTCATGTCAGGCTGGGTGAGGGCTGGGATTGAGCCCTTCACCCGGTTGAACTCCTCCTGGAACCGTGGCGTCATCAGCAGGCGGGCCAGCTCGCCCTGGGCTTGCAGCTGGGCCGGATCCCGCTGCTTGAACATGGCGATGGAGTCCAGGTTGTAGCTGAAGAGGCCTTGGCTTCCCGGGCTTGGCAGGCAGTCGATGTCCTCTCCGGGTCTGTAGTTGCCGGCGCTCAGCTCCCCCTTCACCCAGTCCCCCATGATCTGCATGGCGGCGCCGCCGCTCTCCAGCAGGTTGGTGGCCTGGTGCCACTTCAGGCCGGCGTATTTTTCCGGCACATAGGCGCGCAGCTGCTGGAAGCGGGTCAGCACCCGCACCATGTCGGGGCCGGTCAGGGTGGCGCTGTCCTGCTCCAGGAAGGCCTTGCGATAGAAGGCCTTGCCCCCTTCACCGAGTGCCACCGTCTCGAACAGTACCGCCAGCTGCCAGGGCTCGTTGCCGATGGCCAGCGGGGTGACGCCCTGCGCCTTGAGCTGCTCCGCCACCGCCACGAACTGGGCCCAGTCGGTGGGGGGCGTCAGCCCCAGCCGCTCGAACAGCTTGCGGTTGAGCCACAGCCAGTTGACCCTGTGGATGCCGGTGGGCACTGCCATCAGGGCGCCGTTCTGGCTGAGGGTGTCACGGACCATGGGTGAGAGTTGCGGGTACCAGCCCAGGTGATCGGCCATGGGGCTGAGGTCGCGCAGGAAACCCAGGCTGGCCCACTCGTGCAGCTCATAGCCCTTGAGGTGCGCCGCCTCCGGCGGATTGGCCGCCAGCGCCCGGCTTTTCAGCACCGTCATGGCGCTCTTGCCGCCGCCGCCCTGCACCGCGAAGTCGTTCCACTGGTTGCCCTGCTCGGCCCATTCCGACTTGAGCACTTCCACCGCCTTGGCCTCGCCGCCGGATGTCCACCAGTGCAACACCTCCACCTGGGAGGCTGCGACGGGCAGGGAGAGCAGGGCGACAATGGCAAACGGGAACAACTTCATACTGTGACTGCCTTGATTGAAGGAGAGTGGCCGGTGCCGACCGCACGCCATCCGTGCAGCATCCCGACGCGCTGGGAGGCGCCGACGGGCAGAGACAGCAGGGCGATGACAGAGAACGACAACCACTTCATAAGCTTTACTGCCTTGGTAGGGAGAGGGTGGCCTGCAGGCCGCCCTGGGGGCGATTTTCCAGCACCAGATCGCCGCCGTGGGCGTGGGCTATGTTGCGGGCTATGCCAAGACCCAGCCCGGTTCCGGAGGAATCCGTACTGAGGCGGTAGTAGGGCTCGAAGATGCGCTCGAACTGATCCTCCGGCAGGCCGGGACCCTCGTCCATGATGAAGAGGATCAGCATCTCCTCGTCATCCATCAGGATGACGCGCACCCGGCGGCCGTACTTGATGCCGTTGTCCACCAGGTTGCCGATGCAGCGCTTGAGGGCCAGCAGCTTGCCGCGATAGGGCCACTTGCAGTGCCCCTCTATGGTGAGCAGATCCTCATGCAGGTTCATGGCCTCCGCCATCTGCTCCAGCAGGGCATTGATGTCGATGAGCTCGAGGTTCTCGTGAATGTCGGTCTCTTTCACCGTCTGCAGCGCCCCCTTCACCATCAGCTCCAGCTCGTCCAGATCCTTGTTGAACTTGGCTATCTGGGCTTCGTCGTCGAGCAGCTCGACCCGCAGCCGCAGCCGGGTGATGGGGGTCTTGAGATCGTGGGAGATGGAGCTGAACAGCCGCTCCCGATCGTCTATGAAGCGGCGGATGCGCTGCTGCATGATGTTGAAGGCGCGGGTCGCCGCCACTATCTCTGAGGCACCCTCCTCCTTGAGGGAGGGCTGGTCGATGTCCTTGCCAAGGTTGACCGCCGCCTTGGCGAGGCGGCGCAGGGGCCGGGTCTGCCAGCGCACCAGCATGAAGGTGAAGAAGCAGAGGAAGACAGTCATCAGGGCGATGAAGCGCACCTGGTTGCTCGGCATGACGGTGTCATCCAGCGTCATGTAGGGGGCTGGCAGCAGGGCCGCCAGATAGAGCCACTCACCCGGCTCTATCTCGATCTGGGTCACCAGCACCGGCGGATTGATGGGCTCCAGCGACAGGGTGTAGCGGGCCCAGGAGGAGGGCAGGTCTGCCAGCAGGGTGTCGTTGTTGAAGACGTGCAGCTCCTCGGGCCGCGAGAAGTCCACCTTGATGGCCATGGCGTCGGAGAGCTTGCGGGTCAGCACCTCCTGCACCTCCTTCAGCACCAGCGTCTTGCGCTCGCTGTCCGGGATGGCGCTGATGTGGATCTCTTCTTCATTCAGGGAGACGAAGAAGCGGCTGCCTCCCATGTTGCGCAGCTGGTCCAGGGCGATGTGGCGGTACTGCAGCGGCAGAGACTTGAAGAAGTTGACGGTGGAGGCGGCGGAGAGCGCCAGGTTGCGGGTGGTGCTGAGCATGCCCTCCAGCTCCCGTTTCTGGATCTGCTGCATCCAGATGCCGGTGAGTATGGTCTGGGAGAGCAGGATGGCGAGCAGCAACAGCAGCAGCATCCGCGACAGCAGGGAGCGGGGTACCAGTGCCTGCCAGAATCGCCGACCTCTCATGGGATCTCGTGCCTCTTGTCAGTCAGCATGCCGTCGCCAGGGCGGAGCCGCGTTGTTTGCCTTTCATCTTTCACGGGATCTCGTACACTTCCGCGATCAGCATATAGCCGCTGCCGCGTATGGTCTTGATGATGCGCGGGCTCTTGCCGTTGTCACCCAGCTTCTGGCGCAGACGGCTGATCTGCACATCGATGCCGCGCTCCATGGGCAGGCTCTCGCGGCCCCGGGTGGCATCGGAGATGGTGTCCCTGTCCAGCACCACGCCGGGCTGTTGCAGGAACATGCCGAGCAGCAGGGCGTCGCTGCCGGAGAGATCCAGCAGACTGCCGTCGTCGTGGGTCAGCTGGTGGCTCAAGGTGTCCAGGGTCCAGTCGGCGAAGCGCAGGCGGCGGCTCGGCTCTTTTTCTTTCTCCGGCTGGCGGAATTCGGCACGGCGCAGCAGCGCCTTGATGCGGGCCTGCAGCTCGCGCGGGCTGAACGGCTTGGCGATGTAGTCGTCGGCACCGAGTTCGAGGCCGATCACCCGATCCGCCTCATCGGAGGCAGCGGTCAGCATGATGATGGGCACCTGGGAGTCGCGACGGATCTGCTGGCACAGGGTAAAGCCGTCGTCGCCGGGCATCATGATATCGAGAATGATAAGGTCCGGGCTGTGCAGGGCGAGTTGCTGGCGCATCTCGTTGCCCTCGGCCGCCGTCAGTACCTGAAAACCCGCCCGGGTCAGGTATTCGTTGAGCAGCTCGCGGATCTCCTGATCGTCGTCGACGATAAGCAGTTGTTTGCTCGTTGACATATGTATGTGCATCCACCCATTTTTTTGTGCAGATTGAACCTGTCGGGGGAGCAAAAAGCAAGCAAGGCCCCCCTCTAATGTGAAGTTATGGGCAATATAGCCCCCGAATCGGCCCTGATCGGGATAACGGAATAAAAAAGGCCGACCCAAACGGGCCGGCCAACACGCAGATTCCGACGGCAGGAGCGCACCCCGTGTGGCGCGCTCCACAGACTCGACAATGGGCCGGACGGGCCGACCCCAAAATGACAATGCAGGCTCACGCTTGGTGTGAGCCGCTTAGATCACACCCGCTCGAACACAGTGGCTATGCCCTGGCCCAGGCCGATGCACATGGTGGCGACCCCCAGGGTGGCATCCTTCTCTTCCATCAGGTTGATCAGGGTGGTGGAGATACGGGCACCGGAGCAGCCGAGGGGGTGGCCCAGGGCGATGGCGCCGCCGTTCAGGTTCACCTTCTCGTCCACCAGATCCTGCAGCCCCAGATCCTTGACGCAGGGTAGGGACTGGGCGGCGAAGGCCTCGTTCAGCTCGAACAGATCGATGTCGCCCACGGTCAGACCGGCACGCTTGAGCGCCTTCTGGGTGGCCGGCACAGGGCCGTAACCCATGATGGCGGCGTCACAGCCGGCGATGGCCATGGCGCGCACCCGGGCACGGGGGGTGAGGCCCAGCGCCTTGGCGCGATCCGCGCTCATCACCAGCATGGCGGCGGCGCCGTCGGACAGGGCCGAGGAGGTGCCGGCGGTGACAGTGCCGTTGACCGGGTCGAACACAGGGCGCAGCTGGCTCAGGGTATCGACCGTGGTCTCCGGGCGGATCACCTCGTCGTAGTCGTAGAAGAAGCGGGCGCCGCTGGCGTCGTGGCCTTCCAGCCCGACGATCTCCCTGGCAAAGCGTCCTTCCACGGTCGCGGCATAGGCGCGGCGGTGGGAGCGGGCGGCAAACTCGTCCTGCTGCTGACGGCTGATGCCGTACAGCTTGCCCAGCATCTCGGCGGTCAGCCCCATCATGCCGGAGGCTTTCGCCACCGACTTGGCCATGCCGGGGTGGAAGTCCACCCCGTGGCTCATGGGCACGTGGCCCATGTGCTCGACCCCGCCGATGATGAAGATGTCCCCATCACCCACCTGAATGGCGCGGGAGGCGTCATGCAGCGCCTGCATGGAGGATCCGCACAGACGGTTGACGGTGACGGCGCCGACCTGCTTCGGAATACCGGCCAGCAGGGCGGCGTTGCGGGCTATGTTGAAGCCCTGCTCCAGGGTCTGCTGCACGCAGCCCCAGTAGATGTCCTCGATCTCGTTAGGGTCGAGGTTGGGGTTGCGCAACAGGATGGAGCTCATCAGGTGCGCGGACAGATCTTCTGCACGCACGTTGCGGAAGGCGCCGCCCTTGGACCGGCCCATGGGGGTCCGGATACAGTCGACAATGACTACGTCTTTCATGAATGGATCTCCTTTCCGCAATCAGTAGAAGGTTTGGCCCTGGGCGGCCATCTCACGCAGCTTGTCGCTGACGCGGTAGAGCGGGCCCAAGTCGGCATACTGGTCGGCCATGGCCACGTAGCGATCCAGGCCAATGGTGTCCAGATAGCGGAATACGCCGCCGCGGAAGGGAGGGAAGCCCAGGCCGTAGACCAGCGCTATGTCGGCTTCGGCCGGCGTGGCGACTATGCCCTCTTCCAGACAGAGCACCACCTCGTTGATCATCGGGATCATCATGCGGGCGATGATGGCGTCCTTGTCGAAATCCTGTTTCGGCTTGGCAATGGGGGCCAGCAGCTCGTAAGCGGCCACATCGGCTACCTTCTTCGGTTTGCCCTTCTTGTCCTGCTCGTAGGCGTAGAAGCCCTTGCCATTCTTCTGACCGAAGCGGCTCACTTCGTACATCACGTCGATGGCGGTACGGCCTTCCTTGCTCATGCGCGCCGGGAAGCCCTGCGCCATCACGTCACCGGCGTGGTGGCCGGTGTCGATGCCGACCACGTCCAGCAGATAGGCGGGGCCCATGGGCCAGCCGAACTCTTTCTCCATCACCTTGTCGACGGCGGCAAAGTCGGCGCCATCGGCGACCAGCTTGTTGAAGCCGAAGAAGTAGGGGAAGAGCACGCGGTTGACGAAGAAGCCCGGGCAGTCGTTGACCACCACCGGGGACTTGCCCATGGCGGCGGCGTAGGCCACCACGCGGTTTATGGTGTCATCGCTGGTCTGCTCGCCGCGGATGATCTCCACCAGGGGCATGCGGTGCACCGGGTTGAAGAAGTGCATGCCGCAGAAGTTCTCGGGGCGCTTCAGCCCCTTGGCCAGCAGGGAGATGGGAATGGTGGAGGTGTTGCTGGCGAGCACGGCGTCGTCACCGATAACGGCTTCCACTTCGCCCAGCACGGCGGCCTTCACTTTCGGGTTCTCGACCACGGCTTCGACCACCAGATCCACGCCCTTCACGCTGTCGTAGCTCAGGGTAGGGGTGATGGCGGAGAGCACCTGGCCCATCTTGATGCCGTCGATGCGGCCCTTCTCGAGCTGGCCGTTGAGCAGCTTGGTGGCTTCGCCCATGCCAAGTGCCAGCGCCTTCTCGTTGATATCCTTCATCACCGCCGGAATGCCCTTGCTGGCAGACTGGTAGGCGATGCCGCCCCCCATGATGCCGGCACCCAGTACGGCGGCGTGGCTGGTGGCCTTGGCAGCCTGCTTGGCCGCCTTCTTGGCCAGCGCCTTGATGTGCTGATCGTTGAGGAAGATGCCGACCAGCGCCTTGGCCACGTCGGTCTTGGCCAGCTTGATGAAACCTTGCGCCTCGACGTTGAGCGCCTCGTCGCGGCTCATGCCGGCGGCGGCCTCGACGGTTTTGACTGCGGTCATGGGCGCCGGATAGTGCTTGCCCGCCACGGCGGCAACCATGCCGGCGGCGGTGGTGAAGCTCATCATGGCTTCCAGCTTGGAGAGACGCAGCGGGGCCTTCTTGGCGGCGCGACGGCTCTGCCAGTCCAGCTTGCCCGCGATGGCGTCTTTCATCATCTGTACGGCGGCGCTCTGCAGTGCAGCGGGGGCGACCACGGCGTCGATGGCGCCTACCTTGAGGGCATCATCGGCACGGTAATCCTTGCCGGTGGTGATCCACTCGAGCGCGTTGTCGGCACCGATCAGGCGCGGCAGACGGACTGTGCCGCCAAAGCCCGGCATGATGCCGAGTTTGGTCTCGGGCAGGCCGATCTTGGCGGTGGTGTCGGCCAGACGGAAATCGGTGGAGAGTATGGTCTCGCAGCCGCCGCCCAGGGCGTGGCCCTTGATGGCGGACAGGGTCGGCACCGGCAGATCTTCGATGGCGCTGAAGATGTCGTTGGCCTTTTTCAGCCAGCCGAGCAGATCTTCTTGCGGCAGATCGAACAGTTCCAGGAATTCGGTGATGTCGGCGCCGACGATAAAGGCGTCTTTGCCGGAGGTGAGGATCAGACCTTTTAGTTCACGTTCTTGTTTTAATGCGGCGATCGCTTCGCTCAGCGAGAGCAGGGTAGCGCGATCCAGCTTGTTGACTGAACCCGGGGCATCAAACCTCAGCTCGGCAATGCCGTGTTCGAGGTAGCTGACCGACAGGGTTTCGCCTTGGTAGATCATGAGAGTGTCTCCTTGTTCCCACGCGGTGGGGGGCTTTGCTCCTTTCTCCCCAGCAGGGGGCGAGGCTCACTATTGATCCAAAAGGAGACATTTTCAACACCTATTTAAAACATTTGTTTAACAGTTATCAAGTAAAAGCTCCTCATCACAAAACGGGCAAAAGAGAGGCGCCTTGTGGCGCCTGCTCTTGATATGAGTCCTTTATCAACTGGCCAGCTCGGGCCTGTTGCGATACTGATTCAGCACCTCGGGATCGGCGAGGGCATGGGTGTTGTTGACCGGCCTGTTGTGCACCACCTCCCGCACCGCCAGCTCGACTATCTTGCCGGACTTGGTGCGGGGGATTGCATCCACCTGCAGTATGCGGGCGGGCACGTGGCGGGCGGTGCTGTGCTGCCTTACTTGCTGGCGAATGCGCTCGCGCAGGGGCTCGTCCAGTTTCAGGCCGGGCTTGAGCTTGACGAAGAGCACCACCCGCTCGTCCTGCTGCCACTGCTGGCCTATGACGATGCTCTCCTCCACCTCGTCCAGCTGCTCCACGTAGCGGTAGATTTCGCTGGTGCCGATGCGCACGCCCCCCGGGTTGAGGGTAGCATCGGATCGGCCGTAGAAGAGGATGCCGCCGGTCGGGGTCAGCTCTATCCAGTCCCCGTGGCACCAGATGTTGTCGAACCGCTCGAAGTAGGCGGCGTGGTACTTGTCGCCGTTCTCGTCGCCCCAGAAGTAGATGGGCTGGGCCGGGAAGGGCTTGGTGCAGACCAGCTCTCCCTTCTCCCCCTGTACCGGTTGGCCGGCCTCGTTGAACACCTGCACCGCGAGGCCAAGGCCGCGGCCCTGGCTCTCGCCGCGATAGACGGGGCTCAAGGGGTTGCCGATGACGAAGCAGGAGCAGATGTCGGTGCCGCCGGAGATGGAGCTCAGCTGCACATCCTGTTTGATCCCCTGATAGACATAGTCAAACCCCTCCGGCGAGAGCACAGATCCGGTGCTGCAGATAAGCCGCAGGGCTGGCAGCTGGTGGGTGGTGATGGGGGTATAACCCTGCTTGTGCAGGGCATCCAGATACTTGGCGGAGGTACCAAAGAGTGAGACCTCTTCATCCCGGGCGAGATCCCAGAGCGCGTTGCCGTCCGGGTAGAAGGGGGAGCCGTCATAGAGCACCAGGGTGGCGCCGGAGGCGAGGGCGCTCACCAGCCAGTTCCACATCATCCAGCCACAGGTGGTGAAGTAGAACACCCGTTCCCCCGGCTTGATGTCGCAGTGCAGCTGGTGCTCTTTCAGGTGCTGCAACAGGGTGCCGCCTATGCCGTGGACTATGCACTTGGGTTTGCCGGTAGTGCCGGAGGAGTAGAGGATGTAGAGCGGGTCGTTGAAGGCCATGGACTCGAAGGCGAGCTGGGCCCCGGGCTGGCTCGCCAGCACCTGATGCCAGTCGTGACCGAGCTGCAAGGGGTTGCCCAGCAGGGGGATCATCACCGTCTGCTCTATGCTGTCTAACTGGCTCACCACGCTGGCGACCTTGGCCTGAATGTCGATGGCCTTGCCGCCATAGCGGTAGCCATCCACCGCGAACAGTACCCGGGGCCGGGTCTGGCCGAAGCGCTCCACCACGCTGGCTTCACCGAAGTCGGGACTGGTGGAAGTCCAGATAGCGCCCAGGCTGGTGGCGGCCAGCATGGCGACCACTGTGTGCGGTATGTTGGGCAGGTAGGCGGCGACCACGTCGCCACGGCCTATGCCCTGGCTGCGCAGCCACTGGGCCAGTCGGGCAACCTGATCGCCGAGCTCATGCCAGCTCAGGGTCTGGCTCTCGCCCCCTTCGAGACGGGAGATGATGGCCGGGCTCTCGTCCTGGCGGCGCAACAGGTTCTCGGCGAAGTTGAGCCGGCTGTCGGGGAACCAGCGAGCACGCTGCATCTCCTGGCGGTTCTCCGCCACTATGTCGCCCAGTTCTCCCTTGACGCCGCAGTGCTGCCACACCAGCGGCCAGAAACGGGTGGTCTTCTCCACCGACCATTGATAGAGGTCGGTGTAGCTGCGCAGTTGCAGGCCGTGGAAGTGGTTGACCTCGGCCATGAACCTATGGAGGTTGGAGTGCTGCATCCTGTCCTGATCCGGTGTCCACAGACAAAGGTTTTGCATGAATCGTTCCTGACTGCTGATATCTACTGTCTACCGGCAGTGTATTGAATTGTTTTTGATTTGTTAATGGTTGGTTTTCTGTTGATAACAAACACTTTGTAACGTATGCGTTACCTCACGAAGCGGCAGCTTGACGGGTCGAGCCGCCCCGAGCTTGGTGTTATGCTGCTATCACATTCACCTCGGAGCAGGACGCCATGAGCAGCTACAGCCAACTTTTTGCCCAGCACCTCGACACCCTGCAGCAGCGCACCCGCGACATTCTGCAACAACAGGGGCTCAGCGGACTGGCCATCCACTCCGGCCAGACCCACCGCATCTTCCTCGACGATCAGGATTACCCCTTCAAGGTCAATCCTCACTTCAAGGCCTGGTTGCCGGTACTGGACAATCCTCACTGCTGGCTGCTGGTGGACGGCGTGAACAAACCGGTGCTGCTGTTCTACCGGCCGGTGGATTTCTGGCACAAGGTGGCGGACCTGCCCAATGCCTTCTGGGTCGACTTCTTCGACATCCGCTTCCTGACCAAGCCGGAGCAGGTGGCGGATCACTTGCCAGCCGACAAGCAGGAGTGGGCCTATCTGGGCGGCCATCTGGAAGTGGCCCAGCTGGTGGGATTGGGGCAGCCCAATCCGGAGGCGGTGCTCAATTACCTGCACTACCACCGTGCCTACAAGACGCCCTATGAGCTGGAGTGTCTGCGGGCGGCGAATCGACTCGGGGTGCGTGGCCACATCGCGGCCAAGGACTCCTTCATGGCGGGGGCGAGCGAGTTCGAGATCAACCTGGCCTACATGAAGGCGGTCGGGCAGGGGGCCAATGAGGCACCCTATGGCAATATCGTCGCCATCAACCGCAACGCGGCCATCCTCCATTACACCCATCTGTCGACCCAGCGTGTGCCGGATGCGGAGCGCCACTCCTTCCTGATCGATGCTGGGGCGGATTATCACGGCTATGCCTCCGACATTACCCGCACCTGGGCCTGGCGCCGGGGCGAGTTTGCCGATCTCATCGCGGCGCTGGATGTGCAGCAGCAGGAGATCATCGCGGAGATCAAACCCGGTCGCCGTTACAGCGAGCTGCATCTGCAGATGCACCACAGACTGGCGCGCTTGCTGCAGGCTACCGAGCTGGTGGACATGTCGGTTGACGAGATGATCCACACCGGTGTCACCAATGTGTTCTTCCCCCATGGCCTGGGGCACTTCCTCGGTCTGCAGGTGCACGATGCCGGTGGCTTCATGCAGGATGAGCGGGGTACCCACCTGGCGGCGCCCGAACAGTTTCCCTACCTGCGCTGCACCCGGGTGATGGAGGTGGGGCAGGTGTTCACCATAGAACCCGGCCTCTACTTCATCGACAGTCTGCTGGAGCCGCTGCGTCAGAGCGAGCAGGGCAAGCGGGTCAACTGGAACAAGGTCGAGGCGCTGCGTCCGTTCGGCGGCATCCGGATCGAGGACAACGTCGTCCTGCATGGGGACGGGGTGGAGAACCTCACCAGGCAAGCAGGGCTCTGATGGCCGCAGACTATGCCATACCGGCCGCGCCGCTGGAGCTTTGCGAGGAGATCAAGAAGAGTCGCTTCATCACCCTGATAGCCCATGCGCCGACGGTCGAGGCCGCCAAGGCCTGGATCGGCGAGGTGAAGCGGCAGCACCCGACGGCCCGGCACCATTGCTGGGCCTTCGTCGCCGGGGCTCCGCAAGACAGTCAGGTCTATGGCTTCAGCGATGACGGTGAACCCTCTGGCACTGCGGGCAAGCCCATGCTGGCCCAGCTGATGGGGGCTGGCATTGGCGAGGTCGCGGCCGTGGTGGTGCGTTACTACGGTGGCGTCCTGCTCGGAACCGGCGGTCTGGTCAAGGCCTATGGCGGCGGGGTGGGGGCTGCACTCAAACGGCTCGAGACCCGCATCAAGCGCCAGCAAACCCCTTCCCTGATCTGCTGCGACTATGGCGACATGGGGGCGGTGGAAGCTCTGATCTCGGCCCATCAGGGTCAGTTGCTGGCCGCCGATTATGGTCAGCAGGTCCGTCTTCAGGTGGCCTGGGATGCGGCCATCTGGAGTCAGGTGGATCAGGAAATGACAGATCGAACCCACGGCCGGGTATCTCTTCGCCCCTTAGATGGCTAGAATCCACCGCTCTTTTAGCCTGAAGGGGGAGCCGGAATGCAGATTCTGAGCATCATTCGTATCGTTGGTCTGCTGGTTGCGCTGTTCAGCTCGACCATGTTGCTGCCAGCGATAGTCGCTTTTGGGTATCGCGATGGTGGCGGTGCCGAGTTTGTGAACTCCTTCTTCATCGCCCTCCTGCTCGGTACCCTGCTCTGGTTCCCCAATCGCCATCAGAAGAAAGACCTCAGATCCAAGGAAGGCTTCCTCATAGTGGTGCTGTTCTGGGTGGTGCTGGGCAGCGTAGGGGCCGTCCCCTTCATCATCAGCGACGTGCCGAATATGTCGGTCTCAGAGGCCTTCTTCGAATCATTCTCCGGCTTGACGACCACAGGTGCGACAGTGCTGACCGGGCTGGACGATCTGCCCAAGGCGTTTCTGTTCTACCGCCAGCTGCTGCAATGGCTGGGGGGCATGGGGATCATAGTGCTGGCCGTGGCCGTTCTGCCGTTGCTGGGTATCGGGGGCATGCAGCTCTATCGCGCCGAGATCCCGGGGCCGGTCAAGGACAACAAGGTGACCCCGCGCATCGCAGAGACGGCCAAGGCACTCTGGTTCATCTACCTGTTGCTGACCACCCTCTGTGCCCTGGCGTACTGGATGGCGGGGATGACGCTGTTCGATGCCATCTGCCACTCCTTCTCCACCTTGTCGGTGGGAGGCTTCTCGACCCACGATGCCAGCATAGGTTTCTTCAACAGCCCGGTCATCAACCTGATCACCGTGCTGTTCCTGCTGCTGGCCAGCGTCAACTTCGCCCTGCATTTCATGGTGTTCGCCCACAAGCCCGTGCGGTTGAGCAGCTATCTGCGGGACTCCGAATTGAAGGTGTTCCTGGCCATCCAGGGCGTGCTGGTGCTGATCTGCTTCGTCTCCCTGCTGTTCCATGGTCACTACGCCACCTGGCAGGAGGCGCTCAACCACGGCCTGTTCCAGGCGGTCTCCCTTGGCACGACCACGGGTTACAGCACGACCAGCTATGCCGACTGGCCCTCCTTCCTGCCCATGTTGCTGATGTTCTCGGCCTTTATTGGCTGTTGTGCCGGCAGCACGGGGGGCGGCATCAAGGTGATGCGCTTCATGATCCTGTTCCTGCAGGGGATGCGCGAGCTCAAGCGACTGGTGCACCCACGGGCCATCTATACCCTGAAGCTGGGGCGGCGCGCGGTGCCGGAGCGGATCGTCGAGGCGGTGTGGGGTTACTTCGCCACCTACATCATCCTGTTCTTCATCTTCATGCTGTTGTTGCTGATGACAGGGTTGAACGAGGTGACAGCGTTCACTGCGGTGGCGGCCGCCTTCACCAACGTGGGGCCCGGGTTGGGTGAGGTTTCCAGCAACTTTGGCAATATCTCGGCGACGGCACAGTGGATCCTGGTGGTTGCCATGCTGTTTGGTCGATTGGAAATATTCACACTTCTGGTACTGTTTACTCCTGCATTCTGGCGTAGTTGAGGTTGGTATGGACAAGATTTTGGTGCTTTATTCTTCCCGGGACGGGCAAACGCGGAAAATTGTGGATGTCATGCTGGAGGAGATATCAGGATGCGAAGTGGTGATGCAGGATCTGCACACCCTGCCGATGTGCAATCTCAGCAAGTATGCCAAGGTATTGATCGGCGCCTCCATCCGCTATGGCAACTTCCACCCCAGCCTGCTCAGCTTTATACATGCACACCATGAACAGCTGGAAGTGGCCAACGCAGCCTTCTTCTGTGTCAACCTGACGGCGCGCAAGCCGGAGAAGCAGACACCGCAGACCAATGCCTATATGAAGAAGTTTCTGCGTCTCTCGCCGTGGAAGCCGAAGACGCTGGGGGTATTTGCCGGCGCACTGCGATATTCCCGCTACAACTGGTGGCAGACCCACATCATCCAGCTGATCATGACGATCACCGGCGGCAGTACGGATACCAGCAAGGACGTCGAATTCACCGATTGGGAAAAGGTACGCGCCTTTGCCCGGGAATTCTGGTCAAAAAGGTAGCAAATCCGCACCCCTGCTCGTTGACGCCCCCGCTTATGCGGGGCGTTTTGTTTGATAAATAGGCGCTTGAACCACCAAACTGCAAAAAGTGCCATTTTTTGCA
>NZ_CP149130.1:4380000-4422500 GCF_037811135.1 Aeromonas rivipollensis | reverse complement strand
AGCTGTGAGAAGTCGGTAAGAGACGCTATTACTCACAGATTTCCGAATGGGGAAACCCACCCAAGATAACTTGGGTATCGTTGCATGAATACATAGTGCAACGAGGCGAACCGGGAGAACTGAAACATCTAAGTACCCCGAGGAAAAGAAATCAACCGAGATTCCCTCAGTAGCGGCGAGCGAACGGGGATTAGCCCTTAAGCTTCTTGGAAGTTAGTGGAACGGTCCTGGAAAGGCCGGCGATACAGGGTGATAGCCCCGTACACGAAAACAACCTTGATGTGAAATCGAGTAGGGCGGGACACGTGACATCCTGTCTGAATATGGGGGGACCATCCTCCAAGGCTAAATACTCCTGACTGACCGATAGTGAACCAGTACCGTGAGGGAAAGGCGAAAAGAACCCCTGTGAGGGGAGTGAAATAGAACCTGAAACCGTGTACGTACAAGCAGTGGGAGCCCTTCGGGGTGACTGCGTACCTTTTGTATAATGGGTCAGCGACTTACATTTTGTAGCGAGGTTAACCGTATAGGGGAGCCGTAGGGAAACCGAGTCTTAACTGGGCGTCTAGTTGCAAGGTGTAGACCCGAAACCGGGTGATCTAGCCATGGGCAGGTTGAAGGTTGAGTAACATCAACTGGAGGACCGAACCCACTAACGTTGCAAAGTTAGGGGATGACCTGTGGCTGGGGGTGAAAGGCCAATCAAACTCGGAGATAGCTGGTTCTCCCCGAAAGCTATTTAGGTAGCGCCTCGGACGAATACTACTGGGGGTAGAGCACTGTTTGGACTAGGGGGTCATCCCGACTTACCAACTCCATGCAAACTCCGAATACCAGTAAGTAATATCCGGGAGACACACGGCGGGTGCTAACGTCCGTCGTGAAGAGGGAAACAACCCAGACCGCCGGCTAAGGTCCCAAAGTTCTGGTTAAGTGGGAAACGATGTGGGAAGGCTCAGACAGCTAGGATGTTGGCTTAGAAGCAGCCATCATTTAAAGAAAGCGTAATAGCTCACTAGTCGAGTCGGCCTGCGCGGAAGATGTAACGGGGCTCAAACCAGGCACCGAAGCCGCGGATTCACACTTATGTGTGAGTGGTAGGGGAGCGTTCTGTAAGTCTGCGAAGGTGTATCGAGAGGTATGCTGGAGATATCAGAAGTGCGAATGCTGACGTAAGTAACGATAAAGGGGGTGAAAAGCCTCCTCGCCGGAAGACCAAGGGTTCCTGTCCAACGTTAATCGGGGCAGGGTGAGTCGACCCCTAAGGTGAGGCCGAAAGGCGTAATCGATGGGAAGCAGGTTAATATTCCTGCACGACTTGTAATTGCGATGGGGGGACGGAGAAGGCTAGGTGGGCCAGGCGACGGTTGTCCTGGTGAAAGTGCGTAGGTGGTGTTTCTAGGCAAATCCGGAGACACAACACTGAGACACGAGACGAAGCCACTACGGTGGTGAAGCCATTGATGCCCTGCTTCCAGGAAAAGCCTCTAAGCTTCAGATTACAAGTCATCGTACCCCAAACCGACACAGGTGGTCGGGTAGAGAATACCAAGGCGCTTGAGAGAACTCGGGTGAAGGAACTAGGCAAAATAGAACCGTAACTTCGGGAGAAGGTTCGCTCTTGACAGTGAAGTCCCTTGCGGATGGAGCAGTTGGGAGTCGCAGTGACCAGATGGCTGGGACTGTTTATCAAAAACACAGCACTCTGCAAACACGAAAGTGGACGTATAGGGTGTGACACCTGCCCGGTGCCGGAAGGTTAATTGATGGGGTTAGCGCAAGCGAAGCTCTTGATCGAAGCCCCGGTAAACGGCGGCCGTAACTATAACGGTCCTAAGGTAGCGAAATTCCTTGTCGGGTAAGTTCCGACCTGCACGAATGGTGTAACCATGGCCATGCTGTCTCCACCCGAGACTCAGTGAAATCGAATTCGCCGTGAAGATGCGGTGTACCCGCGGCTAGACGGAAAGACCCCGTGAACCTTTACTACAGCTTGGCACTGAACATTGAACCTACATGTGTAGGATAGGTGGGAGGCTTTGAAGGCGTGACGCCAGTTGCGCTGGAGCCGTCCTTGAAATACCACCCTTGTATGTTTGATGTTCTAACGCAGGGCCCTGAATCGGGCTCGCGGACAGTGCCTGGTGGGTAGTTTGACTGGGGCGGTCTCCTCCCAAAGAGTAACGGAGGAGCACGAAGGTTGGCTAATCCTGGTCGGACATCAGGAGGTTAGTGCAATGGCATAAGCCAGCTTAACTGCGAGACGGACAGGTCGAGCAGGTACGAAAGTAGGTCATAGTGATCCGGTGGTTCTGAATGGAAGGGCCATCGCTCAACGGATAAAAGGTACTCCGGGGATAACAGGCTGATACCGCCCAAGAGTTCATATCGACGGCGGTGTTTGGCACCTCGATGTCGGCTCATCACATCCTGGGGCTGAAGTCGGTCCCAAGGGTATGGCTGTTCGCCATTTAAAGTGGTACGCGAGCTGGGTTCAGAACGTCGTGAGACAGTTCGGTCCCTATCTGCCGTGGGCGTTGGATGATTGAAGGGAGTTGCTCCTAGTACGAGAGGACCGGAGTGAACGAACCTCTGGTGTTCGGGTTGTCACGCCAGTGGCACTGCCCGGTAGCTAAGTTCGGAATCGATAACCGCTGAAAGCATCTAAGCGGGAAGCGAGCCCTGAGATGAGTCATCCCTGACCCCTTGAGGGTCCTAAAGGGCCGTTGGAGACCACAACGTTGATAGGTGGGGTGTGTAAGCGCGGCGACGTGTTGAGCTAACCCATACTAATTACCCGTGAGGCTTAACCATACAACACCCAAGAAGTGTTCTGGGCCTTGTAGCGAATGAACGAACTACTCAAATTCAGTGATAGCGACCATCTTCCAAGATGAATGTCGTTACTCACGTCAGCTTTCCGAGATTGAAGTTATTTGCCTGGCGGCCATAGCGCCGTGGAACCACCTGATCCCATGCCGAACTCAGAAGTGAAACGCGGTAGCGCCGATGGTAGTGTGGCATTCGCCATGCGAGAGTAGGACACTGCCAGGCACCCAATTAAACAGCGATGTGCAACATCACATCACTGGCTGCGAGGATGACACCTCATAGAAGCGGCAAAAGATTTAGCGCAAGCTAACCGAATGCGGAGCGGTAGTTCAGTCGGTTAGAATACCGGCCTGTCACGCCGGGGGTCGCGGGTTCGAGTCCCGTCCGCTCCGCCACTATTTAGAAAGCCCAGTCGAAAGACTGGGCTTTTTTTCGTTTAAAGCATGCCGACGCAGCACTCATTTCCCCCTCGTATCCACACCATTATCACCCGATCATCGCCGCTGACCGTGGTTGCCGCTATAATGGCCGCCCTCAAGCAAGGTGGTGGTATGAAAGCAGAATATCTACAGCGATTCGGGGGCATTGCCCGTCTTTATGGTCAGAGCGCTCTTGGCTCCTTCAGTCAGGCCAAGGTCTGTGTGGTGGGGATTGGCGGAGTTGGCTCCTGGGCGGCCGAGGCGCTGGCCCGTGCCGGCATCAACCAGATCACCCTGATCGACATGGATGACATCTGCATCACCAACACCAATCGTCAGATCCACGCCATGCAGGGCACGGTCGGCCGCCTCAAGACAGAAGTGATGGCCGAGCGCATTCGTGCCATCAACCCGGATTGCGAGGTGATCGAGGTGGATGACTTCGTCACCGCCGACAACCTGGCAGAGCATATCAAGCGGGAGTTTGACTATGTGGTAGATGCCATCGATTCGGTCAAGGCCAAGGTGGCGCTGATTGCCTTCTGCAAGCGCAACAAGATCCCGGTGATAGTAGCTGGCGGCGCAGGCGGGCAGATGGACCCGACCCAAATCACAGTGGCGGATCTGGCCAAGACAATCCAGGATCCGCTGGCGGCCAAGGTGCGCTCCGACTTGCGCCGGTTGCATAACTTCAGCAAGAATCCGGCGCGTAAATTCGGGGTGGAGTGTGTCTTCTCAACCGAGCAGTTGAGCTATCCCGATGGCAATGGCGGTACCTGTCAGGCCAAGGCGGCCAGCGACGGCAACATGAAGATGGATTGCGCCTCCGGCTTCGGCGCCGTGACGCCGGTGACGGCGACCTTCGGTCTGGTGGCGGCCTCCCGGGTATTGAAGAAGATTGCCGAGCGGGGCGCTCGCGCCGAGAAAGAGGCAGGGAATGAAGCCGTAGGGTCGATTAGCGAAGCCTAATCGACCACTGAGCAAGGTGGGTTAAACAGCCTGTTCCCGGATCGCCAGCACGATCGCCCTGAGCCCGTTACCCCGTGACGGGCTCAGGTGTTTCTCCAGCCCAAGCTCGCTGAAATAGGCTTCTATATCAAAGGCCTGAATAACCTCAGCAGATTGGTGGTTAAGCGCCGCCAGCACTATAACGATGAGGCCGCGCACTATGCGGGCGTCGGAGTCGCAGGAAAAGTGCCAGCAACCATCCTCGCTTTTCTCTCCCTTCAGCCAGGCCTGGCTCTCGCAGCCTTTCAGGCGGTGCTCTTCGGTCTGCCACTCGGCGGGCAGTACGGGTAGCTGTCTGCCGAGCTGGATGATGAGTCGGTACTGGTTCTCCCAGCCGTGGGCCGCAGCAAACTGCTGGCGGATGCTGTCGGCGTTGGGCTCAAGGCCTATCCGGGTATAGGTTGCGAGGTCACTCATTCGGTTGTCTGCCTTAGAAGAAGTCACTGAGTTTGTGCAGGGCTGCCAGCAGGGCATCCACATCATCCCGATCGTTGTAGCAGGCCAGCGAGGCCCTCATGGTGCCGCCGATCCCTAAGCTCTCCATCAATGGCATGGCGCAGTGATGGCCGACCCGTAGCGCTATGCCCTGCATGTCGAGCAGGGTGGCGGCATCTTGCGGGTGGATCTCATCGAGCAGGAAGGAGACTGCCCCTGCCCGTTGTGCCGGTTCACCTATGAGGCGCAGACCCGGCACCTGTTGCAGTCCGGCAACCAGATAATCGGTCAGCGCCGCTTCATGGCTGGCCAATGAGCCCCCGTCCTGTTCCATCATAAAGTCGATGGCGGCGGCGAGGCCGATGGCGCCAGCAATATGGGGGGTGCCCGCCTCGAACTTGAAGGGCAGGGTATTGAAGGTGGTGCCGCTGAAGCTGACCTTGTCGATCATCTCGCCCCCCGCCTGCCAGGGCGGCATCCGCTCCAGCAATTCGGTTCTACCCCACAGCACGCCTATGCCGGTTGGGCCATAGAGCTTGTGGCCGGAGAAGGCATAGAAGTCGCAGCCGATGGCCTGTACATCCACCTCGAGATGGGCAACCGCCTGAGCGCCGTCGATCAGGGTCAGGGCACCCACCGCCTTGGCGGCCGCCACTATCTCCTTCACCGGGTTGACGGTGCCGAGGGCGTTGGAGACATGGGCCACGCTCACCAGTCGGGTGCGCGGCCCCAGCATGGCCAGGTAAGCCTCCATATCCAGATCCCCGCGCTTATCCAGCGGAATGACCCGAATAAGGGCGCCGGTGCGTTCGGCAATCAGTTGCCAGGGGACTATGTTGGCGTGGTGCTCCAGGGTGCTGAGGACGATCTCGTCCCCCGCCTTGAGCTCGCTCATCCCCCAGCTGTGGGCCACCAGATTGATCGCCTCTGTGGTGCCGCGGGTCCAGATCACTTCCCGGCTGTTAGGTGCGTTGATAAAGCGGGCGACCGTCTCGCGGGCTGCCTCGAAGGCGCGGGTGGCGCGGCCGCTCAGGGCATGGGCGGCGCGGTGCACATTGGCGTTGTCGGCCCGGTAGTAGTGAGCTATGGCGTCCAGCACGGCCTGGGGTTTCTGGGTGGTGGCGGCGTTGTCCAGATAGATCAGAGGGTGGCCGTTCACCTCCTGCGCCAGGGCTGGAAACTGGCTACGCAATTGAGCGTGCTGTTGCTGATTCATGCTCCCCTCATCTCCTCTGGAAAAGTCGGCCATGATCCGGAAAATGACGGGCAAACACAAGGCGAAGTGGCGGGGTCCTGTGTCCGGTTTCGGCTGCCCGCGGGATCTCTGTTACAATGCCGCCCCTCATCATAAGCCAAGAGATCCGGCCCATGAAGCTCAACCCCAATCAGAACGAAGCGGTCAAGTTTGTCTCCGGCCCTTGCCTGGTGCTGGCGGGTGCCGGATCGGGCAAGACCCGCGTCATCACCAACAAGATCGCCTATCTGGTACAACAGTGCGGCTATAACGCCCGTAACATAGCGGCCGTCACCTTCACCAACAAGGCGGCGCGGGAGATGAAGGAGCGGGTCGGCCAGACTCTGGGTCGCAAGGAGGCGCGGGGACTCATGGTCTCCACCTTCCACACCCTGGGGCTCGACATCATACGTCGCGAGCACAAGAGCCTGAACCTCAAGGCGAACTTCTCCCTGTTCGACGACACCGACCAGCTGGCGCTGCTGAAAGAATTGACAGAGGCGGAGCTCGACAACGACAAGGACAAGCTCTCGGCCCTCATCACCCAGATCTCCAACTGGAAGAACGACCTCATTTTGCCGGCGCGGGCCATGCGCATCGCCCGGGGGCCGGAAGAGGTGCTGATGGCCCAGCTCTACGAGCGCTATCACCGCCAGATGGTGGCCTACAACGCGCTGGATTTCGATGACCTCATCGTGATGCCGACCCTGCTGCTGAAGAACAACGAGGAGGTGCGTACCCGCTGGCAGAACAAGATCCGCTACCTGCTGGTCGACGAGTATCAGGACACCAACACCAGCCAGTACGAGCTGGTGAAGCAGATCGTCGGCGAGCGTGCCCGCTTCACAGTGGTGGGGGATGATGACCAGTCCATCTACTCCTGGCGCGGTGCCAAGCCGCAGAACCTGGTGCTGCTGAACGAGGATTTCCCCAGCCTCAAGCTGATCAAGCTGGAGCAGAACTACCGCTCCAAGGGGCGCATTCTGAAATGCGCCAACATACTGATCGCCAACAACCCCCATGTGTTCGACAAGGCGCTCTTCTCCGAGCTCGACTACGGGGTGCCGGTCAAGGTGCTGTTCGCCAAGAACGAGGAGCACGAGGCGGAGCGGATCGCCGCCGAGATGATGGGCCACAAGTTCATGAATCGCACCCGGTTCAAGGATTACGCCATCCTCTACCGGGGCAACCATCAGTCGCGCATCTTCGAGAAGGCGCTGATGACCAACCGCATCCCCTATCGCATCTCCGGCGGCACCTCGTTTTTCTCCCGCACCGAGATCAAGGACATCATGGCCTACCTCAAGCTGCTGGTGAATCCGGACGAGGACACCGCCTTCCTGCGGGTGGTCAACCTGCCACGCCGGGAAATCGGCCCCACCACGCTTGAGAAGCTGGGGCAGTACGCCAACCAGCGCGGCAAGAGCCTGTTTGCCGCCAGCTTCGAGCTGGGGCTGGAGCAGCACCTCTCCGGCCGTGGTCTGAGTGCGTTGCAGGCCTTCACCAACTGGCTGGTGCGGCTCGGTGATCAGGCGCAGCGGGGCAACCCGGTGGAGGCGGTGCGGGACATGATCAAGGAGATCCACTACGAGGAGTGGCTCTACGAGACCTCCCCCAGCCCGAAGGCGGCAGAGATGCGGATGCAGAATGTCTCCACCCTCTATCGCTGGATCACCGAGATGCTGGAGGGGGACGAGCTGGAGGAGGCGATGACGCTCGCCCAGGTGGTCACCCGTCTCACCCTGCGGGACATGATGGAGCGCAACGAGGGAGAGGACGATGCGGATCAGGTGCAGCTGATGACACTGCACGCCTCCAAGGGGCTGGAGTTTCCCTATGTCTACATGGTGGGTATGGAAGAGGGCTTGCTGCCCCACCAGACCAGCATCGACGAGGACAACGTGGAGGAGGAGCGTCGCCTCGCCTATGTGGGCATCACCCGGGCCCAGACCGAACTCACCTTCACGCTGTGCAAGGAGCGGCGTCAGTATGGTGAGTCGGTGCGTCCCGAGCCGAGCCGCTTCCTGCTGGAGCTGCCCCAGGACGATCTGGAGTGGGAAAACCAGAAGAAGGTGACGGCCGAGGAGCGCCAGCAGAAAGGGCAGGTCGGGGTCGCCAACCTGAGGGCCCTGTTCAAGAAGGATTGAGTGAAGGCTTGGCCGGGGGCTCTGCCTGGGTGAGCAGCGGTATGATGTCGGATCCTGGCAAAGGTGGGGAGATGTGGCGCCCCTGTCCCAGGGCGCAGCCCAGCTCGATGAGCTTCTGCAACTGCTGCTGGTTCTCTATGCCTTCGACCACCAGGGTAAAGTCGAGATCCTGACAGATGTCCCGCATGGCGCGGATCAGCGCCAGGTCCTTGGGGGAGTTCAGCATGCGATGGGTGAAGCTGTCATCCACCTTGATGTAGTCCACCGGGAAGTGGAACAGGGCATTGAGGGAGGAGAAGCCGGTCCCGAAGTCATCCAGGCTGATCTGGATCCCCTTTGCCCTGAGCTCATGGAGCGAGGTGAGGGAGTCGGCACTCTGTCTGGAGAGCTCCCGCTCGTTGAATTCGAAAATGAAGTAGCCGGGTATCACCCCCTCCTCTTCCATGATGTGGACCAGCGCCATGATCTGCTCGCGGCTGGCCAGGTGCTTGCCGGACAGGTTGAGCGCTATCTTGAAGCGGCCGCCGTCCGAGAGCTGCAGCCAGCTCTTCAGCTGCTGGCAGGTTCGCCGTAGGATCTGGCGATCCAGATCCTGAATAAGGCCGCACTGCTCGGCCAGTGGAATGAAGTCGAAGGCATCCTTCAGTTCTCCCTCCTCGGTGATCCAGCGTGCCATCACCTCCAGCCCCACCAGGCGACTCTCCTTCAGCCTGATCACCGGCTGGAAGTAGGGCACTATCCTGCCTTCCCGCAATGCCCTGAACAGCCGTTCCTCTGGGGAGCCCGAGTGTTCCATGCAGGCGTCGGAGTACATGACGATGCGACTGCGACCATTGCGCTTGGCCTGGTACATGGCGAGATCGGCCTGGTGCAGCAGCTCGCTGATGTCCGTGGTCTGCTCCGACACGCTGGCCACCCCCAGGCTGACGGTGACGGTCAGATCATTGCCCTGTAGCCGGAATGGGTGGGCGATGCGGCCTAGAATGCGATTGAGTACTGGGCTGACGTCCTCCTCCTGCTGGCTGTTGTCCAGGTAGATGACGAACTCGTCGCCCCCGAGCCTGGCCACCATGTCATTTTGCCGGATGCAGCTCTGCAGACGCTTGGCCAGCTCCTGCAGCAGCTGGTCGCCGGCACTGTGGCCCAGGGCGTCATTGACCTGCTTGAAATGATCCACGTCCGCGAAGATCAGGGTGAAGCCGGCCGTCTGGTAACGGCGGTAACGGGTCATGGCATGGTGAAGGTGGTTCATCAGCAGGGCCCGGTTCGGCAGCTGGGTAAGCGGGTCATGCAGTGCATTGAACTGGAGTCGCCGCTCCAGCTCCTGATGATGTCTGAGCCGTTTCTGCAGCCGCAGGTTGGTCTGGCGCAGCTGCTGTAGCCGCTGGTTGATGGACTCTTCCGAGTTGAGTTCATCCAGCTGCTGTCTGACTCTCTTGAGCTCAAGCAGCAGGGTCAACTGGTGGCGCAGGAAGTCGAGGAACAGCCTGTCATCGGCCTCCAGGGGCTGGGCAGTATTGATGATGAGGTGGGCGAAATACTGTTGCTGCTGGCGCAGAGGCAGGCTGTACCAGAACAACCCGGCCGCGCTGCGCTCTATGCTGTTGGTGCTGTGGCACAGGGCCCTGATGACGTCGTCATCGTAGGCGAGCCGCATCGGATAGAGTTTCTCCAGCCGCTGGTTGTCGAGGCGGACCAGCAGCATGTCACTGACGGCCAGCATCTGGCGCAGCACGGCCTCTAGCTGGGAAAGCAGGGCATGCTGCGGCAGGTTGTGGGCCAACCGCATGATACGGCTGATTTTTTCAATCTTCTGCTGCCATTGGGGATCCCGTTGCATGAGGGGGGAGGCCTGCCCCGCCAGCTGGATGCCGGTCTGGGTTTCGTGCAGGCGCTTGGCCAGACACTCCAGCAGCAATCTCAGGGTCGGGGTCTGTTCGGGGGCACAGCGGGCCAGCAGCCATTGCACCTCATAGTGCTCCACCGCCTGCACGCACCATCCCTGGTGTTCATCGAGCCGGGTGAGCTGTTCGGTGAGACGGGGCTCTTCACGCCCCAGCTGTTGCTTGAACGCCTCGGGCAGCTGATGTTCATACAGCCAGTGCAGGCCTCCATCGGCCAGTCCCAGCATGGCAAAGTGCTGCAGGGGGCAGAGTCTGCCCAGCTGCACTACCAGTCTGGCGTAGTCCTCAGGGGAGGCAATGCCGGGCGCGGGGAAATCCATGATGGAAGAAACGACCGCCAGCAAGGGGGGAGGAACTGGCGGTGTGAGGGGCTGAACTGACATGCAATACTCCCGAATAAACTTACCTACAAGCGTAGTCGGAAGTGATTGGATTGAAAGGGCTGCAATAGGAGCCCTTTCAACCACTTAGAGCTTGTCGATCATGTAGTGAATGGCGTTTTCGATCTCTTCGTCACTACAGGCCGCGCAGGTGCCCCGTGCCGGCATCATGCCAGCCTTGCCGGTGAAGCCTTCGATGGCATGCTTGCGCAGGGTGTCGAACCCCTGGGCGATGCGTGGTTCCCAGGCCGCCTTGTCCCCGCGCTTGGGCGCGCCGGCCGCGCCGGTATCATGGCAGGCAAAGCAGGCGCCCTTGAACACTGTCTCGCCATCACGGGGACCGGACGAGGCAGCAGCAGGGGCGGCCGCGGCCGTCGCAATGCCTTCCAGATCCTTGGCGGTGTAGACCTGACCGACCGGGGCTATGCGCTCGGCGATGGCTTCCGTCGACATCTCATCGGCGGCAAAGACGGCGCCGGACAGGGTGGCGGCCGCCATCCCGGCAGCCAGCAAATAGCTCAGTTTTTTCAACACGCTCATGTACTCCCAGCAGGCTCTTATTATCCCTAGAAAACGACGGGATTATAACCGAATAGTTACAAGCATTTAAACGCTTGTGTGTGAAGTGTTAAGCAATCTGCGAACAAAGTTTCTGCAGCGGGAGGGGCTGCAGGCCAGGCCAGTGCAAAAAGAAACCCGGCTTTCGCCGGGTTTCTTCAGTCAGCAGTGAAAAAAACTCACTTATCTCCGTTGCGGCTCACCTTGCCAGTTGGTCGCCCCGCCCGGGGTGCATGGCATCCAGAGCGCGTTGCTGGCAGGTGTTCTGGCACGGCTGAGGCCATATCAATCCCAGTTCAGGATCACCTTGCCGGACTTGCCTGACCCCATGGCTTCGAAGCCTTGCTGGAAGTCATCGATGTGGAAGTGATGGGTGATGATGGGGCTGAGATCCAGACCTGACTGGATGAGGCTGGCCATCTTGTACCAGGTTTCGAACATCTCGCGGCCATAGATCCCTTTGATAAACAGTCCCTTGAAGATCACCTTGTTCCAGTCGATGGCCATGGTGGAGGGGGGAATGCCGAGCATGGCGATCTTGCCGCCGTGGTTCATCTTGTCGATCATGTCCTGGAAGGCGCTGGGAACGCCGGACATCTCCAGCCCCACGTCGAAGCCTTCGGTCATGCCGAGCTCGTCCATCACGTCGGAGAGTTTCTCCTTGGCCACGTTGACGGCGCGGGTAGCGCCCATCTTGCGGGCCAGCTCCAGCCGGTATTCGTTGACGTCGGTGATCACCACGTGACGAGCACCCACATGGCGGCAGACGGCGGCAGCCATGATGCCGATGGGACCGGCGCCGGTGATGAGCACGTCTTCACCCACCAGATCGAAGGAGAGGGCGGTGTGCACGGCGTTGCCGAACGGGTCGAAGATGGCGGCCAGCTCGTCGGGAATGTTGTCCGGCAGCTTGAAGGCGTTGAAGGCCGGGATCACCAGGTATTCGGCGAAGGAGCCCGGGCGGTTGACGCCGACCCCTATGGTGTTGCGGCACAGGTGGGTGCGACCGGCGCGGCAGTTGCGGCAGTGGCCGCAGGTGATGTGGCCTTCGCCGGAGACGCGATCGCCGATGGCGAAGCCGCGTACTTCCTGGCCGACGGCGACCACCTCTCCCACGTACTCATGACCGACCACCATGGGCACGGGGATGGTCTTCTGGGCCCACTCATCCCAGTTGTAGATGTGCATGTCGGTGCCGCAGATGGCGGTCTTGCGGATCTTGATCAGCAGATCGTTGTGGCCGAGCTCGGGAGCCGGGACGTCCGTCATCCAGATGCCGGCTTCGGATTTGAGTTTGGAGAGTGCTTTCATGACAGTTTCCTCACGGCACAGTGCCGGGTACAGAGGGTAATAAAATGGGGCCCAACCTTGGCCCCCGTTTTAATCAGCTAGCCATGTGATCAAATCACACCGAGCTCGCGGCCGATGCGGATGAAGGCATCGATGGCCTTGTCCAGCTGTTCGCGGGTATGGGCGGCAGACATCTGGGTACGGATGCGGGCCTGGCCCTTGGGCACCACGGGGAAGGAGAAGCCCACCACGTAGATGCCGGCGGCCAGCATACGGCTCGCCATCTCGGCGGCCAGCTTGGCATCCCCCAGCATGACCGGAATGATGGCGTGATCGGCACCGGCCAGGGTGAAGCCGGCGGCGCTCATCCGGGTGCGGAAATACTCGCTGTTTTCTTTCAGGCGGGCACGCAGCGCGTGGCCGTCGGCCAGCATGTCGATCACCTTGATGGTGGCCGAGACGATGGAGGGGGCCAGGGAGTTGGAGAAGAGGTAGGGACGGGAGCGCTGACGCAGCCAGTCGATGACCTCTTTCTTGCCGGAGGTGTAGCCGCCGGAGGCTCCGCCGAGCGCCTTGCCCAGGGTGCCAGTGATTATGTCGACCCTGTCCAGCACGTTGCAGTATTCGTGGGTGCCACGGCCGTTCTCGCCGATGAAGCCCACCGCGTGGGAGTCATCCACCATCACCAGGGCGTCGTATTTGTCGGCCAGATCGCAGATGGATTTGAGGTCGGCGATGACACCGTCCATGGAGAAGACGCCGTCGGTGGCGATCAGCTTGAAGCGGGCGCCGTCGGCATTGGCCTGCTTGAGCTGGGCTTCCAGCTCGGCCATGTCGTTGTTGGCGTAGCGATAGCGCCTGGCCTTGCACAGCCGCACGCCGTCGATGATGGAGGCGTGGTTGAGTGCATCTGAGATGATGGCGTCTTCGGCGCCGAACAGGGTCTCGAACAGACCGCCGTTGGCATCGAAGCAGGAGGAGTAGAGGATGCTGTCCTCGGTGCCGAGGAAGGCGGACAGCTTCTGCTCCAGCGCCTTGTGCTGGTCCTGGGTACCGCAGATGAAGCGTACCGAGGCCATGCCGAAGCCGTGGCTGTCGAGCCCCTGATGGGCGGCGGCGATAAGATCCGGGTGGTTGGCCAGCCCCAGGTAGTTGTTGGCACAGAAGTTCAGAACCTGCTCGCCGCCCACCGCAATCTGGGCCTGCTGAGCCGAGGTGATGATGCGTTCCTGCTTGTATAGCCCTTCCGCCTTGACCTGTTCGAGCTGTTCGGCCAGGTGACGATAGAATCCGTTAGACATCCTCGGTCCTCATTGACTGTGTCGACTGTGTTATCAGGATCTTGGGCCGTGCGAGGTGCACGGACTGACGTCGTCGCGGTCGTGACGAAACGTCGACAGACCCTGGAATGGGCAACATTTTACTGCAATCGTTGCGCACCAATTCAAATTATTATGCTGATATTCAACAATTGTGAAACAGATCTCACCCTGCTGGTTGGGCCAGTTGGTGGTAGTGCTGCTCCAGTTGGCGGATCTGGGCGATCACCTGGGGCTGCACATAGGGGCGCAGCAGGAAGAGCACCCGCAAGACCCCTTGATAAAGCAAGGGCTTGGTGATTCGGGTATGGGGCGCCTGGGCAATCTGGAAGGGGATCCAGCAGGTGACCACCATCTTGATGGTCTGGCCGAGATCCGGCAGGTCTTCGTCGCTGACGTCTATGATGCCGCCCTCGCGCAGGCTTCTCAGCAGCGCTTCCACGGCGGCGCGCAGCTGCTCCTGGGCCTTGAGGTACTTGTGCTGCAAGGGTTCGTCGCGACTCAGGATGTCCGGCAGGTTGGCGTAGAAGAAGCGGAACTGCCACATCAGATAGAAGATGGCATCCAGATAACCCATCAGATCTTCCAGCTTGATCTCGTGGCTGCGGGCCGGAGTGAAGCTCTCGCTCAGGTGGCGGGCGTATTGATCGAAGATGGAGTGGATGATGTCTTCTTTATTGCGGAAGTGGTAATAGAGGTTGCCCGGGCTGATGCCGAGATGGGCGGCAATGTGGTTGGTGGTGATGTTGCGTTCACCCTGATCGTTGAACAGCTCGGTGGCGCTGTGGATGATCCTGTCTCTGGTCTTCATCACTGATCCCTCTGCCGGGCCCTGTGCGCCGAGGTCGAATCCCCTGGCGGCCCGTGATAAACTTTTCGGCAATTTCAAATTGGCCCACTATACACAGCTTTAACAGGCAGTCACACGGGGCCATCAACGTACGCGAGGCAAACTCCATGATCGTAGTAACTGGCGGTGCTGGCTTTATCGGCAGCAATCTGGTCAAGCAGCTGAACGCTCAAGGACGGACCGATATCGTGGTCATCGACGACCTGACCGACGGCACCAAGTTCGTCAACCTGGTCGATCTCACCATCGCCGACTACATGGACAAGGACGAGTTCCAGGCGCGGATCGTCTCCGGTGACGAGTTTGAAGAGTGGGATGGCGGCATCGAGGTGATCTTCCACGAAGGTGCCTGCTCCGCGACTACAGAATGGAACGGCAAGTTCATCATGGAGGTCAACTACGAGTACTCCAAGGATCTGTTCCACTACTGCATCGAGCGGGAAATTCCCTTCATCTATGCCTCCTCCGCCGCGACCTATGGTGGCCGCAACGACAACTTCATCGAAGATCCCAAGTTCGAGCAGCCGCTGAACGTCTACGGCTACTCCAAGCAGCTGTTCGATCAATACGTGCGCCGCTGGCTGCCGGAGATCGACTCCCAGGTCGTTGGCCTGAAATACTTCAACGTCTACGGCCCGCGCGAGCAGCACAAAGGCTCCATGGCCTCCGTCGCCTTCCACCTCAACAACCAGGTGAAGCAGGGTGACAATCCCAAGCTGTTCGAGGGCTGCGACGGCTTCCCGGACGGTGGCCAGATGCGCGACTTCATCTATGTGGACGACGTCTGCAAGGTGAACCTCTGGTTCTGGCAGAACCCGCAGCACTCCGGCATCTTCAACTGCGGTACCGGCCGTGCCGAGCCGTTCCAGAACGTGGCCGAGGCCGTGATCAAGCATCACCAGCAAGGCGCCATCGAGTACATCCCCTTCCCGGATCACCTCAAGGGTCGCTATCAGAGCTTCACCCAGGCCGATCTGACCCGCTTGCGTGGCGTCGGTTATGACGGCGAGTTCAAGACTGTCGCCGAAGGCGTGGCCGATTACATGGCCTGGTTGAACCGGGCTTGATCCCCCTCTGACGGGCGGCCCTGGCCGCCCGTCGATCGGATGCGCTTGCATGAACATATTGATGGCACTCTCCCAGCTCGAAGTCACGGGAGCTGAGGTCTATGCCACCACGGTCGGCAACGAGCTGACCCGGCGTGGTCACAACGTCTTTTACGTGTCAGATACCCTGACCAAGCCCACGCAAGGGCCCGTATTCAAGCTGAGGTTCAACAAGCGCAGCATACTGCGCCGTTTCTGGCATGTGTTTTACCTCATCTATCTCATCAGGAAGCACCATATCCAGCTGGTTCATGCCCACTCCCGCGCCTCCGGCTGGAGCAGCTATGTGGCCTGCAAGCTGACCGGCACCCCCATGATCACCACAGTTCATGGCCGTCAGCCGGTGCATGCCTCCCGCAAGGCCTTCCATGCGCTCGGCTATCGGGCGGTGGCGGTGTGCGAGGATATCGCCCGCCAGATCATCGACAACCTGGGGGTGGATCCCGCCATAGTGCAGGTGCTGCGCAACGGCATAGAGACCGACAGGTTCCAACCCGTGCCGGCACCGGACAACGTCAGGCCGGTGATCGCCATCATAGGGCGACTGAGCGGCCCCAAGGGGGAGCTCTGCTATCGCCTGCTGGACGAGGTGCTGGATCTGGACGCCTGCCAAGTCCGTGTCGTCAGCGGTACCCGGGTGCCGGAGCGATTTGCCCGCTTCCAGGACAGGGTCGATTTCGTCGGTTATGTGGACGATGTGCCCGCCCTGCTGGCGCAGTGCGATCTGGTGATCGGCGCTGGCCGGGTGGCGATGGAGGCCCTGCTGTGCGGCCGCCCCGCCTTCGCCATCGGCGAGGCCAAGGCCATAGGGCTGGTGACCGAACAGAATCTGAACGAGGCGCTGGCCAGCAACTTCGGCGACATTGGGCCCCAGGATCTGGCGATCGATTTTGCCGCGCTGAAGGGGCAGATAGCCCCGGCGCTGGCCAGCAGGACGGTGCCGGAATCCGTTCGCCAGCGTGTTTTGCAAGAGTATGACTTGCAAGGCGTCGTGACAGGGCTGGAGTCCATCTATCAAGACGCCGTGGTCGAGACCCTGCGCCGGGAGATGCCGGTCATCATGTATCACCGCTTCATCGAGCACGAGAACGAGAAGGGAGTTCACGGCACCTGGCTCCCGGTTGCCATGTTCGAGAAACACCTCAAGCTGATGAAGTGGCTGGGTTACGAGACGCTGACGTTTGCGGATCTGGCGGACAAGGGCTTCATCCATCGACTGCAGCATGGCAAGAAGTACCTGATGATCACCGTCGACGACGGCTATCGGGACAACCTTACCCGCATGCTGCCGCTGCTTGAAAAATATGGTTACAAGGCGGTGGTGTACATAGTGACCGGCGAGGATCACAATCGCTGGGACGTGGAGCATCCGACCCACCCTGATACGCCGGTGGCCCTGATGAATGGCGATGAGATCCGCGCGCTGGTGGCCTCCGGTCACGTGGAGATCGGTGGCCATACCCTGACGCACCCGCGCCTCAGCACGCTGGAGCCCGAGCAGCAGGCGCGCGAGATCCGGGCCAACAAGGAGAGGTTGGAACGGCTGCTGGGCCATCCGCTCATGTCGTTTGCCTACCCTTACGGGGATTTGAACGAGAGCGCGAAAGCCGAGGCCAGTGCCGCCGGTTACCGCTATGCTGTGGCCACCAACAGCGGCCCCAGGGCCATGCATCGGGATCCGCTCCAGATCCGCCGGATCGCCATCTTCCCCCGTACCGACATGTTCGGGTTGTGGCGCAAGATCCGTGGCAACTATGTCTTCAGAAAATCTTGATGGGAAAATACACATTGCTCGGGATGAAAGATCAGACCCTGTCGACGAATCACGATTTTCTCGGCTTTTTTCATGGCAAGGCGTTCGGCAACTTCATCTTCCTGAATATTCTGGGTTACACACTGTTCAAGGACTCGATACAGCTGATTGCCGATGTCTGCCAGACCATCATCGTCTTCGCGACTCTGCTGGCATTCTATGTGGACAGGGCTTTCTTCATCAAAAACAGAGTCTTTCAACTGCTCTGTCTGGCCGTGGTGGTACAGTGCCTGAGCTGGGTGTCATCGCGATATTATGTCCATGACTATGCCCTCAAGTACCCTTCGGTGAAGTCGATGGCCTACCTCTTCTTCTTCATCGGCCTCGCATACTGGCTGAAAGGGGAGCCGCGGCGCATCGTCATCACCTTGCTGACCTTCTGCGTCGGGGTCGTCTTCACCTTTGCCTATCACTCGGCCTTTTTCTCCATCTTCGAGACGGGGCTCGACGGTGCCAGGGTGGATTTCAATTACCGCAATGCCCAGCACGGATCCCTGATCGCGGGCGCCTGCTTTCTGTTTTTTGTCCTGTTGCTGCTCACCTCTAAATTCAGGAAACTGTCGCTGGCCAACGGGGGCATACTGCTCGGCATAGTGCTGTTCGGCGTTTTCTCCATCATTCTGCAATCCCGCCAGTCCTGGCTGGCCATCTCGGTCTCCCTGGCTATTCTCCCCTTGCTGGGGGGGGGTGACCATTGGCCAACACGCAAGGTGGTCATGACCTACGCCATCTTGCTGGCGACCATGCTGGCCCTCTATCAGGTCTCATTCATCAGGGAAAGGCTGCTGTCAGGCTTTGTGCATCAAGGGGATGTGCATGCCATCTTGACGGGCAACTGGGCCGAGGTGCGGGATTTCAGCATAGGGGTGAGGTTGAAGACCTGGCTGGAGGCCATCCAGTGGTTCCTGGCACACCCGCTCTTCGGCACCGGCTATGGCAGTCAGTCACTGGTCATTACCCTGTCCAAGACTCTGCCGGATTACATCACCCGGGAGTTCCGCCATCTGCACAACTCCAACATGGAGACCCTGGTGTGCTGGGGCATCGCCGGATTCCTGGTGCTCTATGGCACACTCTTCACCGTGGCTCGGCAGGTGTTGTCCTGTTCGTACTCTTCACGTTTCATCAAGATGCTGACCATCTCTTTCATCATCTATTGGCTCATCATCAACAACTTTGAATCCTTTTTCTACATGCGCTCCGGGCAGTGGGTATTCAGCGTCTTCATGGGCGCCATCTACTCGGCTGCATTGCATGAAGAACTGAAGCAGTTTGCAAAGGAAGGTCATGAAAATTTACGTCATTAGTCTGGAACGGGCCGTCGAGCGGCGCAGCCGCGTGGAGTCCGTCCTGGCGGCCAGGGACATCGATTTCGAGTTTTTCAATGCGGTGAATGGCTTTGAGGGTCTCCCCGAGCGGTTGCAGGCCTTGCCGGATGACCAGCACAGGATCCGTTTCAGGAGCCGGCCGTTGACCCCGGGGGAGAAGGGTTGTTATGCCAGCCACTTCCTGTTGTGGGAAAAGTGCGTCGAACTCAATGAGCCCATCCTCATTCTGGAAGATGACTTCCTGCCTACCCAGTATTTTGAAGAGGTGCTGGGGACCCTGCCCAAGGTCCACGAGCAGTATGAGTATGTGAAGGTGGAACCCCAGGTCGGGTCGGCCACCGCATTGACCACCATAGACAACATGCAACTGATGTTCTGGCACAACAACTCCTGCTGGACCACGGGTTACAGCATCTCGCCCCAGGGGGCCCGCCGCCTGCTGTCACACAGCAAGCGATGGCTCTGCTCGGTCGACAACTTCATCGGCGAGTCCTATCGTACCGGTCTCATCTGTACTGGCCTTATCCCCTATGCCATCTACAGCCCGCGGGACATGGGCAGCGACATCCAGAATCAGGTCGAACTGAAAAAGGTGCCGCTGGGGTTCAAATTGACCCGTGAGCTGTACCGCTGCTACCGGTTCATCAGAATGACGCTGTGGAACATGAAGCACTGTGGGGGCAAGTCATGAGCGAGACCAATAAAACCATTCATGCCATCTGGCTGGGCAACCGGCTGCCTCCCCTGGCCCATGTGTGCATTGACGACTGGCGAAAGCAGGGGTACGACTACAAGCTGTGGCTGGATACGGACCCGCAGATAAAGCGCTGGATCCAGGAGTGCACCTTTGCCCGGGAGTGCTACCGCCGGGGTTTGCTGGCCTTCGTGACCGATTACCTGCGCCTCAAGATCCTCGCTCAGGAAGGGGGCCTCTATCTGGATACCGATGTCACCATCAACCAGGATCCCTTCCCGCTCTTCGAATCAGTGGCGTTTGGCGCAGGCTACGAGTCCGATCGGCTGGTCGGCACCGCAGTCATCTACGCCCGGAAAGAGTCGGTGATGTTGTCCGAGCTGGTCCGCTTCTACGAAGAGGAGATCATGTCCTCTCCCATGTACATGGGGCCCGAGATCATGACCAGACTGGTGTCAGACAAGCTGGCGCACTCCGGCGATGCCGCCCTGATCGCCCCCGTTCATTACTTCTACAACTATCAGGGGGAAGCCATTCATTTTGAGCCCGCCACGGAGCGCTATATGACGCACTGGTTCCAGCACAGCTGGAAGCGCTCATCCGGCCTCGTATTCCTGCGGGCCAAGGCCAAGGGGTGGTCCGGGTATCTCTATGAGTGGCAGAAGGAGTTCTTCCGTCTGAGGAAGTGACGATCTGACGCTGCCGATTACCTGACTGGTATTGGGTCGGGAGTCGGCTCTTCCGGTTTGCCGTGGGGCAGCGTCACTTGGTCCCAGAGCATGCTCAACTGGTGTTGAACGGCCAGGACTTCCTGCTCGGGGTGCTGGTGATTGGTATCGATGAATCGATAGCGGGGATGAGAAACAGGGTTGGCAATGGCGGAGTGACCCAGGGGAGAGACTATGGTCAGCAGCGGTATGTCCAGCGCCTGTGCCATATGTCGCGGACCAGTGTCGTTGCCGACGAACAGCTGGCAATGGGCGAAAATGCCCGCGAGCTCCCGCACCGAGCGGGTCTGTATGCGGTCAAATACGCTCGCCTGCAGCGCGGCGGGCAGCAAGGGCTTCAGGCTGCGGTTGTATTCTTCCTCCCCCGGCCCGCAGTAGATCAGGATCTGGGCGTTGTGCTGCTCGATGAGCCAGCGCGCGACCTCGGCGAAACAGTTGATGGGCCAGCGTTTGTAGTGCCCAAGGGAGTTGACCCCCATGGCGATCAGCGGCCTGCCCGGATCTATGCCGGCGGCCCGCAGTGTTTCCCGTCCCCGTTGCTTCTCTTCTTCACTCAGCCAGAGATAGTAGTTGCGATCCTCCTTGGCGAGCCCCAGAGGCTTTAGCAGAGAGAATCTGTCATCCACCAGAGTGCTGTTGCCCTGATGCTCGGTGTCATGGCGAAAGCGCACTATGCGGTTGTGGCCGAGTCGCCAGGGGAAGGAGTCGAAGCCGATCCGCAGTTTTGCCCCCGAGATGAGGCAGGTGAGCAGGCCTATCATCTGGCCCTGGCTGTTGATCACCACATCGTAGCGCTCGCGGCGAATGCCCAGCAGCAGCTCTTTCATGTAGCGCCACTCGTTGCGGCGCGCCTTCTCGATGACGATCAAGCGATCTATGTAGGGATTCCCCTCTGCCATCCCCGCGCAGTAATCCATGACCAGATAGTGAACCTCCCCGGCGGGGTCGTGCTGCTTGAGGTTGTTGCACAGTGCGGTGGAGATCAGCACATCTCCTATCTGTTTGGTTTGTACTACCAGGTATTTCATGGAAGGGGCCTCGGGTGAGGTCGGGGTGGAACGTCAGCGCACCAGCATATCGCACTCCCCCGTCAGATGCTGCCGCTGTGGGCTGAAAATCCGATCCAACGCACTGTGTTTGCACATATTTTCGGCGTCGATGGGGGTGGGGGCTGCCGCAAGCAACAGGCGCGGCCCATAGACCGCGCCTGTTGCTTGCCAGGATGAGGTGGCATCAGCGCACTATCAGGCCCAGCAGTATGCCCACCACGCCAAAGTCGGCATCGCTGAAGGTGGTGTTGGCAAAGCCGAGATCCCCCAGCACCGGCAGCAGGAATACCGGCAGGAAGGTGATCAGCAGGCCGTTGGCGGCTTCGATGATTCGGATGTGGTACAGGCCTGTTATCCTGCCCTGACGTCGGTACAGATCCCCTGTCGCAAGATGGGCGACATGGCTGCGGAGATGATCCTGCGTAAACTGGCTGGCGAGGTACTGCAAGACGGTACCCAGACCATCGAATTTGAATCGCACAAGCGCCAGAGCACCTGATGCCGGCGCTCCAACCCTGAGAGGAAAGCATGTTCAAGGCTCTGTTACTGGATAACCAAGACGGCAAGACCAAGGCAACCCTGACCCAACTGGCCGAGAGCCAATTGCCGGAAGGGGAGGTACGGGTGGCGGTGAGTTATAGCTCCCTCAACTACAAGGACGGGCTGGCCATCACCGGCAAGGGCAAGATAGTGCGCCAGTGGCCGCTGGTGCCTGGCATAGACTTCGTCGGCACAGTGCTGGAGTCGGCCGACAGCCGCTACCAGAGCGGTGACAAGGTGGTGCTGACCGGTTGGGGCGTGGGGGAAGGACACTGGGGCGGCATGGCCGAGCAGGCGCGGGTCAAGGCCGACTGGCTGGTGCCGCTGCCGGCCGGGCTGGATGAGCGGCAGGCCATGTGCATCGGCACCGCCGGCCTCACCGCCATGCTCTGCGTGCTGGCGCTGGAAGAGGCGGGCGTTACTCCTGCGAGCGGCGAGATCCTGGTGACGGGCGCCGCAGGCGGGGTGGGCTCCACCGCCGTGGCCCTGCTGGCTGCGCTGGGTTATCAGGTGGCGGCCCTGACCGGCCGTCCCGAGGAGCAGGGCGCCATGCTGACCGCGTTGGGTGCCAGCCGCATAGTGCCGCGCAGCGAACTGCTGGAACCCGCCAAGGCGCTGGAGAAACAGCAGTGGGCCGGTGCCATCGACACCGTCGGCAGTCAGGTGCTGGCCAAGCTGCTGGCCCAGATGAATTACGGCGGCGCCGTGGCAGCCTGCGGGCTGGCGGGCGGCTTCGATCTGCCCACCAGCGTCATGCCTTTCATACTGCGCAACGTGCGCTTGCAGGGGGTCGACTCTGTGATGTGCCCGCTGGCGCGCCGTCAACTGGCCTGGCAGCGACTGGCGCGGGATCTGCCCGCCAGCTTCTTCGCCCAAGCGGTGACCGAGATCGGGCTGGAGCAGGTGGTGGAGGCCGCCGAGGCAATCACCCAGGGTCGGGTAGCGGGTCGCACCCTGATCAAGCTCTGACCGGGTCCACTGGCGAGCCCCATTTTTCTGGATAGACTTTGAAGGCCGGTGCACTATCCAAGGAGAATGAGCATGGGTACGCAGACGCCGGATTTCGAGCTCGACGATGAGTGGGAGCCGGAATCCTGGGAAGACGAGCTGGAGGAGCTGGACGACGAGGGCTGGCAGGACTACGACCCTCTCGACGATCAGTGATTCCCTGTAACGCATGCGGGCGGGCCTGGTGGCCCGCCCGATTTTTTGTGCGTTCGGCAGCAAGCCCCTTGGTGGCCGGGCGAGGCTCTGGTTAGAATGAACTGCTCAAATGGCGCTGTGGGAAGAGGGATGCCTGTCAGGCCAGAGACGCCATAAACCACTCAAACAACGCCCAAGGATGATTATGCGCTCACTCGTCATCATGCTCTGTGCCACCCTGCTCGGGGGCTGTGTCTCCAACTCGGACGATCCCTGCGAAAAGGTGTGGAGCGATGTGGGGGAAGGAGACGGCAAGCTGGGTTTCGCCGCCGATCGGGTGGCATTCCATCAGACCCAGTGCGGGACCAAGGTGGATGTCGCCATGTGGGAGCAGGGTCGCCAGAAGGGATTGGCCTGGTATTGCCGCCCGGAGCACCTCTATCTGGCCGGGCGATCGGGGGAGGAGTACCGCGGCGTCTGCCCCAATGATGCCCAGGCCCGCAGACTGTTTGCGCAAGGGCGTCAGGGCTGGACCGATCAATAGGGCGCCCCCTTCTTCTTCAGACCCTTGAGCGACGAGCAGTGGGGGAACTCATTCCCCTTTCTCCTTCAGCCGCAGCGGCTGGCACAGGTACTCTTTGTCATTGGCGCTGCGGGCGCACTTGCCGCATACAAACTTGGGTTTGCGCAATATCTTGCGCAGTGTCTTGAGATCGGCGGGGATCTCGTGACGGCGCCATTCACACAGCGTCTTGTGGCCCATGACGATGACTTCCTCGACAGTGAATGGGAGCAGTAGGGAGAGCAGACTGCCGGTCGGCACCCTGCTCGCTGTTCATTACTGATAAAGATACTTGGTGAAGATGAGCTCGCGTACCGCCTTCTTGCCGGTCTCCTTGACCAGCAGTTCGTTGACCTTGGCCTCGCACTCCTTGCGCAGATCTTCCCGGCTCACCAGCGACTTGATCTGGGCGCCTGTCTTGCTGCCAATCAGGCGGATGATGGCGTCGCGGATCAGGGGGTCGTGCTGCTCCAGCAACTTGAGGTCGGCGGCATTTTCGGCCATCAGCTCCACCGTCACCCGCACATAGCCCAGGGTTTTGCCATCGCCGAGGTAGTTGGTGATGATGTCCGGATCCAGCGCATGATAGGCGAATCCCGGCTGGACGGCGGCGGAGGCCGGATCGGCGGCCGCTTCCTCGTTGGCGAAGGCGTGGGTGTTCAACAGGGTACAACCCAGGGATAACACCAGCAGAATTCTGAAGATCTTCATCTAGATGGCTCGGCAGCAACGGATGCCCCATTTTTGATGCTGCCATCGGGGCCGTCAAGCACGGATGTTCTTACAATTCGCCATTGATTTACGGATAATAAACGGGATTTTAACCTGACAACGGAAATCTCCGGATGGTGAAGCTGTGAAGTCCGAGTTGACTGTTCCCCTCATCCAGCTCGTCCCCTGGCGGGCACCCGCAGAGTGTGAGCCTCCCGAGGCACTGCGTCCCTGGTTGCTGGAGGCCGACTCCATGACCCGGCGCCTGCGGCGCTACAATAGTCACCTCTCGGTGCAACTGCTCGGCAATCGCAGCGTGTCGCTGGGGTCGGACGAGCAGACGCTGGTGGCCGTTGCGGATCCCGTGGGGATCTGCCGCGAGGTCATATTGCACGGTGACGCCGGACCGGCCATTCTGGGCTGGACCCTGTTTGCCGAGGCGGCGCTGCAAGGGAGCGGTTTGCAGGATCTGGGGGAGCAGCCATTGGGGGAGCGCATCTTCGGCGATGCACCGGCGCGGCGCGATCACCTGCAACTGGCCTGCTTCGAGATCGCGAGCAATCCCTGGTGCCAGGCCGCCACCGTCTGGGGGCGCCGTTCCCGTCTCTATCTGGGGCAGTGGCCCTTGCTGGTCCACGAACTCTTCCTGCCCTCGCTATCGTCTCATTCGCTGCCATTGCATAAGGAGCTGGAGTGAAGCTGTTAACCAAGGAGCGGGGACTGGCCTATGTGCAGTTGGCCCGCATCGACAAGCCCATCGGCACCCTCTTGCTGCTGTGGCCGACCCTGTGGGCGCTCTGTCTCGCGGCCGGCGGCCTGCCGGATCCCTGGATCCTGACCGTGTTCGTGGTGGGGGTCTTCCTGATGCGCTCGGCAGGCTGTGTCATCAACGACTATGCGGATCGCAACTTCGACGGCCACGTGAAACGCACCGCCGGGCGACCGCTGCCCATGGGCCGGGTTGATGCGCGGGAGGTGCTGATCCTGTTCGCCGTGCTGGCGCTCATCTCGTTCGCCCTGGTGCTGACCCTGAACCCGCTCACCATAGGGCTGTCGTTCGCCGGCCTGCTGCTGGCGGTCTGCTACCCCTTCATGAAGCGCTTCATTCCCATCCCTCAGCTGGTGCTCGGGATGGCGTTCTCCTGGTCCATTCCCATGGCCTATGCGGCCCAGGCCAATGCCCTGCCGCCCGTCGCCTGGCTGCTGTTTCTCGCCAACCTGCTGTGGACCATCGCCTACGACACCCAGTACGCCATGGTGGACAGGGACGATGATCTCAAGCTCGGGCTCAAGTCGAGCGCCATCCTGTTTGGCCGTCACGACAAGCGGATCATCGGCGTGCTGCAACTGGCGACCCTGCTCATCCTGCTGGGGGTGGGTCAGCTGATGGCGCTGGGATCCGGCTATTACTGGGGTCTGCTGGGGGCGGCGGCCCTGTTCGTCTATCAGCAGCGGCTGATCCGGGAGCGCCAGCGGGAGGCCTGCTTCCAGGCGTTTCTCAACAACAACTATGTGGGGGCCCTGGTGCTGCTCGGGGTGATCGCTCACTACCTGTGAGAAACGTCCATCTATGAAAAAGGCCGCATGATGCGGCCTTTTTGTTGGCTGTAAGACGAGGATCAGAGCCGGTTGCCCGCCTGTATGGTACGGCGGATCTTGTTGCTCAGCAGCGGCACTATGTTGTCGGCCAGGGCCTGGAAGCGGCCGAGATCCGGCTTGCAGCCCGGATCCAGATAGCCTTCGCTGCGCAGGGTGTGGATCAGGGTGCTGAACAGCTTGGGATCGAAGAACTCGGGGGCGTTGATGCCGTGCAGGGTGCCGAGGCGCTCCGCCATCATCAGACCGTCCGCCTCCAGCTGCTCCGCCTCTATGTGGGGCTGGGCCAGCATGCGGGTCAGCACTATGGCGTAGCGTTGCAGTGTCTCCTGAATGCTCTCGGCCAGCAGCAGCAGGCGCATTTGGTTGCCCGGATTGACCCAGTAGCCGCCATCGCGCGCCTCTATCAGCTGCTGGCGTTGCAGCTCGGCCAGCAGGGCATCGACCAGCTCCGGCAGCTCCTCCTCTTCGTAGCGCAGGAACAGCTCTGTCTTGAGCAGCGGGTAGATGTCGACGCAGCGGGCGACTATCTCGCTGCGGGAGATCCCCTCGCAGCGCTCGATCAAGGCCGCCACCAGGGAGGGCAGGGCGAACAGGTGGAGTATGTTGTTGCGATAGTAGGTCAGCAGGATCGCCTGATAGCGGTCGAGGCTGATGATCTGGCCGAGCTTGTCCTCGCTCACCTCGAACTTGTTGAGCTCCATGGCCTGATCCAGCAGGGTCCTGGCATCCTCGTCCGGCATGGTGCTCTGCGGGCTGTAAGGTACCTGCTTGAGCAGATCCAGATAGGTGTTGAGCTGTGCCTGCAGCTCGTCCCGAGTCAGGGCATGGCGTTCGGCGGCCAGCAGTGCCAGGGCACTCAGGGTCAGGCCGTTGACGGCAGCGGCATCGTTGATCCGGGTCATCAAGAGCTCGGCCAGCTGATTGACGGTGGAGGCCATCCACTCCGGGCGCTCCTCCTTGCCGATGCTCTCCTTCCAGTGCGGCACCTGCTCGCCGAGGTAGCTGTTGAGGGTCAGCGGCTCGCCGAAGTTGACGAAGCCACGGCCATAGTTGCGCAGCTTGCGCAGTATGCCCAGCACCTGCAGGAAGCTCTCTTTCTCCTTGCGGCTCCCCTTGAGCTCGTTGTGGTAGGTGTTGACCTCCATCACATGCTCGTAGCCCAGATAGACGGGAACCAGGGTCACCGGCCTGTCCAGCCCGCGCATCATAGCTTGCAGGGTCATCGCCAGCATGCCGGTCTTGGGCGGCAGCAGGCGGCCGGTGCGGGAACGGCCACCCTCGGTGAAGAACTCCACCGAGTAGCCCTTGGCAAACAGCAGGTTCAGATATTCACGGAACACAGTGCTGTAGAGCGGGTTGCCCTTGAAGGTGCGGCGGATGAAGAAGGCGCCGCCGTGGCGGAAGATGGGGCCCGCCGGCCAGAAGTTCAGGTTGATGCCTGCCGCTATGTGGGGCGGCACCATGCCCTGGTGATAGATGACGTAGGAGAGCAGCAGGTAGTCCATGTGGCTGCGATGGCAGGGGACGTAGACTATCTCGTGCCCTTCCTGGGCGAGCTGGCGCACCTGCTCGGCACCGTTGACCGAGAGGCCGCGGTAGAGCTTGTTCCAGAGCCAGCCGAGGAAAGTTTCCCCGAGGCGGATCAGCCGGAAGGAGAAGTTGGAGGCGATCTCGTCCATGTAGCCATGGGCGCGCTTCTGCGCCTTCTCCAGGCTGATGCCCTCGCGTCTGGCCTCTTCTTCGATGGCCTGCTGGATCACGCTCGAATCCAGCAACTGCTTGAACAGCAGGTTGCGGTTCGGCAGCTTGGGACCGGTGGCCGCCAGCTGCTGGCGGCTGAAGTGGGTACGTGCCACCCGTGCCAGCTTGTGGGCGATGGCCTCGTCGGTACCGTGCTTGTCTGCCATGTAGCGCAATGAGAGCGGCGGGGAGAAGCGCACCAGGTTTTCGCGCCCTTTCAGGATCACGATCAGCGCCTTCTTGAGCCGGTTCGGGGCCAGGCTGCTGATGATGTTCCAGCCGGAGGCTTCCTCCCCTTCCCGGCCGGGGGCGCGGCCCCAGAACAGGGTGACGGGCACCACCTGGATATCCAGCTCGGGATCCTGCTTGTGCAAGTCCAGCAGCTGGTGGAACTCCTGCAGGAAGGGCAGCGGCTTGTTGCGCTTGCCAAACAGGGGAGGCGGACGATCCAGACAGACGTAGCGCGGCAGCAACTGTCCACCCAGCTCCAGCGGCGTGAAGGGGCCGGGCAGGCCGAGATCCTCGCAGCACTGTTGCAGGGTCATCAGGTCGGTGATCGAGCTGGTTTTCAGGGCATAGACGATGGGTCTGGCCGGATCCAGCTTGAGCTCCGTGATGGGATTTTCCGGCAGGCTCTTGTGATTGACCAAGCCACTGACCGGCCATTGCAGGATGGCTCTGGAAATGTTCTGTCCAAGGGACATGTGCGTCTGCTCTCCAAAAAAATGCGGCGTGAGCATAGCAAATCACCGACGGCTTGTCGCCGAGAGGTAGGATGAGTGCCTTTTCAGGATAGAAGGTGCGGGATTTTTGCGACAAGGCGGGGACAAATATCAGCAACGCCTTGCCTTGGCCACAGCACTGTATATACTGCCAGTGTGCTGTATAAAAAGACAGGTGCCAATGCTATGAAACCCCTTACCCCCCGCCAGGCTGAAGTGCTGGAGCTTATCAAGGCGAACATGAGCGAGACCGGCATGCCGCCGACTCGCGCCGAGATCGCCCAGAAGCTTGGCTTCAAGTCGGCCAATGCGGCCGAGGAACATCTGAAGGCCCTGGCCAAGAAAGGGGTCATCGAGATCATGCCCGGCACCTCCCGCGGCATCCGCCTGCTGCTCGAGGAAGAGGAGGCCGCGCCAGAAGAGAACGGCCTGCCGCTGATCGGCAAGGTCGCGGCCGGCGAGCCCATCCTGGCCCAGGAGCACATAGAGAGCCACTATCAGGTGGATCCCGCCCTGTTCCATCCGCGGGCAGACTTCCTGTTGCGGGTGCAGGGCATGAGCATGAAGAACATCGGCATCATGGACGGGGATCTGCTGGCGGTGCACAAGACCCAGGAGGTGCGCAACGGCCAGGTGGTGGTGGCGCGTCTCGATGAAGACGTCACCGTCAAGCGCTTCCAGCGCAAGGGTAGCCAGGTGTGGCTGCTGCCGGAGAACGAGGATCTCTCCCCCATCGAGGTGGATCTCTCCAGCCAGCACCTCACTATCGAAGGGCTGGCGGTCGGGGTCATTCGCAACGCCGACTGGATGTAAGCATCGGACATGCCGAGGGGCCTCCTGCGGGAGGCCCCTTCGTTTGTGCCGTTTTTTCCCGCCGTTCTTTCCTCCCCGATCCCCGCCATTGCCGCCGCCCAGATCCACCGCAAACAGTACCGCCACGGATCATGCATTTCGGATATATCCTTTGAGAAGGCCCGCAGTGTCATGGCCGGATAACCGCCATGACCTTGAGTGTGCCGCCAGGTCAGCATGGATCGCAGGGATGCATCACGGCTGGGGCGGTGCGGGACAGGGAGAGTCGTCAGGCAGCAGGACGACTCAATACAGTCAGTACGCGACGGTGCCTGGTCTGCCATCCCGATGGCATTCGCACTGGTCGGCGTGGCCTGTTGAGCAAGGAGGACAGGTATGGCTTCAAGCTCGCCGTGGGATCCGGGTCCGGCCGCAACCGCAACCCCCGCATCCTCCATCACCCGATTCATCAAGGGCAGTCGGATGACGTGGTTTTATGCGCTCTGGGTGTATCACAAGGGCGATGGCTGGACCATCTGGCTGGGGTGCCCCAAGGACAAGATTGTCCGCCTGGTTCGTCTGTTCCGCCGCCACCACGACATAGGTTTGCCAGATGCCCCCTGGACGGCCCCGGTCATCCCGCTGCGCGCCACTATCCGGCGCCCCCAGGGGCAGCGCAGACTGCGGCCCTGAGCCCGTCCCCCGAACAGTGTGTGAGCCCCACCCGGTGTGGGGCTTTTCTTTATCCCCGCCATTGCCCGGAGATAGCTGCAGTTTCCTCCCTACGGGGCCCTTTCCTGCCCGGGATCCGGACTCAGGACTAGGCAGGAACGGGGCCGGGCGGGTTACAATAGCCCCTCATTGGCCCCGCCATCCGGCTGGTTGAACTAGCAAGGTTCTGTTTTATATGGTTAAACCACGTTTTTCCCTGCTGTTGTTGCTCTTCGTCGGCAGCATAATGGCGGCTTATTACTGGAGCCAACCCTCACTTCCTGCGCAGGCGGATTATTATCCGGTAGGGCGTGACATCAACCCCTTCACCCTCACGGATGGGGATGGCAAGCCCTTCACCGCCGCCAACTTGGCGGGGCACTGGACCTTCCTGTTCATAGGCTACACCTATTGTCCCGATGTCTGCCCGACCGCCTTGGCGGATCTGCGTTCCATCTACCCGGATCTGAAGAAGGTCTCGCCCAGCAGCCAGGTGGTCTTCGTCTCGGCGGATCCCCAGCGGGATGACAGCCCCCGCCTCAAGAGCTATACCGCCTTCTTCCATCCGGAGTTCAAGGCAGTGACCGGCCCCCACCGTGCCCTCTTCCCCCTGGTGCGCAACCTTGGCCTCGTCTATTCCATCGTGGAGAGCGAGCGCAAGGATTACCTCATCGACCACTCGGCCTCGATCGTGCTGATCAGCCCCGAAGGCAAGCTGGTGGCCATGTTCCGTCCCAAGGTGGCCCCGGGTGAGGTGCCTCATGTGGACATGCAGACCATGGTCTCCGACTTCGCACGCATAGTGCGGCTGGCCGACGAGTGAGTCACCGGCGCCTATCGTGCTTGGTTTGATGCCGTCCTGGCTGAGGGATCCTCGTCGCCACCGGGCCGTGTTTGCCCTGGCCCTGCCCATGGTGTTCTCCAACGTCACCACCCCCTTGCTCGGCCTGGTGGATACCTGGGTGATCGGTCATCTTGGTCAGGCCTGGTTCCTCGGGGGCGTCTCGGTCGGGGCGACCCTCATCAACCTCCTCTTCTGGCTGCTCGGCTTCCTGCGCATGTCCACCACTGGCCTGACCGCCCAGGCTCAGGGCGCCGCCAGCGCCGAGGGGCAGCTGGACACCCTGGCGCGGGCGCTCGGCCTCGCCATCGGGCTGGGGCTGGCCCTGTTGCTGCTGGTGCTGCCTTTCTTGCCGGCCATCATAGGGCTCAGCGGGGGATCCCCCGAGGTGCAGGGCTATGCCGGAGACTATGTCTCGGTGCGGATCTGGAGCGCCCCGGCGGCCCTGTGCAACCTGGTCATCATGGGCTGGCTGCTGGGCATGCAGGATGCGCGCAGCCCCATGTTGCTGCTGATCCTGAGCAATCTGGTCAACATGGTGCTGGATGCCTGGTTCGTGCTGGGGCTCGGCTGGCAGGTCAGGGGGGTGGCAGCCGCCTCCCTGCTGGCGGACTACAGCTCGCTCGGGGTGGGGCTCTGGCTGGTGAGCCGCCGCCTGCACCATCTCTCGGCCGAGGTGTGGCAGGACGCCTGGTCGCGCTGGTGGCGATGGCCTGCGGTGCGGCGGCTGCTCGGGCTGAACAGGGACATCTTCATCCGCTCCCTCTGCCTGCAGCTCTGTTTCGCCTTCATGACCCTGCAGGGTGCCAGGCTGGGGGACGTGGCGGTGGCCGCCAATGCGGTGTTGCTCAACTTCCTGATGCTGATCTCCTACGGGCTGGACGGCTTCGCCTATGCGGTGGAAGCCATGGTGGGGCGCGCCATAGGACGGCGGGACAGGCAGGGGCTGCGGGAGGCCATAGTCCTCAACCTGGGCTGGGCCTTGCTGATCGCGCTCGCCTTCGCCCTGGGGTTTGCCCTGGGAGGGCGGCAGCTCATCGCCCATATCACCGATATCCCTGCGGTGATCGCCGAGGCAAACCGCCAACTGCCCTGGCTCATCGCCATGCCTTTGCTGGCGGTCTGGTGCTTCCTGCTGGATGGGGTCTTCATCGGGGCCACCCGGGCCCGGGAGATGCGCAACAGCATGCTGGTGGCGGTGTTTGCCGGCTTCTTCCCTATCTGGTGGTTGTGCCAGGGATGGGGCGTGGCGGCCTTGTGGGCCGCCATGGCGGCGCTGATGACAGGGCGGGGTCTGACCCTGGGCTGGCTATGCTGGCACCTGGAGCGCGACGGCCGCCTGCTGGGTCAAGGCCGGGAGCCCGCCTGACGGAGTCTCATGGGCTGCGTCGCCGCGCCGACGGAGGCTAGAGGGATCCCTCATAGCCGAACTGGCGCCAGCTCTCGTAGACGAAGACCGCGACCGCGTTGGCCAGATTCATGCTGCGGCTCTGGGGCAACATGGGAATGCGCAGCCGCTGCTCGAACGGCAGGCTCTCTATGATCTCCGCCGGCAACCCGCGACTCTCTGGCCCGAACAGCAGGGCATCCCCCGGGGCAAACTGCGCCGCCGAGTGAGCGGTGCGTCCCTTGGTGGTGCAGGCGAACACCCGCCTGGGGGCCACGGCCGCGAGGAAGGCCTCATAGCTCGGCCAGCGCTTCACCTCGGCAAACTCGTGATAGTCGAGTCCGGCCCGCTTCACCCGCTTGTCATCCCAGGCGAAACCCAGGGGCTCTATCAGGTGCAGCCGGTAGCCGGTGTTGGCACAGAGGCGGATGATATTGCCGGTGTTGGGCGGGATTTCCGGTTGATAGAGCACTATGTCGAGCATGACGGGATCCTGATGCGGGGCTGGGGTGGTGCGAAACGGGCGTCAGCATACCCAGCGCCCGTGCCGATGAAAAGGGGTGGCTCACACCATGGGCAGGCGTATGGTGATGACGAGCCCGGTCGGGTGATTGTTGCTGGCCTTGATGGTGCCGCCATGGCGCTGGATCGCCTCGGCGGCGATGGCGAGGCCGAGCCCGGTGCCGCCTGTCTTGGCGTTGCGGGCATCGTCGACCCGGAAGAAGGGCAGGAACAGCATGGGCTGCTGCTCCACCGGCACGCCGGGGCCGTCATCCCTGATGGTCATTACCCACTCCCGTCCCTCCTGATACCAATCCACCTTGATGAACTCGCGGGCATACTTGAGCGCATTGCGCAGCGGGTTCTCCAGGGCCCTCGCCAGCAGCTCTGGCCACATCCGCAGCGACTCGGTCGGCAGCGGCGGCAGCCTGAGCTGCTTGCCATTCTGATTGGCCTCGAACATGGCATCGTCCAGTATGGGCTCCAGCAGATCCGCCAGGGGCAGGGTCACCGGGGCTTCCACGTGCTGCTGGACCCGGGACAGATCCAGCAGGTCACCGATCAGCTTGTCGAGCCGGGCGATTTCGCTCTCGATCCGCGCGAGCTCCGAGCTGTCCCCCTGCTTGCGGCGGATCAAGGCCTGCGCCAGCTGAATGCGGGTGAGGGGGCTGCGCAGTTCGTGCGAGATGTCTGACAGCAACTGTTTCTGCTTCTGGATCATGCGCTTGAGGGTGTCCACCATGTGGCTGACATGATCCGCCAGCTGACCTATCTCGTCCCGCCGCCCCAGGTTGGGGATCCGCGTCTCCAGCTTGCCCTGCGCCAACTGGGAGACCGACTGCTGCAACTGCAGTATGGGGCGGGTCAGCCGCCAGGCCAGCAGCAGACAGAGGGGGGTGCTGACCAGCATGGCGATGCCCAGGATCTGGATGGGGTGATCCAAGATCTGGATAAACAGGAACAGATAGGAGTTTTCGACGTTGAGCCCGAAGTAGACGTGGTAGCTCTGGCCGTGATGCTGCATCTGGAAGGGGCCGGCGATGGCCCGCTGGTGTTCGCTGCCCAGCATGGGCTTGGCCGGGTTGTCGGCGTCCAGCATGAAGCGGATGACGAACTTGCTCAGCCGGGTGGTGGATTGCATCTGGCCCTTGGCGTCACGCAGGTAGACGTTGTCTACCGGCAACAGCCCGGCCGCTGTGATGGCCTGTTGCAGATCGAAATCCTGGTTCGGGTCGGCACCGGCCTGCAGCGCTCGCAGGTTGTTGTTCATCCTGGCCATCTCGTGCTCGGGCAGGGGGATGGTGTTGCGGGGATCCAGGGTGGGCAGTGTCACCACGGCGGCCAGCACGAGCAGCAGCATGAACCAGAACCAGAGGAAGATCTGGGTGGAGAGGCCATTGAAGGTGCGGGCCGGTTTCATGCCTGCTCCAGCCAGAGGTAGCCTCGGCCACGCACCGTCTTGAAGCGGGGCTGGCCATCGCTGCGTTCAGGCAGCTTCTTGCGCAGGTTGCTCAGGTGCATGTCGATGGCCCGATCGAAGGGCTCGAGCTTCTTGCCAAGCACCTGTTCGGACAACAGGTTCTTGCTGACGATCTGGCCCGGGCTGCGCAGCAGGCACTCCAGCAGGCCGAACTCGGTGGCGGTGAGCTCCAGCAGCTGATCGTCGCAGCGGGCCTGCTGCAGGCCGGGTTGCAGCACCAGATCCATGAAGCGCAGCTCGTCGGAGGTGCCGCGCTGGGGGGAGGGATTCTGGGTGCGGCGCAAGATGGCGCGCACCCGCGCCAGCAGTTCCCTGTCGTCGAAGGGCTTGGCCAGATAGTCATCGGCCCCCGCTTCGAGCCCGTTGACCCTGTCCTGGCTGTCGCCCCGGGCGGTCAGCATCAGCACAGGGGTGTCGTGGGTCTTGCGCAGCCTGGTCAGCATGGCGAACCCGTTGAGTCTGGGCATCATGACGTCCAGCAACACCAGATCGAATGCCTGCTCTGCCAGCCGCAGCAGCCCCTCCTCCCCATCCTCGGCGACGGTGACGTCAAACCCTTCCAGGGTCAGGATTTCGGTGAGCAGCTGGGTCAGTTCGAGATCGTCGTCGACCAGGAGTATTTTGTTCATTCGGGTCACTCCGTTGATTTTGCACGCCAAACTGAGGTTCGGGTCAGGGTATAATAAGTTTTTACGCGTCAGAGGAAAGCCGGTTTTGAGCCACCAACACTATTCCCGCTGGGTCACCCTGGCCAGCACGGCGGCGGTCGTCACCGCCACTCTGCTGATCCTGGGCAAGCTGATCGCCTGGTTGATGACGGACTCTTCCAGCCTGCTGGCGTCCCTCACCGACTCCTTCATGGATGTGAGCGCCTCCATCATCAACCTGCTGGCCATCCGGTATGCACTGGCCCCCGCCGACGAGGAGCATCGCTTCGGCCATGGCAAGGCGGAGTCCCTGGCGGGTCTGATCCAGTCGGCCTTCATCTCGGGCTCTGCCCTGCTGCTGATGATGCATGGCATCTCGTCGATGCTGAACCAGGTTCCCGTGGTGCGGCTCGAGGCCGGGATCTGGGTCAGTGCCGGCTCCATCCTGCTGACATTGCTGCTGGTGAGCTTCCAGAGTCTCGTCATTCGCAAGACCAACAGCGTGGCCATCAAGGCCGACATGCTGCACTACCGCTCGGACTTGCTGCTCAATGCCGGTGTCCTGGTGGCGCTGGTGATGGCGGGGCAGGGGTGGCACTGGGCCGATGGCCTGTTTGCCATCCTGATCGGGCTATTCCTGGTGTGGGGGGCCGCCCATATTGGCTACGAATCGGTACAGGCCCTGCTCGATCGTCAGTTGCCAGAGGAAGAACAAGCGAGAATAATGGCGCTCTGCTGTGCCGTAGAGGGGGTGCATGGCGTACATGATCTGCGTACCCGTCAATCCGGGCCGACCCGCTTCGTGCAGCTGCATCTGGAACTGGATGATCAACTGCCCCTGGTCCAGGCCCATCAGATAGCCGACGAGGCTGAACTGGCGGTCCGCCAGTCCTTTGAGCGGATGGAGGTGATCATTCACATGGACCCCATCTCGGTGCTGACAAAAGAACAACAAGGCACTCACCCTGAACAACAGTAGGCTGCAACATGGATGATCTGGTTGCCCAGACGTGGCAAAAAATTCAGCAGGAAGCGCAGAGCATGGCGGCCCAGGAGCCCATGCTGGCCAGCTTCTTTCACTCCACCATTCTCAATCACAGTGATCTGCGCTCGGCGCTGAGCTTCCAGCTCGCCAACAAGCTCGACAGCACCACAATGCCGGCCATTGCCCTGCGCGAGGTGATCGAGCTGGCCCTGCGCAGCGAACCCGAGTTGCTGGCCGCTGTGGCCGCCGACATCTGCGCCGTGCAGGACAGGGATCCCGCCGTCGACCTCTTCTCGACGCCGCTGCTCTACCTCAAGGGGTTCCATGCCCTCCAGGGCTACCGGGTCGCCAACTGGCTGTGGCGCCAGGGGCGTCGCTCGCTGGCGCTCTACCTGCAAAACCAGATCTCAGTAGTGTTCGGGGTCGACGTGCACCCGGCCGCGCGGATCGGCAAGGGCATCATGTTTGACCACGCCACCGGCATAGTGGTCGGGGAGACCGCGGTGATCGAGAACGACGTCTCCATCCTGCAGAGCGTGACCCTGGGGGGCACCGGCAAGGAGAGTGGCGACCGCCATCCCAAGATCCGCGAAGGGGTGATGATAGGGGCGGGCGCCAAGGTGCTCGGCAACATAGAGGTGGGGGTCGGCGCCAAGATAGGGGCCGGCAGCGTGGTGATCAATCCGGTGCCACCCCACACCACGGTCGCCGGCGTGCCCGCCAAGATAGTGGGCCGACCCGAGTGCGACAAACCCTCCCTGGACATGGATCAGTGTCTCTGATCCCCTGACCGAGGCCGTTGTATGGTCAAGCGCTGGTCAGGCTATCTGATCCTGGGGATGTGGCTGCTCAACCTGCTGCACCTCTATCTGGGATTCTCCCCCTGGCCGGCCGCCGTCGCAGCCTGGGCCGCCTCCCTGCTCACCTGGCCCTGGCTGGTGGGCGCCGCCCGTCGTCAGGCACTGGCGCTCTATGGGGCGGCACTGCTGCTGCTGATCTTCTCCTGGTGGCGCGGGGCCAGCCTCAGTCCCGGGGATTGGCTGCTGCCCAACATCAACATGCTCACCATGTTTGCCGCCGTCAGCACCCTCAACCTCGCCACCTCGGGTCTGCTGACCGGCGCCGCCTCCTGGTCCGGTCGCAAGGGGCTGTGGAGCACCATGGCCAGCCTCAACCTGCTCGGTGCCGTCATCAACCTTTCTGTGCTCTTCATCATCGGCGATCGGCTGGAGCGCAATGGTACCCTTGAGCGGCGCCAGGTCATGGTGCTGAGCCGGATCTTCTGCGCCGCTGCCTTCTGGTCACCCTTCTTCGTCGCCATGGCGGTGGCCCTCACTTACGCCCCCGGCCTGCAGCTGGCCAGCATACTGCCGTTTGGCATTCTTGCCGCCCTGCTGGCCATGGGACTGACGGCCTGGCAGGTGGAGCGGCTCGGGGTGGCAGACTTCGAAGGCTATCCCCTGAGGTTGCAGACCCTGGGGTTGCCGGTGACCCTGGCGCTGCTGGTGCTGCTGATACACAGGCTCTGGCCCGGGCTCAGCATTCTGGCGGTGATCGCGCTGGTGGCCCCCTTGCTGGCACTGCTCTTCATGCCAGGCCAGGGACGCGGGGCGGCCCTCAAGCGACAGGTGGTGGAGCGTTTCCCCGCCATCGGCGGCCAGCTGGTGCTGTTTCTGGGGGCTGGCCTGCTGGCTGCCGGCATCAACAGCGCCCTCTCTGTCATCGACTTCGGTGCCGGTCACGGTCTGCCGCTGTTCAACCACTTCGGCTGGCTTGAGGCATCCCTCACCCTGCTGCTTATCTTCCTGGTCGCCATCATAGGCGTGCATCCCCTCATCAGCATCTCGGGGGTGGCCCCCTTGTTGTGGCCGCTGTCACCGGATCCCAGCCTGCTCGGCATGTGCTTCCTTCTGGGGTGGGGGCTCGCCACCGGCACCAGCCCGCTGTCCGGCTCCAACCTGGCGCTGGCCTCTCGCTACAACCTGAGCGCCGGGCTGCTGCTGCGCTGGAACCTGCTCTACGGACTGCTGATGTACGGGGTGGCCTGTCTGCTGATGGGGGGCTTCATCGCCCTGCATGGCTGATGCTTAGGGTGGGAGAGGATCCGGTTCGCTGGGGGCCGTGACGCGGCGGCGGGCGTCCCGGATCGCGGTTCCTGCCCCCTGCGAGAAAATCCGACGCATATTTAAGCAATACCGGCACGGAGGGCGCATTTTGCAACGCGTTGGCTTGTTTGTGCCGAGCGCATCAGGGTATGCTGGCTTCACGCGCTTGAATCGCCCCCTGTGGGGCATCGCAATTGAACATACAGGTATGCATATGTCACTAGAAGTCCTTGAGCAACTCGAATCCAAAGTACAATCCGCCGTCGACAACATCTCCCTGCTGAAAATGGAGCTGGACGAGCTGAAAGAGCAGAACAACAAGCTGCAAGACGAGAACCATCAGCTGCGCAACGAGCACGTTGCCTGGCAGGAACGTCTGCGCGCCCTGCTGGGCAAGATGGACCAGATGGGCGATGCCATCTGATCCCGTCTTGACTGACTGGAATGAAAGCGGGCCGCTCTTTGAGCGGCCCGCTTGTTTTCCGGCCGGGTGCTACATAGTGAGCAGCTGCTTGACCGTCTTCTCTATGCCATCGGCCGCTTCCACTATGTTGTTTGCCAGCATATAAGCGGGAGTCGAGATGACCTTGCGTTCCTGATCCACCACGAACTCGCTGACCGGGCAGTTGAGATGGCTGCCTCCCATGGCTTCGATGGCGTTGGCGGCGCCCTCGTCATGGCCTATGGTGGCCAGGGTGCCGGCGCCATAGATGAGGGGTATCATGGCTGGCGCTATGCAGATGTAGGCCGCCGGTTTGCGGGCCCTGGCAAAGCTCTGGCACGCCTTCAGCACATCGGGCTGGATCTGGCAGTTTGCACCCTGGACGGCGAAGTCGCACAGATTCTTGGCGGCGCCAAAGCCACCGGGCACCAGCAGGGCATCGAAATCGGCCGCATCCAGCTCGGCCACATTCCTGATCTGGCCACGGCAGATACGGGCAGCCTCGACCAGCACGTTGCGGCTCTCCCCCTCGCTCACCTCGCCGGTCAGGTGGTTGATGACGTGCAATTGAGGCACGTCGGGCGCGAAGCACTGGGTGGTGGCGCCCTGACGGGCCAGTGCCAGCAGGCTGATGACGGCTTCATGGATCTCGGCGCCATCAAACACGCCACAGCCACTCAAGATCACGGCCACTTTTTTCATGGCAGACTCCTCGTTGTTGAAAATGTGAGCCAGGGTAGATTGTTGTACTTTTGTATGGTTATCGTTCGCCCTCCACTGGTCAAGTCATCTTGCTGTGCTAGGATTGTTTCGTTTTGGATCCTGCCTCGTTGACCCCCTTGAATTTTTTTCCACATTGATCGAGATCATGATGAAGGCCTCATGGTTTGTTTTTACGATCTCAATGCACTGTTTTATATGATCTTTTTGTTTTTAATCCACAGCTTTGCCACCATGGTGCAGCCATGAGTCCATTTTTGAGCACAGAGTTATCCACAGGTTGGAGGGTGCTTAATGGTACGAATGGGAGGCGGCCAGCCCCTTGGTGTGCCGCGGGCCCTGTGGCATCCTAGCGACTGTTTATTCCTGGCAGGACGATTTCATGGCCCCTAGCAATCCCCTTATCTTGGTCGACGGCTCTTCATATCTTTATCGCGCCTTCTTCGCCTCCCAGCAGGCCGATCTGCGCACATCGACCGGTTTGCCAAGCGGCGCCGTCCGGGTGATGGCCAACATGATGCGCAGCCTGCGCAAGCAATACCCCGACAGCCATGTGGCCGTGGTGTTCGACGCCAAGGGCAAGACCTTCCGTGACGACATCTACCCGGAGTACAAGGCGACCCGCGCCAGCATGCCGGACGATCTGCGCAGCCAGGTCGCTCCCATTCACCAGATGATCAAGGCGATGGGCTTCCCCTTCCTGATGGTCGAAGGGGTCGAGGCCGACGACGTGATCGGCACGCTCGCCCGCCAGGCGACCGAGAAACAGCTGCCCGTGCTCATCAGCACCGGCGACAAGGACATGGCGCAGCTGGTCTCCGACCATGTCACCCTGATCGACACCATGAAGGATGTGAAGACCGATCGGGAAGGGGTGATCGAGAAGTTCGGCGTGCCCCCCGAGCTCATCATCGACTACCTGGCCCTGATGGGTGACAAGGTGGACAACATTCCCGGCATGGCAGGGGTGGGTGAGAAGACGGCCCAGGCGCTGTTGCAGGGGATAGGCAGCATCGATCAGATCGCCGCCAACCTGGACAAGGTCGCCGCCCTCGGCTTTCGTGGCTCCAAGGCGTTTGCCGACAAGTTCCGCGAGCAGGAAGAGCAGGTACGCCTCTCCTACCAGCTGGCAACCATCAAGACCGACGTGGCGCTGGAGCAGAGTCTCGAAGAGCTGGAGCTGGGCCCGATCGATAAGGAGTCCCTGCTGGCGGTCTACCGTGAGTACGAACTGCGGAACCTGATCAAGGAGCTGGAGTCCGGTGGTGAAGAGGGCGCCGGGCAGGAAGAGGTCGCTGATGATGCCGCTGCTCCTGTTGCCGTCATCGAAACCGACTACCGCTGCATCCTGGAGGAGGCCGAGTTCGACGACTGGCTGGCACAGTTGCAGGCGGCGCCACTGTTTGCCTTCGACACCGAGACCACCAGTCTCGACTACATGGAGGCGCGAGTGGTCGGCGTGTCGTTCGCCATCGAGCCGGGCAAGGCGGCCTATGTTCCCTTCGGCCACGACTATCTGGGGGCGCCGACCCAGCTGACCGAACAGCAGGTGCTGGGCAAGCTCAAGCCGCTGCTGGAAGATCCTGCTCGTCCAAAGATTGGCCAGAACCTCAAGTACGATCGCAACGTGCTGCAGAACCACGGCATCGATCTGCAGGGCATCGCCTTCGACACCATGCTCGAATCCTATGTGCTCAACTCCACCGCCAGCCGCCACGACATGGACTCCCTGGCCAGGAAGTATCTGGGCGTCGACACCATCTCGTTCGAAGAGATCGCCGGCAAGGGGGCCAAGCAGCTCACCTTCAACCAGATCGAACTGGAGCAGGCCGCACCCTATGCGGCGGAAGATGCCGACATCACCCTGCGCCTGCACCAGACGCTGTGGGGCGAACTGAGCAAACAGCCCACGCTTGCCAAGGTATTCACCGAGATCGAACTGCCCCTGCTGCCGGTGCTGGCCAGGATGGAGCTGATGGGTACCACCATAGATCCCAAGTTGCTGCACCAGCAGAGCCAGGAGATCGAAGTACGTCTGGCGGAGCTGGAGCGGCAGGCGCACGAGCTGGCCGGGCAGGAGTTCAACCTCTCCTCGCCCAAGCAGCTCGGCGAGATACTGTTCGTCAAGCTGGGGCTGCCCGTCCTCAAGAAGACCCCCAAGGGCGCCCCGTCCACCGCCGAAGAGGTGCTGGCGGAATTGGCGGAGACCTATGATCTGCCGCGCCTGCTGATGGAGCACCGCGGTCTCGCCAAGCTCAAGTCCACCTATACCGACAAGCTGCCGCTGATGATCAAGCCCCAGACCGGGCGGGTGCACACCTCCTATCATCAGGCGGTGGCGGCGACCGGCCGGCTCTCCTCCACCGATCCCAACCTGCAGAACATCCCTGTGCGCAACGAGCAGGGGCGCCGGATCCGGCAGGCCTTCATCCCGAGCGCCGGTTACAAGCTGGTGGCGGCGGACTATTCCCAGATTGAGCTGCGCATCATGGCGCACCTCTCCGGTGACCAGGGCTTGCTGACCGCCTTTGCCGAGGGCAAGGACATCCACAAGGCGACCGCCGCCGAGGTGTTCGGCGCGGCGCTCGATGCGGTCACCACAGACATGCGCCGCAGCGCCAAGGCGATCAACTTCGGCCTCATCTATGGCATGAGTGCCTTCGGTCTGGCCAAGCAGCTGGGGATCGGCCGTGCCGAGGCGCAGAAGTACATGGATCTCTACTTCGAACGCTACCCGGGCGTGCTGGAGTACATGGAGCGCACCCGCCAGCAGGCGGAAGCCCAGGGCTATGTCGAGACCCTGTTCGGCCGTCGCCTCTACCTGCCGGACATCAAGTCCCGCAACGCCGGCCTGCGCAAGGCGGCGGAGCGGGCGGCGATCAACGCTCCCATGCAGGGCACGGCCGCCGACATCATCAAGCGCGCCATGATCGCCGTCGATGGCTGGATCCGGGGCATTACCGATGGCTCCATCCACATGCTGATGCAGGTTCACGATGAACTGGTGTTCGAGATCCGCGAGGAGAAGCTGGAGGAGTACATCGCCCTCATCAAGGAGAAGATGTCCGCGGCAGCCGAGCTGCATGTGCCGCTGGTGGTGGAAGCCGGAACCGGTGACAACTGGGATCAGGCCCACTGATCCTGACCACAGTGATTGGCTAGCTATATAAGTAGAGAAGCCCGGCAGCATGCCGGGCTTCTTGTTTCCGTTCTCTGTCTGTCTCAAGCCTCTTGCAGATACTCATCCTTGAGCAGGACGTAGTTGTCGGCCGAGGTCTTCAGAAAGGCAATCTCTGCCGGCTTGAGCGGCCGCGCCTGCTTGGCCGGGTTCCCCATGTAGAGAAAGCCGGATGCGAGCCGCTTGCCCGGTGGCACCAGAGAGCCGGCACCTATCATCACATCATCCTCGACGACCACCCCATCCAGCAGTATGGCCCCCATGCCGACCAGCACCCGGTTGCCTATGGTGCAGCCGTGCAGCATGGCCTTGTGGCCCACGGTGACGTCTTCCCCGATCAGCAGGGGATAACCGTCGGGATTGGCGGTGCTCCTGCGGCTGAGGTGAAGAACAGTGCCGTCCTGTACATTGCTGCGGGCGCCGATGCGAATGTGGTTCACGTCCCCCCGTGCCGCCACTAGGGGCCAGATGCTGGCATCGTCGCCGAGCACTATGTCTCCCACCAGGGTGGCGCAGGGGTCCACATATACCCGTTTGCCCAGTTGTGGGCGTTTTCCTTTGTAGGATCTCAGTCGCAAGTCCATCTCGGCCTCCTCA
>NZ_CP149130.1:4242500-4377500 GCF_037811135.1 Aeromonas rivipollensis | reverse complement strand
TAAGTGACTAAGCGTACATGGTGGATGCCTTGGCAGTCAGAGGCGATGAAGGACGTACTAACCTGCGATAAGCTGTGAGAAGTCGGTAAGAGACGCTATTACTCACAGATTTCCGAATGGGGAAACCCACCCAAGATAACTTGGGTATCGTTGCATGAATACATAGTGCAACGAGGCGAACCGGGAGAACTGAAACATCTAAGTACCCCGAGGAAAAGAAATCAACCGAGATTCCCTCAGTAGCGGCGAGCGAACGGGGATTAGCCCTTAAGCATCTTGGAAGTTAGTGGAACGGTCCTGGAAAGGCCGGCGATACAGGGTGATAGCCCCGTACACGAAAACAACCTTGATGTGAAATCGAGTAGGGCGGGACACGTGACATCCTGTCTGAATATGGGGGGACCATCCTCCAAGGCTAAATACTCCTGACTGACCGATAGTGAACCAGTACCGTGAGGGAAAGGCGAAAAGAACCCCTGTGAGGGGAGTGAAATAGAACCTGAAACCGTGTACGTACAAGCAGTGGGAGCCCTTCGGGGTGACTGCGTACCTTTTGTATAATGGGTCAGCGACTTACATTTTGTAGCGAGGTTAACCGTATAGGGGAGCCGTAGGGAAACCGAGTCTTAACTGGGCGTCTAGTTGCAAGGTGTAGACCCGAAACCGGGTGATCTAGCCATGGGCAGGTTGAAGGTTGAGTAACATCAACTGGAGGACCGAACCCACTAACGTTGCAAAGTTAGGGGATGACCTGTGGCTGGGGGTGAAAGGCCAATCAAACTCGGAGATAGCTGGTTCTCCCCGAAAGCTATTTAGGTAGCGCCTCGGACGAATACTACTGGGGGTAGAGCACTGTTTGGACTAGGGGGTCATCCCGACTTACCAACTCCATGCAAACTCCGAATACCAGTAAGTAATATCCGGGAGACACACGGCGGGTGCTAACGTCCGTCGTGAAGAGGGAAACAACCCAGACCGCCGGCTAAGGTCCCAAAGTTCTGGTTAAGTGGGAAACGATGTGGGAAGGCTCAGACAGCTAGGATGTTGGCTTAGAAGCAGCCATCATTTAAAGAAAGCGTAATAGCTCACTAGTCGAGTCGGCCTGCGCGGAAGATGTAACGGGGCTCAAACCAGGCACCGAAGCCGCGGATTCACACTTATGTGTGAGTGGTAGGGGAGCGTTCTGTAAGTCTGCGAAGGTGTATCGAGAGGTATGCTGGAGATATCAGAAGTGCGAATGCTGACGTAAGTAACGATAAAGGGGGTGAAAAGCCTCCTCGCCGGAAGACCAAGGGTTCCTGTCCAACGTTAATCGGGGCAGGGTGAGTCGACCCCTAAGGTGAGGCCGAAAGGCGTAATCGATGGGAAGCAGGTTAATATTCCTGCACGACTTGTAATTGCGATGGGGGGACGGAGAAGGCTAGGTGGGCCAGGCGACGGTTGTCCTGGTGAAAGTGCGTAGGTGGTGTTTCTAGGCAAATCCGGAGACACAACACTGAGACACGAGACGAAGCCACTACGGTGGTGAAGCCATTGATGCCCTGCTTCCAGGAAAAGCCTCTAAGCTTCAGATTACAAGTCATCGTACCCCAAACCGACACAGGTGGTCGGGTAGAGAATACCAAGGCGCTTGAGAGAACTCGGGTGAAGGAACTAGGCAAAATAGAACCGTAACTTCGGGAGAAGGTTCGCTCTTGACAGTGAAGTCCCTTGCGGATGGAGCAGTTGGGAGTCGCAGTGACCAGATGGCTGGGACTGTTTATCAAAAACACAGCACTCTGCAAACACGAAAGTGGACGTATAGGGTGTGACACCTGCCCGGTGCCGGAAGGTTAATTGATGGGGTTAGCGCAAGCGAAGCTCTTGATCGAAGCCCCGGTAAACGGCGGCCGTAACTATAACGGTCCTAAGGTAGCGAAATTCCTTGTCGGGTAAGTTCCGACCTGCACGAATGGTGTAACCATGGCCATGCTGTCTCCACCCGAGACTCAGTGAAATCGAATTCGCCGTGAAGATGCGGTGTACCCGCGGCTAGACGGAAAGACCCCGTGAACCTTTACTACAGCTTGGCACTGAACATTGAACCTACATGTGTAGGATAGGTGGGAGGCTTTGAAGGCGTGACGCCAGTTGCGCTGGAGCCGTCCTTGAAATACCACCCTTGTATGTTTGATGTTCTAACGCAGGGCCCTGAATCGGGCTCGCGGACAGTGCCTGGTGGGTAGTTTGACTGGGGCGGTCTCCTCCCAAAGAGTAACGGAGGAGCACGAAGGTTGGCTAATCCTGGTCGGACATCAGGAGGTTAGTGCAATGGCATAAGCCAGCTTAACTGCGAGACGGACAGGTCGAGCAGGTACGAAAGTAGGTCATAGTGATCCGGTGGTTCTGAATGGAAGGGCCATCGCTCAACGGATAAAAGGTACTCCGGGGATAACAGGCTGATACCGCCCAAGAGTTCATATCGACGGCGGTGTTTGGCACCTCGATGTCGGCTCATCACATCCTGGGGCTGAAGTCGGTCCCAAGGGTATGGCTGTTCGCCATTTAAAGTGGTACGCGAGCTGGGTTCAGAACGTCGTGAGACAGTTCGGTCCCTATCTGCCGTGGGCGTTGGATGATTGAAGGGAGTTGCTCCTAGTACGAGAGGACCGGAGTGAACGAACCTCTGGTGTTCGGGTTGTCACGCCAGTGGCACTGCCCGGTAGCTAAGTTCGGAATCGATAACCGCTGAAAGCATCTAAGCGGGAAGCGAGCCCTGAGATGAGTCATCCCTGACCCCTTGAGGGTCCTAAAGGGCCGTTGGAGACCACAACGTTGATAGGTGGGGTGTGTAAGCGCGGCGACGTGTTGAGCTAACCCATACTAATTACCCGTGAGGCTTAACCATACAACACCCAAGAAGTGTTCTAAGGCTTGTAGCAAGTGAACGAACTACTTACCTAATTCAGTGATAGCGACGAGGCAACAGCCAATCAGTCGTTACTCACGTCAGCTTTCCGAGATTGAAGAATTTGCCTGGCGGCCATAGCGCCGTGGAACCACCTGATCCCATGCCGAACTCAGAAGTGAAACGCGGTAGCGCCGATGGTAGTGTGGCATTCGCCATGCGAGAGTAGGACACTGCCAGGCATCAATTAAGCAATCACAGCGATGTGGTTGGTCGCAATACGACGTCAGGTCGTGTTGGACAGAAGATTTAGATAGCGCACACAGTGCGGTCTTTACCGGTTAGTGTGCTGATATGGCTCAGTTGGTAGAGCGCATCCTTGGTAAGGATGAGGTCCCCAGTTCGACTCTGGGTATCAGCACCATTATTAAGTAATACAGCTTTTGCCTGACGGCAATAGCGCCGTGGAACCACCTGATCCCATGCCGAACTCAGAAGTGAAACGCGGTAGCGCCGATGGTAGTGTGGCATTCGCCATGCGAGAGTAGGACACTGTCAGGCACCTATTTAGAAGAGGCCTCCCATTCGGGAGGCCTTTTTGCTTTGGGATTTTTTCGATCCAGGCTGGCTTCTTTTAGTAAAAATGCTGGGCTGTCAGCGGCTTGCCCGTTACTCTTGGTCAGGTATTGTCGGGAGTCATCGCCAGAGGAGTATGCATGGCCACGTTGAAGGAAATTGCACAGGAGGCGGGGGTGTCCCAGGCCACTGTGTCGCGGGTGCTCAATGAAGATCCGACGCTGAGCGTCAAGGAAGAGACCAGACAGAAGATCTTCGAGATTGCCGAGCGGCTGGAGTACAAGACCAGCAGCGCCCGCAAAGGGGTGCACAAGAGCAAGCTGCACTTTCTGGCGGTCTATGCCTATCCGCAGAGCACCGAGGTCAACGACCCCTACTATCTCGCCATTCGCTACGGCATCGAGACCCAGTGCGCCCGCTTCAACATAGAGCTGACCCATTTCTACAACGGCGCAGAGGGGCGTGAGCTCTGTGCCGTCGACGGCATCCTGGTGATCGGCCACCTGCCCGAGGAGCGCCTGGCCGCGCTCCATTCTCTCTCTGCCCAGCTGGTGTTCGTGGATTGCCGCTCCCAGGGGGAATTTGACTCCGTGGACGTGGATCTGGCGCTTATCAGCCAGCAGGTGGTGGACTTCTTCATCGCCCAGGGGCACGGCCGCATCGGTTATATAGGGGGTCAGGATGAGGCGCCGGACCTTCGTGAGCTAGCCTTTCGGGATTATGGCCAGCGGCTGGGAGTGGTGCAGGAGAGCGATCTCTATCGCGGCGATTTCTCCAGTGCCTCTGGCTACCGACTGGCGAAAGAGATGCTGGCAGGGGATTGGCCCAAGGCGCTGTTCGTCGCCTCCGACTCCATCGCCATCGGCGTGCTGAGAGCCATCCACGAGAAGGGATTGGCGATTCCCCAGCAGATCGAGCTCATCAGCGTCAACGATATCCCGACCGCCAAGTTCACCTTCCCGCCGCTCTCCACGGTGCGGATCCACTCCGAGTTGATGGGCTCACAGGGAGTCAATCTGCTGGTCGAACGGCTGCGTGATGAGCGCGATATACCCCTTCGGGTACTAGTGCCGAGCCGCCTGACTCTGCGTGGTACCACTCGCTAATTTTAGTAAAATAGTTCCTGTTTTAGTCGCACCATCTCGCGGTGGTGCGGCCTCTTTCTTTCTCCATCCTCTCCCTCATTTCTCCTGGTAATTTATAGTGCATTGTTTTGTTGTGGTTTTTAGCCATGAACTGCCTACGTTTATCAACATCCATGCCATCACTGCCCGCTTTACCTCCTTTTATTCTCCGCTTCTGATCTCGCTCACAAAACCATCCGGCCATTGTGATCAGGTTAAAACTTTACCGATCCAAAACTGATATTTAGTAAATGTTTATCTAAAGTTTACCCAGTCAAGGTTGTCTTGTTCCGGGAGGACATGTGAATAACTGGGAAAACGTCCAATTCGTTGGTGAAAACAGGCTGGCTCCGCGCGCCTACTTCTTCTCTTATGCCGATCACGGGCTGGCGGCCACCATGCAGCGGGAGCTGAGCCGTCGCTTCCTCTCCTTGAGCGGCCAGTGGCAGTTCCACTACTTCGAGCATCCGTTGCTGGTGCCGGAGGCCTTCTATCACAGCGCCATGAGCGAGTGGGGGCAGATCACAGTGCCAAACATGTGGCAGATGGAAGGCCATGGCCAGCTGCAGTACACCGATGAGGGTTTTCCCTTCCCCATCGACGTTCCCTTCGTGCCGACCAATAACCCCACCGGTGCCTATCAGCGCAGCTTTGTGCTGAGCCCGGCCTGGGACGGCGAGCAGGTGATCATCAAGTTCGACGGTGTGGAGACCTACTTCGAGGTTTATGTGAACGGCCACTACGTCGGCTTCAGCAAGGGGAGCCGCCTCACCGCCGAGTTCGACATCAGCGCCTACGCCAACACCGGCGAGAACCTGCTGTCGGTGCGGGTGATGCAGTGGGCGGACTCCACCTATATCGAAGATCAGGACATGTGGTGGATGGCGGGGATCTTCCGCGATGTCTATCTGGTGGGCAAACCGGCCGCCCATGTGCAGGACTTCTTCATCCGCACCGCGCTGGCCGATGACAACCAGAGCGCCACCCTGAGCTGCGATATCAAGCTGGAAAATCTGGGGGCGCCTGCCCCTGATCATCGTCTGGCCTGGTCCCTGCTGGATCAGGGCAGGGAGATCGCCACCGGCTCGCTCGACCATCTCGCCATCGACGGCAAGCTCGACTGCCGCTTCACGCTGGATCTGGCCAAGCCCCATCTGTGGAGCGCCGAAGATCCTTACCTCTACCAACTGCAACTCTCCCTCTACAACGGTCAGGGCGAACTGCTGGAGGTGATCCCGCAGCGGGTCGGCGTGCGTGACATCAAGGTCAAGGATGGCCTCTTCTACGTCAACGGCCACTACCTCAAGCTGCACGGGGTGAACCGCCACGACAATGACCACCTCAAGAGCCGCGCGGTCGGCATGGATAGGGTGGAGCGCGACATAGTGCTGATGAAGCAGCACAACCTCAACTCGGTGCGCACCGCCCACTACCCGAACGACCCGCGCTTCTACGAGCTGTGTGACCAGTACGGTCTGTTCGTGATGGCGGAGACCGACGTGGAGACCCACGGCTTTGCCAACGTCGGCGATCTCAGCCGCATCACCGACGCTCCCTTCTGGGAGCCGGTGTTTGTGGATCGCATCGAACGCCACGTTCATGCCCAGAAGAACCACCCCTCCATCATCATCTGGTCCCTGGGCAACGAGTCCGGCTACGGCTGCAACATCAGGGCCATGTACCAGCGCTGCAAGGCGATCGATCCGACCCGGCTGGTGCACTACGAAGAGGATCGCGATGCCGAGGTGGTGGATGTGGTGAGCACCATGTACTCCCGCGTCTCCCAGATGAACTGCTTTGGCGAGTTCCCTATGCCTAAGCCGCGCATCCTCTGCGAATACGCCCACGCCATGGGCAACGGCCCGGGTGGCCTGAGCGAATATCAACAGGTGTTCGACCGTCATCCCCACATTCAGGGTCACTACATCTGGGAGTGGTGCGATCACGGCATCCTGGATCAGGACGAGCAGGGGCGTGCCGTTTACAAATACGGCGGCGACTACGGCGACTACCCCAACAACTACAACTTCTGCATGGATGGCCTCATCTATCCGGATCAGACCTCTGGGCCTGGCCTGCGCGAATACAAGCAGGTGATCTGCCCGGTCAAGGTGCGGGCGCTGGATCTGGCCAGCGGCAAGCTGGCGGTGGAAAACCGCTACTGGTTCTCCACTCTCGACGACATCCGTCTGCTGGTTGAGGTGAAGGCCGAGGGCGAACTGCTGGCCAGCCAGCAGATCCGGCTGGAAGGGGTTGCCCCCGGTGCGATTACCGAGCTGCAGCTTGAGCTGCCTTCGCTCGATGGGCGGGAAACCTTCGTCCAACTGCGGGTCATCAAGGCCACCGCCACTCGCTATAGCGCGGCGGAGCACGAGCTGGGCCAGTACCAGTTCCAGCTGAAGGCATCGACCCGCCAGCTGCAGCCCTTTGCCAATCCCAACGCCACCCCGTTGCAGATTGCCGATGAGCGGCTCGCGCTGACCTTGAGCGGCAGCGGCTTTGCCCTGCGCTTCTCGCGCCTCGACGGCAAGCTGGTGAGCTGGCAGCAGGATGGCAATGAGCTGATTGAGCGGGCGCCGCGTCTCACCTTCTTCAAGCCGATGATCGACAACCACAAGCAGGAGTACGAGAGCCTGTGGCACCCGAACCACCTGCAGATCATGCAGGAGCACTTCCGCATCTTAAGCTGGCGTCAGCTGGGCGAGGCGGTCGAGGTGACGGTGGAGAGCCTGATCGCGCCGCCGGTGTTCGACTTCGGCATGCGCTGCCGCTACGTCTACACCCTGAGCCCGAACGGTCAGCTGCATGTGGCCCTCTCCGGTCAGCCCTACGGCGGCTATGACGACATCATCCCCAAGATCGGCTTCGAGCTGGGTATTCGTCAGGATCTCGACCGGGTGCACTACTACGGCATGGGTCCGGGTGAAAACTATCAGGACAGCCGCCAGAGCAACTGGATCGACTGCTTCAACAGCACGGTGGGCGAGATGTGGGAGCACTACCCCTTCCCGCAGGACAATGGCAACCGCCAGCAGGTGCGCTGGGCGACCCTGACCAACCGCCACGGCGCCGGTCTCTACGTGCGGCCCGATGCCCCCATCAACCTGAGCGTCTGGCCCTACAGCTGGGAGCATATCCACGAGGCGCAGCACATCAACGAGCTGGAGCCCTGTGGTTATCTCACCCTCAATCTGGATCACAAGGTGCTGGGGCTGGGTTCCAACTCCTGGGGTTCCGAGGTGCTGGACTCCTGGCGGGTGCGCTTCGAGCCGTTCAGCTTCGGCCTGACCCTGCTGCCCATCGTCCGTGGCAACCTCAATCCGGCTGCGCTGGCCGGTCTCGACCTCAGCATCAACGGCGGGAGGAACCTCGCATGATCACCTTAGGCAACCTGACCCTGTTCAAAAACATCTACCGGGAGGGCAAGAAGTGGGGCCGCTGCGTGGAGGCCATCAATAACCTGCCAAACCTCAAGCCCGGCATCTGTCACTCCATCGGTGACTCCCTCACCTACCGCTTGCAGGAGGGGGCTAGCCCAGCCACCTCGTTGTTCGAGGGGCAGCGCCGCTACTTCGACGTTCACTACTACCTGGAAGGGGAAGAGACGGTGGAGTGGGCTGCCAAGAGCGAGCTGCGGATCGAGCAGGCCTACGACGACACCACGGATCGCGAGTGGCTGGCCGGCGAGGTGCGCGAGCGCCAGAAAGTCGGCAACGGTCAGGTGGTGATCTTCGAGAACGACGAGGCTTACCGGTTCACAGGCGATAGCCCGGTGCGCAAGCTGATCATCAAGGTCACCGTCGAAGGTGGCTACTTCAAAAACAAATAACAAGCCGCTGGTTTGCACTGATAAAAGCCGGAAGGGCGGGGCTCACCCTACAAACCATGCCCCGCCCTTTCGCGGCAATAACTACAGGTCTGGAGATGCACCATGTCTGATTCCAAACGGAATACGATAGGCAAGTTTGGTCTGCTGTCGCTCACCTTCGCGGCGGTATTCAGCTTCAACAACGTCATCAACAACAACATCGAGATCGGTCTGGCCTCGGCCCCGATGTTCTTTCTGGCCACCCTTTTTTACTTCATTCCGTTCTGCCTGATCATTGCGGAATTTGTGTCACTGAATAAAAACTCCGAAGCGGGCGTCTATGCCTGGGTGAAGAGCTCCCTCGGCGGTCGCTGGGCCTTTATCTCTGCCTACACCTACTGGTTCGTGAACCTCTTCTTCTTCACCTCCTTGCTGCCGCGGGTCATCGCCTACGCCTCCTATGCCTTCCTCGGCTACGAGTACATTCTCACTCCGGTGGCGACCACGGCATTGAGCATGGTGCTCTTTGCCTTCGCCACCTATGTCTCCACCAACGGCGCCAAGATGCTCGGCCCCATCACCTCGGTGACCTCGTCCCTGATGCTGCTGCTGACCCTCTCCTACATTCTGCTGGCGGGGACGGCTCTGGTGGGCGGCGTACAACCGGCCGACCCCATCACGGTAGAGGCGATGATCCCCGATTTCAGCTGGGCCTTCCTCGGTATCACCACCTGGATCTTCATGGCGGCCGGTGGTGCCGAGTCGGTGGCGGTCTACGTCAATGACGTCAAAGGGGGCTCCAAGTCCTTCGTGAAGGTGATCATCATCGCCGGGATCTTTATCGGGGTGCTCTACTCCATCGCCTCCCTGCTGATCAACGTCTTCGTGCCGAGCGGTACCCTGAAATACACCGGCGGCTCGGTGCAGGTGTTCGAAGGGCTGGCGGCCTACTTCGGCTTGCCGGAGATCCTGATGAACCGCTTCGTCGGGCTGGTCTCCTTCACCGCCATGTTCGGTTCCCTGCTGATGTGGACCGCCACCCCGGTGAAGATCTTCTTCTCCGAGATCCCGGCCGGCATCTTCGGCAAGAAGACGGTCGAGCTGAACGAGAACGGCGTGCCCGCCCGCGCAGCCTGGATCCAGTACCTCATCGTGCTGCCGCTGATGGTGATCCCGACCCTGGGCTCCAACACTGCGCAGGATCTGATGAACACCGTCATCAACATGACCGCCGCCGCCTCCATGCTGCCGCCGCTCTTCATCATGCTGGCCTACCTCAATCTGCGCCTGAAGCTCGATCACCTGCCGCGAGATTTCAAGATGGGCTCGCGCACTACCGGCATCGCCGTGGTCTCGGTGCTGATCGCCATCTTCTCGGTGGGCTTCCTCGCCTCCACCTTCCCGACCGGCGCCGACATCATGACCATCGTCTTCTACAACGTGGGCGGGATCGTGATTTTCCTGGGCTTTGCCTGGTGGAAATACAACAGATACGAGGCCTCCCTCAGCGCCGAAGCGCGCGCCAAAGAGGCCGAGCCGGCGGCGCAGGCCGTCATCCAGCCGTCATGACCCCATCAAGCCGGGTGGCCGCTGGCCATCCGCAAACCGTTGAACCAGATAAGGAGAAGAGCATGAGCGAGACGATCGAGTTTGCCGAATTCAAGCGGGTCGAGATGAAGGTGGGCAAGGTGCTGGAGGTGGTGCGCCACCCCGGGGCCGACAAACTCTATATCGTCCAGATCGACGTGGGGGGCGAGCGGCCGCTGCAGACCGTCACCAGCCTGGTGCCCCATTACAGCGAAGAGGAGCTGCTGGGCAGCGAGGTGGTGGTGCTGACCAACCTCAAACCCACCAGGATGCGCGGCGAGCGTTCCGAGTGCATGTTGCTCTGCGCCGAGACCCCGGACGAGAGCCAGAGCGTGCTGTTGCAGCCTCGCGTGCCGATGGCGCCGGGCACCCCCATCGTCTGAACCCCCGATTGAGTGCCGGTGCCGCAGGGCTGCGCCGGTTTGCCAACGAGGCCGTGCACGCGGCCCGATCATAACAAGAGAGTAAAAGGCGGGGCCGACAGACCCTTGCCGAACACATTCAGAGTCACAGCGTTACCCGCAGGGAGCGCGATTCCATTGGAGGAGATATGTCTGATTCCGTACGCGGCACCATAGGCAAGTTTGCCCTGTTGTCGATGACCTTTGCCGCCGTGTTCAACGTGCGCAACATCGTCAACAACAACATAGAGCTGGGGCTCAGCTCAGCCCCCATCTTCCTGCTGGCGACCATCGTCTACTTCATTCCGTTCGTCTTCATCATCGCCGAGTTCGTCTCGGCCAACAAAAACTCCGAGTCGGGGATGTACGACTGGCTCAAGAAACCCCTCGGCACCCGTATGGCCTATCTGGGCTCCTTCCTCTACTGGTTCGTGAACCTGTTCTGGTTTGTCTCATTGCTGCCGAACGTCATCGCCTACGCCTCCTACGCCATGCTGGGCTATGAATACAGCTTCTCGCCAACCGTCACCTCGATTATCTCCATAGCGCTGTTTGCGGCGGCGACCCATATCTCCACCAAGGGGGCGAGCTGGCTCGGCAAGATTGCCGAACTGGTGGCCTACGGCGTCTTCGCCCTGTTCGCCATCTATGTGCTGGGCGCCCTGATGGCCCTCGGCGGTGACCATGTGGCGGCCCAGCCCATCACCCTGGAAGCCATGACCCCCACCGTCAACTGGGCGACGCTCGGCATCATGTGCTGGATCTTCCAGGCGGCGGGCGGAGCCGAAACGGCGGCGGCCTACCTCAATGACGTCAAGGGCGGCCAGAAGTCCTTCATCAAGGTGATCATCATCGCCGGTGTGGTCATAGGTGCCATGTATGCGCTGGGCTCCCTGCTGGTGAACGTCTTCGTGCCACGGGAGAGCCTCACCTACGCCGGCGGCATGGTGGAGATCTTCACCGGCATGGCCCAGTACTTCGGGCTCTCCGAGACCCTGGTAGGCCGGGCGGTCGGGGTGGTGCTCTTCATCGCCATGTTCGGCTCCATGATGATGTGGACCTCGGCGCCGGTGAAGATCCACTTCTCCGAGATCCCCCAGGGGGTCTATGGCGACAAGACCACCCAGCTCAACGAGCACGGGGTGCCGGTGCGGGCCGCCTGGTGGCAGTTTGCCTTCGTGTTCGTGATGCTGGTGGTCAACGGCTTCGGCTCCGAGTCGGTGCAGCAGATGATGAACACCGCCATCAACCTCACCGCCGGTACCGCCATGCTGCCGCCTATCTTCATCATGGTGGCCTACTTCGTGTTCCGCTGGAAACACGACGACACCCCCCGGGATTTTCGCATGGGGTCGCGTACCTTCGGCATGGCCGTGGTCTCGGTGCTCATCACCATCTTCGTGGTGAGCATGAGTGCCTCCGCCTTCCCGGCCGGGGTGGATCTGGTGCGCGCCTTCTTCATCAACGTCTTCATGACCGCCATCTTCTCGGCGCTGGCCTACTGGTGGATCTCCCGCTTCGAGAAGCGCCAGGCCCGCAAGCTGGCCGCCGGGGGCAAGGCGGGGGGCGATGCCCTGGCCCGGCAGATCTGAGAGCTGACAGCGGTGCAGCGCGGGTGGCCTCTGGCCACCCGTTTTTTTGTCTCCTCGCCTGACCTGAATGTTTAGTTTTAAAGCACAAAAAACCAACTCGTTTAATTTCACTGAATGCCTGGGGCCGTCGCTCAACTTTGCGCCTCCCTGTGTTCGGGGTAAGCTGGGGTTTCGTATCGAGGGTCGCCGTCAGAGGATGGCCCTCCTGTGCCCTGTCGTCCCCCATCCGGTGAGGGACGCGCTTTCCCTGGAGACTCCCCGTGCGTCTGGATCCCTTTACCTCTGTGCTGATTGCCGTGGTGGCCCTGGCCTCCTTCTTCCCCTGCGAGGGCCAGGTGGCCGTCTGGTTCGCGTTGCTGACCAAGCTGGCGGTGGCGCTGCTGTTCTTCATGCATGGCGCCAAGCTGTCGCGCCAGAACCTGCTGGCGGGCCTCGGCCACTGGCGGCTCCACCTGGTGGTGATGGCCAGCACCTTCCTGCTGTTCCCGCTGCTGGGGCTCTTGCTCACCCCGTTGGTGCCCCAGTGGCTGAGCCCGGCCATCTATCTGGGCTTCCTCTATCTGTGCGCCCTGCCTGCGACCGTGCAGTCGGCCATCGCCTTCACCTCCATGGCGGGGGGCAATGTGTCGGCGGCGGTGTGCAGCGCCTCGGCCTCCAGCATCCTCGGCATCTTCCTCTCGCCGGTGCTGGTGGGGCTGATGATCAATGTTCAGGGGGAGGGGGTCGACACCTGGCACTCCATTCAGGCGATCATGGTGCAGCTGATGCTGCCCTTCGTGGTGGGCCATCTGTCGCGCCCACTGATCGGCCGCTGGGTCGACAGCCATCGCCCCCTCATCGGCAAGCTGGATCAGAGCTCCATACTGCTGGTGGTCTATGTGGCCTTCAGCGAGGCGGTGGTGCAGGGGATCTGGCACCAGGTCGGCTGGTACGATCTCGCCAGCATAGTGCTGCTGAGCTGCGTGCTGCTGGCGCTGGTGCTGGCTTGGAACATCTGGATCAGCCGCCGCCTCGGGTTCAACAAGGCGGACGAGATCACCATCGTCTTCTGCGGCTCCAAGAAGAGTCTGGCCAATGGGGTGCCCATGGCCAACGTCATGTTCCCCGCCGCCAGCGTCGGGGTCATGGTGCTGCCGCTGATGATCTTCCACCAGATCCAGCTGATGGTGTGCGCCGTGCTGGCCCGCCGCTACCGCGAGCAGGAGCCCCTGCCCCAGGTCCAGGAGGGGTAAGCCGTCTGGATAAAAAAGAGGGAGGCCATGGGCCTCCCTCTTTCGTTTGCCGCGTCGTCAGCGTTTGCGCCAGACGGTGAGCTGGGCCACAGTGTGCTGGTGCTTGCGGGCGGTTTCGCGGATGACGAAGGGCACGTCTCTCGGCGGGCATAGCTCCTCGAACTCCGCCGCCAGCAGCCGTTGCAGTGCCTGATGGGTGGAGAGGGCCTCGCCGTTTTCCCGGATGCCGCCGAGCCAGTTCGCCTTGGGGGTGTAGTCGGTCAGCCAGGTGTAGGGGCTGGTGAGCACCAGCAGGCCGCCGCTGCGAAGGCGCGGAGCAATGTCCCGCAGGAAGCGGGCGGGCTCCCGCAGCCGGTCGATCAGGTTGGAGGCGAGCACCAGATCGTAGTGCTCGTACTTGGGCTTGAGGTTGCAGGCATCCCCCTGGCTGAAGTGAACCCGTTCGGCCTGCTCAGGGCCCAGATCATGGCTGGAGAGGCGCGCCTCGCAATACTCCACCAGATCCCCCTCCAGGGGCAGGGCATAGCGGAAGCTGTCCTGGCTGGCAAGGGCGAGCGCCACGTCGATGAAGCGGGCCGAGTAGTCCACCCCGTCCACGTGCTGGAAGTGGCGGGCCAGCTCGAAGCTGGCGCGGCCGGTGGCGCAGCCGATGTCCAGCGCCCGCTCATGGCGGCTGCACAGCTCGCTGGCGAGGCTGGCCAGGGTGCTGGCGTAGTTGGCCACCCCGAAGTGGGTCGGGCCGTACTGGAAGTCGAGGTATTGCGCCACCAGGGCGTCGGTTTCATAAGGATTCACTGTGATGGCTTCCTGATAGCGTGAGACCAGATAGCGGAAGCCCGCATGCTGGAAGAAGTGGCGGCGGAAGGCGTAGCGGGACGACTTGAGCGCCTCGTTGCCGGTGCTTATCCAGCTGCCGCCCTTGATGAGGCTGTGCTTGCCATCGAAGGTGGGGGTGGAGAAATCGTCGTAGAGGGGGTGCACCTTGAACCCCTCGAAACCGTCGATGGCGGTGCTGGTCCACTGCCAGACGTTGCCCACCAGATCGAAGAAGTCGCCCTGGGGGCAGGCATCCACCGGGCAGGAGGAGGCGAAGCGGGCCAGGTTGATATTGCCGGGGGCTTCCAGCCAGTCCGGCTGATCGTCGGGCACCTGCTCGCGCAGCAGCATCCACTCCCCCTCGCTCGGCAGCTGTATGGGCAGGCCGGTCTGGGCCGCCTTCCAGCGGCAGAAGGCGGCGGCCTCCAGCTGGTTCACCTCCACCGGCCAGTCCCAGGGCAGGGGGGCCTGCCCGGTCATCAGCCGCAGTTGCAGTTGCTCGGGCTCGCTGGGGTCGCCGACCCAGAAGCTGGGCATGCGCACTTTTGCATACTGGCACCAGCCCCAGCCCTCGTCGTCCCACCAGGCCCGGGTCTCATAGCCGCCGGCCTGCACGAAGGGGAAGTACTCGGCGTTGCTCACCAGCATGCGGCTGGCCTGGAAGGGGGCCAGTTCGATGTGGCGCTCGCCATATTCGTTGTCCCAGCCGTAGGTGGCGTCCTGCTTGCCGAGGCGCACCCGACCTCCTGCCACCGGCAGCAGGCTGTTGGCGGGCACCTGGTCGCGTCTGTGGCGGGCCTGGGTGCAGGCGGGCCAATAGGGCTGCGGCTGCACCCAGGCCAGGGGCAACTGGCGGATCAGCACGCTGGAGGTCTCCAGGTGGATGCGCTCGTGCTCTATGCCCATCAGGATGACCCAGGCCGGGCTCTGCCAGTCGATGGGCAGGGTCAGCGGCATACGTTCGATGAAATCACACACCAGGGCGCGCACGCGGTCACGGTAGTCGCGCAGTTCGGCCACAGCGGGCCAGTCGTAGTGGGTCTCGTCCAGATCGTCCCAGCTCATCTCGTCCACCCCTATGGCCACCATGGCCTCGATGCGGGGATCGAGGCGCCGGTCGATGAGGTTGGCCGCCAGCAGCTTGTTGACGAAGAAGGCGGCGGTGTGGCCGTAGTAGAAGATGAGGGGGTGGCGCAGGGGGATCGCCTTGTTGAACCAGGCCCGCTCATCGGCCAGGCAATCGAACAGTGAGTCGTAGAGGTCGAAGGTCTGACAGAAGTAGTCGAGCAGCTCGCGGCGCTTGTGCTCGGGATCGTCGCCGCCGAGCAGCGGGGTACGGGTCGGGGCTGGCAGGCCGTCTGGGCTGGCGAATGAATGGCTGACTTGGGTCACGCTCTGACTCCTTGTTGGCAGTGACAAATGCACGGTGGAGAGCTCTATACGCACAAGGTATCACTATTGGCTCAACAGACCGGGGCGGCAACCAAAAACTTCCTCTCCCGGCGGCGGCTGGCCCTGCCGGCGGGCCGTCTCCCCCCGTTCGGGCATGGTGAGTTTGACCAACTTATGGTCTGAATGGCTCTCTAAATGAAGGGGAGCGTGAGCGTGAAATCTGATTTTAAGTTGAAAATCATAGGTTTGACCCTCTGGCATGTGGTTTGCAATCGCCCCTTCACCAGGCTGCGTGGACCAAGGGGTCGCGTTTGCCAATACACAACGAGGAGAGTGACGATGAGATGGATGATGGGAGCCGTGCTGGCCCTGGGGCTGAGTGGCTGCAGCTGGCAGGACGATGTCAAGGTGAGCGGGGCCGGGGCCCTGGTGGAGCAGCAGCACCCCCTGGGTCGGGAGGTGACCCGGGTGCTGGCCGGGGTGCCCGCCAATATCCATCTGGTGGCGGGGGAGGCGAGGGGCATCCACATCCGGGGACAGGGGAACCTGCTGCCCTACCTGGATCTGACCGAGCGGGACGACAAGCTGGAGATAGAGGTGAAGGAGGGCTATCGGCTGGCCCCCACCGAGCCGCTGGAGATCACCATCACCCTGCCCGAGCTCCATGAGCTGGCGCTGGCGGGCACCGGCAATGGCGAGCTGCGTGACTTCAAGGGGGATGAGCTGGTGCTGTCGGTGGCGGGCACGGGTGACATAGTGGCCAGCGGGCTGGAGCTGAACCGGCTGGAGGGCAACATCGCCGGTCTGGGGAGCCTGGATCTGGGGACCGGCTCTGCCAGGGCCATGGAGCTCAACATCGCAGGTTCGGGGGGCGTGCTGGGGGCACGGCTGCTGAGCCAGGAGGCCGACGTCAATATTGCGGGCAGCGGCGAGGTGGAGGTCAGGGTGCAGGAGCGGCTCAAGATAGAGATCGCCGGTTCTGGCTCGGTCAGTTACTGGGGGGAGCCCGAGCTGAGCAGCGAGATAGCGGGCTCGGGTCTGGTGAACCGGCGGGGGAGCTGACCTGAATGCACCAAGATGAGAAAGGCCCCGACGGGGCCTTTTTTCATGAAGGGTTATGAGCGGCGCGCCTCACTCGAGAGGGAGTGCGAGGCGCAGATCCGCGTTGAGCCGCATCAACAGCCACTGCATGCCGGCGAGGTGCTGGTGGTCGTGGCTGACGAGCAGGCGCACCAGACCGTCCAGGGTCACCTCGCCATAGTCGCCATAGCGGGCGCGCCGCGCCCAGGCGCTGGAGGGCAGCGCCTTGAGCCAGTCCACTGTCTGCATGCGGGCGGTGCGAAAGCGGTCCAGCTGCACAGCGGTATCCTGCAACGGGTAATGGTTGTCTCGCGCCAGCTGATAACCATCGAGGGAGGCAAGCGCCGGCAGGCTCTCTTCCAGGGTGCGGCGAAAGCGCAGCTGATAGCCCTGGGTCTCTATGTCCAGCAGGTGGCAGAGGTGCCCCCGGGCGCTGAAGCGCTCGGCTGGGGTCCCGGCCCAGTTGGCGGGTTCCCAGTCCAGCTGGTCGGCGGGCACCTGTGCCAGCAGTCGTTCGAACTGGTCCGGCATGGCCAGCAGCGTGGTGAAGATCGTCATCCTTGTCTCCCTGTTCCCTTGTTTATGGCCGCCCGCTGATGAGGGGCGGGCGACCATGGGGGCCTGTCTGGCCCCTGGTCAGCCCTGGGCCGGCTCGCCCAGGTGGCTGGCATGAAAGCGCAGGTGCTCCTCGATGAAGCTCGCCACGAAGTAGTAGCTGTGGTCATAGCCGGCATGGCGATGGAGCGCCAGGGGCCACTCCTTGGCGGTTGCGATCTCGGCCAGGGCGTCTATGCCGAGTTGCTCCGCCAGGAAGGGATCGTCCAGTCCCACGTCTACCCGGGTCGGCAGGGGCTGGCTGTCGTGGTGGCGCAGCAGCTGGCAGCTGTCCCACTCCTGCCACAGCAAGGGGTTGTTGCCGAGATAGGCGCCGAGGGCCTTCTGGCCCCAGGGGGCGCGGCTCGGGTGGCTGATGGGGCTGAAGGCCGACACCGAGCGGTAGCGGCCGGGTTCGCGCAACGCGGCGATGAGCGCCCCGTGGCCCCCCATGGAGTGGCCGCTGATGGCGCGCCTGGTGGAGACCGGGAAGTGGGTCTCGATGAGCTCGGGCAGCTCCCGGGTGACATAGTCATACATCTGGTAGTGATCCCGCCAGGGGTGCTGGGTGGCGTTGACATAGAAGCCTGCCCCCATGCCGAGATCGTAACCGGGATCGTCCGGTACCCCCTCGCCGCGCGGGCTGGTGTCCGGTGCCACCAGGGCGATGCCGAGCTCGGCGGCGATGCGCTGGGCCCCCGCCTTCTGCATGAAGTTCTCGTCGGTGCAGGTGAGGCCGGAGAGCCAGTAGAGCACCGGCACTTTCTGGCCGGTGAGGGCCTGGGGCGGCAGGTAGATGGCGAAGCGCATCTCGCAGCCTAGTACGGTGGAGGGGTGGCGATACTGCTTGTGCCAGCCGCCGAAGCTCTTGTTGCTGCTGATGATGTCCAGATTCATCGAAGGACTCCTCGCCCCGCCCATTCATCGATGGGCGGGGCTCTCATGGGATCAGTAGTGGATGACGGTGCGGATGCTCTTGCCTTCGTGCATCAGATCGAAGGCCTCGTTGATCTGCTCCAGCGGCATGGTGTGGGTGATGAAGTCGTCCAGGCGGAACTCCCCCTGCATGTAGCGCTGCACATAGCTCGGCAGCTCGCTGCGACCGCGCACCCCGCCGAAGGCGCTGCCGCGCCAGACCCGGCCGGTGACCAGCTGGAAGGGACGGGTGCTGATCTCCTGACCGGCACCGGCCACCCCTATGATGACCGACTCGCCCCAGCCCTTGTGGCAGCACTCCAGCGCCGCGCGCATCACCTTGACGTTGCCGATGCACTCGAAGGAGAAGTCGACGCCGCCATCGGTCATCTCGACGATCACCTCCTGGATGGGCTTGTCGTAATCGTTCGGGTTGATGCAGTCGGTGGCGCCGAGCTTGCGGGCCAGTTCGAACTTGCTCTCGTTGATGTCGATGGCGATGATGCGGCCGGCCTTGGCCAGGCGGGCACCGATCACGGCGGAGAGGCCGATGCCCCCCAGCCCGAAGATGGCGACGCTCTCACCCTCTTTGACCTTGGCGGTATTCATCACGGCACCGATGCCGGTGGTGACGCCGCAACCCAGCAGGCAGACCTCTTCCAGCGGGGCGGCCGGGTCCACCTTGGCGATGGAGATCTCGGGTAGCACAGTGTATTCGCTGAAGGTGGAGGTGCCCATGTAGTGATAGATGGGCTGGCCGTCCTTGGAGAAGCGGGTGGTGCCGTCCGGCATCAGCCCCTTGCCCTGGGTGGCGCGGATCTTCTGGCAGAGGTTGGTCTTGCCGGATTTGCAGAATTTGCACTCGCCGCACTCGGGGGTGTAGAGCGGGATCACGTGATCCCCCACCTTGACGCTGGTGACGCCCTCGCCGACGGACTCGACGATGCCGCCCCCCTCATGGCCCAGGATGCAGGGGAAGACCCCTTCCGGATCTTCGCCGGACAGGGTGAAGGCATCGGTGTGGCAGACGCCGGTGGCGACGATCCGCACCCGCACCTCGCCGGCCTGGGGTGGCATGACCTCGACCTCTTCGATGGAGAGGGGCTGACCGGGGCCCCAGGCGATGGCGGCCTTGCACTTGATGCTCTGAACCTGTGCCATGAATGATGTCCTCGTGGTTGTGTGGGTGAACGGAAATGGGTTCGGACATTCAGTGTAGTTTCCCGCCGATTTGGTGATAATAAGGCTAAGTATCAAATCACTTTTACACATAGGTAATAATGTTCGGCTGGGAAGGGGTCTGTGAATTTGTCAGCGTGGCGGAGCAGGGGGGCTTTACTCCGGCCGCCCGTAAGCTGGGGGTCTCGGTGGCCCAGGTGAGCCGCCAGGTGGCGCAGCTGGAGGACAGGCTGCAGGCCAAGCTGCTGCTGCGCACCACCCGCCAGGTGCGGCTCACCGAGCTCGGGGAGATCTACTTTCGCCACTGTCGCCAGCTGCTGGACAACCTCTACGAGGCGGAGCTGGCACTGGGGCGCCATCAGGCCGTGCCCCAGGGCACCCTGCGCATCACGGCCCCGGTCTCCTACGGCGAGAGCCGCATAGCGCCGCTAGTGAACGACTTCATGGTGCGCTTCCCCCAGCTGGAGGTGACCCTCAACCTCACCAACCAGTTGCTGGATCTGGTGCACGAGGGGTTCGATCTGGCGATCCGCCTCGGCCACCTCAAGGACTCGACCCTGGTGGCCCGCAAGCTGGCGCAGCGGGTGCCCTATGTGTGCGCCTCCCCCGCCTATACCGCCCGTCACGGCATGCCCAACAGCCTCTCCGAGCTGGCCCGCCACCACTGCCTGGTGGGCAATGGCGACGAATGGCACTTCACCCTGGACGGTAAACCCCACAGCGTGCGGGTGCGCGGCCTGCTCCACTGCAACAGCGGTCACGCCCTGCTGGACGCGGCGCTCAAGGGGATCGGCATCATCCAGCTGCCGGACTACTACGTGAGCGAGCACCTGGCCCGAGGGGAGCTTATCGAACTGCTGCCGGAGCTGCGGGCTCCGCAGGAGGGGATCTGGGCCCTCTATCCCCACAACCGCCACCTCTCCCCCAAGGTACGGCTGCTGGTGGACTACCTCGCCGAGCGGCTGAGCGATCCCGCCCAGCCGGCGCTGGTGCGCCCCATCGGCTGACGCTCTGATGACAACATGCTTCCCATAAAGGCGCTGTCCCCATTGGGTGTTGGAGGGCCAGTCCTGAAGCAGGTCATCGCCGCTAGGGGCGTCATCATGGATGCCCCCTCGGCTACCCGCGCCGACATGGCACAGTTTGGCTCCCTTTGTCAGCCCCCCAGCCTGGGCTGTTGTCGCCCTGTCCGGCGGGCACGCTGTGTGGGACTCCCTCACCAGCACAAAGCTCCGCCCGCTTCCCTGGTACCGGCGCAGTAGACAGCAGATCCTGCAGCGGCCCCCACCGGACGGGGGGATGGCCACTCCAGATGGGCAAACCCACACGCAACCACCCTTGGCTAGACTGGGCCAGTCGTCTTATGACACCCATTTGGCACAGTTGCCCGCCACTCTATCTGGAAGGATCCGATATGAAACCCTTGTTGACCGCCCTCTTGCTCCCCCTGCTGCCCCTCGCCGCACAGGCCGCCGAACCCGTCTGGATCACGGTCGGCGCCGACAGCGGTGTCGAACTCAAGCAGGTCAAGGCCAGGCTGGCCCCCCTGTTCAGCGCCAGCGGCGCCCCTATCCAGCTGGCCCAGGTCGAGGCGAGCGAACTCGGCACCCTCTCGCACCTGATGCACGAAGGGCACCAGCGCTGCGGCGGTTACGTGGTGCACAGCACCCTGGCCGACGCCCTGCAGAGCATGGCCCAGCCCATCAGCCAGAACCTGTTCAGCGCCCCGCCGCTGACTCAAGGGGCCAGCGTCAACCGGCTGCTGCCCTATCTGGATCAGGGCAACATAGTCGGCACCATCAGCCAGCTCGCCAGCTGGCGCAACCGCTACTACACCACCACCACAGGGGTGCAGTCGGCAGACTGGGTGGCCGGCCAGTGGCAGAGTCTGAGCGCGACCCTGCCCTGGGCCAGCGTCAGCCGGGTCAAGCACAGCGGCTACCCGCAGCAATCCGTGGTGCTGACCCTCAAGGGCAGTCGCTACCCGGATGAAGTGGTGGTGCTCGGCGGTCACCTCGACTCCACAGCGGGGTCGGCCCCCAACAGCCGCACCCTGGCGCCGGGGGCCGACGACGATGCCTCCGGCATCGCTACCCTGACCGAGGTGCTGCGGGTCATCGCCGAGCAGGGCCGCCAGCCGGAGCGCACCCTGCAGTTCATCGGCTATGCGGCGGAAGAGGTGGGGCTGCGTGGCTCCAAGGACATCGCCACCCGCTACAGGGCGGCCAACACCAAGGTGCTGGCGGCGTTGCAGCTGGACATGACCAACTATCAGGGCTCGGCGGAAGACATCGTCTTCATGACCGACTACACCGACCAGGGGCTGACCGGCTATCTGGCCCAGCTGCTCGACACCTATCTGCCCCAGATCCGCTATGGCTACGACAGCTGCGGCTACGGCTGCTCGGATCACGCCTCCTGGCACAATCAGGGCTACCCGGCCGCCATGCCGTTCGAGTCGCGCTTCAACGACTACAACCCCAAGATCCACACCGCCCAGGACACCTTGCAGAACTCTGATCCCTCGGCCGCCCACGCCCTCAAGTTTGCCCAGCTGGCAACCAGCTTCGCCATCGAGATGGGCAAGATAAACTGAGGCGCCAGGGGCCATAGCCACGCAAAAAAAGGCCCACTTTCGTGGGCCTTTTTACATTCTGTGCATGGACGGGAAGCTATTCCCGTTCCTTGACGTAAGGGGTACCGAGCGCCTTGGGCGCCACCGCCTTGCCGATGAAGCCAGCCAGCAGGAACACCGTCAAGATGTAGGGCAGCGCCTCTATCGCCTGCACCGGGATCGGGAAGTCGCCGATGCTGACCCCCTGCAACCGGATGGCGACGGCGTCGAGGAAGCCGAACAGCAGACAGGCCGCCATGGCATTCCAGGGACGCCACTTGCCAAACACCAGCGCCGCCAGTGCCATGAAGCCCTTGCCCGCGCTCATGTTGGGGATGAACTGGGCGGTCTGGGCCACCGCCAGATAGGTGCCCCCGATCCCGGCCAGCAGGCCACCGATGATGAGCGCTGTGTAGCGCATCCGCACCACCGAGATACCTGCGGTATCCACCGCCGCCGGGGCCTCGCCCACCGCCCGCAGCCGCAGGCCGAAGCGGGTGCGGAACAGCACCCACCAGGCCAGGGGAACTGCGGCGAAGGCCACGTACTCCAGCAGGGAGTGACCGCTCAGGAGCTCGCTGTAGAGCTGGCCGATGACGGGCACGTCATAGAGCTCCTTGGCGAAGGGCAGGTCGATGGGGGCGAAGCGGGCATCGCCGGAGAGCGCCGGGGTCTGGCCGCCCTGATCGAACCAGTAACGGCCCAGGGTCACGGTCAGACCGGCCGCCAGTATGTTGATGGCCATGCCGCTCACCACCTGATCACCGCGGTGGGTGATGGTGGCGAAGCCGTGCAGCAGGGCGAACAGGATGGAAACCCCCACCCCGGCACCCAGCCCAATCCAGGCGGAGCCGGAGACGGCGGCCGCGGCCGCACTGGCGAAGGCCGCCGCCAGCAGCTTGCCCTCCAGGGCGATGTTGACCACCCCGGAGCGTTCGCAAAACATGCCCGCCATGGCCGCCAGAATGAGCGGCGGCGCGGTACGAATAGTCGCGTCCAGCATCAGGATCAACATTTCAAACATGGCTTGGACTCCCTTCGGCTCGCAAAACATTCCTGTCATCCATGGCAGCCAGGATCAGGGGCGGTGCTGTACGAATGGTCGCGTCCAGCATCAGGATCAGCATTTCGAACATGATCAGACTCCCTTCACTTGTGCGGTTGAGCGGTTGGCAAACGCCAGGTAGGCCTGCTCGATGCGCGGACGCAGCATGTGCTCGAGGGCGCCGCAGAACAGGATCACCAGACCCTGCAGCACCACCACTATGTTGCGATCCACCCCGAACTCGAAGCTGAGCTCGGCGCCACCCTGATAGAGGAAGCCGAACAGCAGGCTGGCGATGATGACGCCGACCGGGTGGTTGCGACCCATCAGGGCCACCGCTATGCCGGTGAAGCCGAAGCCTTCCACGAAGTTGAGCTTGATCTGGTGCAGCTCACCCTGCAGCACGTTGAGGGCGAAGAAGCCCGCCAGCATGCCGGAGATCACCATGGCCAGGATCACCACCTTGGGGTAGGAGATGCCCGCATAGGCGGAGGCGCTCTGACTGGCCCCCACCGAGCGGATCTCGTAGCCCCAGCGGGTATGCCAGATGAAGACCCACACCAGGGCCGCACAGATCAGCGCCCAGAAGAAGCTGATGTTCAGCGGGCTGTTCGGCATGGTCACACCGAAACCGGCCGCCAGCTCGCTCATCTTCGGCAGCCAGCTCGCCACGGCGAACACCTTGCTCTCGGTGGCCATGGATCCTGGCGGCTTGAAGACGTCCACCAGCAGGTAGGCCATCAGGGAGGCGGCGATGAAGTTGAACATGATGGTGGTGATGACGATGTGGCTGCCTCGCTTGGCTTGCAGCCAGGCCGGGATGAAGGCCCAGGCCGCGCCGAACAGGCCACCGGCTATGATGGCGAGCGGCAGCAAGAGCGCGAACGGCAGCACGTCACCGAGCAGCAGACAGACCAGCCCCACGCCCAGGCCGCCGATATAGGCCTGGCCCTCACCGCCGATGTTGAACAGGCCAGCGTGGAAGGCCACCGCCACCGCCAGACCGGTGAAGATGAAGCCGGTGGCGTAGTAGAGGGTGAAGCCTATCCCCTCGCCGGTGCCGAAGGCGCCGTACCACATGATCTCGGCGGCATCGACCGGGTTGATGTCGAGGTAATAGAACAGGATGGCCGACACCAGGAAGGCCAGCAGGATATTGACCGCGGGCAGCACGCCCACGGAGATCCAGGCAGGAATACGTACTTGGCTCATCAGTGGGCCTCCTTGGCAATCTCGTCCGGCACTGGTGTGTTGACCATCATCAGACCCCATGTTTTACGGCAGGATACCTGGTTCATGATGCGGCTCCTTCGGGTTGGCTTGCCGCCACCTCGTCGGGAACGATATTCGCCATCATAAGACCTATGGTGCGCTCATCCGCCCTGGCACCGTCCAGCTCGCCGACGATGCGGCCGTCGGCGATGACCAGGATGCGGTCGGACAGGCTCATGATCTCGTCGAGCTCCACCGACACCAGCAGCACCGCCTTGCCCTTGTCGCGCATGGCGATGATCTGCTGGTGGATGTACTCGATGGCGCCGATGTCGACGCCGCGAGTCGGCTGGCCAACCAGCAGCACATCCGGGTCCTGCTCCACTTCCCGGGCGATCACCAGTTTCTGCTGGTTGCCGCCGGAGAAGTTCGCGGTCTTGTGTTCCGGGCTCGGCGGGCGCACGTCCCACTTCTCCATCTTGGCCTGGCAATCCTGACGGATCGCCTCCTTGTCCTGCAGCCAGCCCTTGTTGTATTGCGGGCGGCGGTGATAACCGAGGATGAAGGCCTCTTTCGCCTCGAAGCGATTGATCAGTCCCATCTTATGCCTGTCTTCGGGGATGTGGCCGAGGCCGAAGTTGCGCACCCGCTCCGGATCGGCCGGATGGGTCAGGCTCACCTCGTGGGTCTGGGCCTCTCCGATGATGGTGAAGCTGCCCTTGCTGGGCTTGAGGATGCCGCCGAGCAGGCTGAGCAGCTCGGACTGACCGTTGCCCGAGACCCCGGCGATACCGACAACTTCCCCGGCCCGCACCGCGAAGCTGACGGACTTGACCCGTTCCACCCCGGCGTCATCGACGTAAGAGAGACCATCGACCTTGAGCTTGGCCTCGCCCGGCTGGGCGGTGCCCTTGTCGACCTTGAGGCGCACCTTGCGGCCCACCATCAGCTCGGCGAGCTGCTCCTTGTCGGTGTCCCTGGTGGCGACGTGGGCCACCATCTCGCCCCGGCGCATGATGGAGACCTGATCCGTGATGGCCAGGATCTCCCGCAGTTTGTGGGTGATGAGGATGATGGTCGCGCCCTGATCCCGCAGCTTTTTCAGCACCTCGAACAGGTGATCCGCCTCTTGCGGGGTCAGCACCCCGGTGGGTTCGTCGAGGATCAGGATGCGGGCGCCGCGATAGAGCGCCTTGAGGATCTCGACCCGCTGTTGCAGGCCCACCGGCAGATCCTCGATCTTCTCGTGCAGCGGCACCTCGAGACCATAGTCCCGGGCCAGCTCGCCGAGCAGTTTCTCGGCCGCCGCCAGGCTCTTGCCCAGGTGCCAGCCGTTTTCCGCGCCGAGGATCACGTTTTCTAAAACAGTAAAATTGTTCACCAGCATAAAGTGCTGGTGCACCATGCCCACCCCTGCGGCAATCGCATCTTGTGAGCCATGGGGTTTGAAGGGGTTGCCGTCGATGAGCATCTCGCCTTTGTCGGCGTGATAGAAGCCGTAGATGATGCTCATCAGGGTCGACTTGCCGGCGCCATTTTCGCCGACGATGCCGTGAATGCTGCCTTTACGAACCTGAAGGTCGATCTGCTTGTTGGCGTACACTTCGCCAAAGCGCTTATCGATACCTCTTAATTCGATGGCATAGCGATCTGTCTGGTCCATGATGCAGTCCTTGCGGGTCATGAAGTAGAGACTAAAAACCGGCCCGTGCGGGCCGGTCTGGATTGAGAGTCGTAGCAGAGACTCGGTACTTGCAGTATCAGTACTTGCAGGAGTTGTCGCTCATGTAGTCGTGCACCTTGATCTTGCCGGCGATGATGTCGGCCTTGATGCTTTCGACCTTGGCTTTCATCTCCGGGGTGATCAGCTTGGCGTTGTTTTCGTCCAGCGCCCAGTCAACACCGCCTTCGGCCAGACCCAGGGACTGGATACCCGGCTTCCAGCTGCCCTTGGCGGCATCATCCCAGCTCTTGTACGCGGCCAGACCGACCGACTTGACCATGGAGGTCAGCATGGTGCCCGGCTGCAGGTGGTTCTGGTTGGAATCCACGCCGATGGCGAACTTGCCTTCGTCCTTGGCAGCCTGGTAGACACCGATGCCGGTACCGCCGGCGGCGGCATAGACAACGTCGGCGCCCTTGGCGAACTGGGACTTGGCCAGTTCCGCACCCTTGGCCGGGTCGGCGAAGGCGGCCGGGGTGGAGCCGGTCATGTTCTGATAGACGTCGATCTTCGGATTGATGTACTTGGCGCCCTGCTCATAGCCGCACTGGAACTTGCGGATCAGCGGGATGTCCATGCCGCCCACGAAGCCGACCTTGCCGGTCTTGGAGGCGATGGCCGCCAGGGCACCCACCAGGAAGGAACCTTCATGCTCCTTGAAGATGAGGGACTGGACGTTCGGCTTGTCGACCACCATGTCGATGATGGTGAACTGGGTGTTCGGGAACTCGGTGGCCACCTTCTCTACCGCAGAGCCCATGTTGAAGCCGACGGCGACGATGGGGCCGTTGCCACGGCTGGCCAGACGACGCAGGCCCTGCTCGCGCTGGGCTTCGTTCTGGGGCTCGAACTCCTTGACCTTGACGCCTTTGTCCTTGTTGTAGACTTCGACGCCGTTGCGGAACACGGCTTCGTTGAAGGACTTGTCGAATTTGCCTGCGGTGTCATAGATGACGGCGGGCTCGGAGGCTGCCTGGGCAGAAAGGGCAGCGAGGGTGAGGGCGGCCACGGTGGCCAGCTTGAGCACTTTAGTCACGATCGTATCCTTGATTGTTATGTGAGGGTCCACAACCTGTCTTGGCAGGTCATAAAGCACGCTGGCTAACTGTAAGTGAGCCAGCCTGTGGGTCAAGGGGATCATAGAGGAAAAACGTTTGCGTTAACGGTTTGAAATATAAGCAAATTGCTTTATAAGTGTTTGTTTTTAGGTTTGTTTGCAGAGTTAAATGCTGCGATTAATAGGCGTCAAACGACATTTGCTATTGTATTCATGAAGTTATGCGCAAGCGTTTTCCTGAGGCGATGAAAAAAGTGGTTTCTATCGGCACCAGATCAGGCCGCCAGGCCGCTTCTGTCGGCAGGGGGGCACGGGCGCCGCACCTCGACTTGGTCTCTGGCCGCTCAGGCCGTATAATCGCCGCCTGTATAAATAAACAGGAGTGGTGATGGACGTTTCAACCCTGCTCGACGGGCTCAACGACAAGCAAAGAGACGCGGTGGCGGCCCCTCGCAGCAATCTGCTGGTGCTGGCAGGCGCCGGCTCGGGCAAGACACGGGTGCTGGTGCACCGTATCGCCTGGCTGATGCAGGTGGAGCGTTGCTCACCCTTCTCCATCATCGCCGTGACCTTTACCAACAAGGCGGCGGCCGAGATGCGCGGCCGGGTCGAGAAGGTGATTGGCGACGGGGTGCGCGGCATGTGGATAGGCACCTTCCACGGCATCGCCCACCGCCTGCTGCGGGCCCACCATCTGGATGCGGGCCTGCCCCAGGACTTCCAGATCCTCGACTCCGACGACCAGTACCGCCTGATCCGCCGGGTGCTCAAGGCGCTCAACCTCGACGAGAAGCACTGGGCCCCCCGCGCCGTGATGGGCTACATCAACGGCAAGAAAGACGAGGGGCTGCGCCCCGGCGACATCGACCTCTACGGCGACCCCGTCACCCGCACCTATCAGCAGATCTACAAGACCTACCAGGAGACCTGCGATCGCTCCGGGCTGGTGGACTTCGCAGAACTCCTGCTGCGCGCCCACGAGCTGTGGCTGAACAGGCCGCACATCCTCGAGCACTACCGCGACCGCTTCCAGAACATACTGGTGGACGAGTTCCAGGACACCAACGGCATCCAGTACGCCTGGCTGCGGATGCTGGCAGGGGAATCCGGCAAGGTGATGATCGTCGGCGACGATGACCAGTCCATCTACGGCTGGCGCGGCGCCAAGATAGAGAACATCCAGCGCTTCCTGACCGACTATCAGGGGGCCGAGACCATTCGCCTGGAGCAGAACTACCGCTCCACCGCCAATATCCTCAAAGCCGCCAACAGCGTCATCGCCAACAACGCCGAGCGCCTCGGCAAGGAGCTCTGGACCGAGGGGGCCGAGGGCGACCCCATTTCCCTCTACGCCGCCTTCAACGAGGTGGACGAGGCCCGTTTCGTGGTGGGCCGTCTCAAGGACTGGAAGGAAAAGGGCGGCCTCTTGGCCGACTGCGCCATCCTCTATCGCTCCAACGCCCAGTCCCGGGTGCTGGAAGAGGCGCTGATGCAGGACGCCATGCCCTATCGCATCTACGGCGGCCTGCGCTTCTTCGAGCGCCAGGAGATCAAGGACGCCATGGCCTACCTGCGCCTTATCAACAACAGAGGCGATGACGCCAGCTTCGAGCGGGTGGTCAACACCCCGACCCGGGGCATCGGCGATCGCACCCTGGAGATATTGCGCAACAACGCCCGGGATCAGGGCCAGAACCTCTGGCAATCGGCCAAGACCCTGCTCAACGACAAGGTACTGACCGGCCGCGCCGGCAATGCGGTGCGCGGCTTTGTCGATCTCATCGATGCGCTGGAGGAGCAGGTTGGCATGCTGCCCCTGCACCAGCAGGCGGATATCGCCATCCAGAATTCTGGCCTCAAGGCGATGTATCTGGCGGAAAAAGGCGAGAAGTCCCAGGCACGGGTAGAGAACCTGGACGAACTGGTCACCGCCTGCCGCCAGTACCAGCGCCCGGACGAGCTGGAAGACATGAGCGATCTCTCCGCCTTCCTCGCCCACGCGGCGCTGGAATCCGGCGAGAATCAGGCGGACGAATATGCCGATGCGGTGCAGCTGATGACCTTGCACAGCGCCAAGGGGCTGGAGTTCCCGCTGGTGCTGCTGGTCGGCGTGGAGGAGGGCATGTTCCCCAGCCAGCAATCCACCGAGGAGTCGGGCCGGCTGGAAGAGGAGCGCCGCCTCTGTTACGTGGGCATGACCCGCGCCATGGAGAAGCTCTACATCTGTTATGCCGAGAGCCGCCGCATCTACGGCCGGGAGATGTTCCACAAGCCGAGCCGCTTTATCCGCGAGATGCCTGCCGAGTGTCTGGAAGAGATCCGGCTGCGCACCCAGGTGAGCCGCCCCACCCAGTACGGCCGCTTCAGCCAGAACGAGGTGCAGCAGAGCTTCGACGCCAGCGGCATCAAGCTCGGCCAGCGGGTGCTCCATCCGAAATTTGGGGAAGGGATAGTGCTCAACTTCGAAGGGGTCGGCCAGCAGAGCCGGGTGCAGATCCAGTTCGACGACGTCGGCGCCAAGTGGCTGGTGACGGCGTATGCCAGATTGGAGGCATTGTAACTTTTTTCATAACCCCTCTCCTTTGAGAGGGGGGTTCCTCACTGACTTAAAGCCAAATCTAACCTCTCTTTATTAAGAGCATATTTGACTTACTCAGCCTCATTCTTACATATTTGTCCATTGTTTTAGGATATTTTCCTACACCAGTGGAAAGAATAATTTGATAATCCTTGTTAAGTCTATTTTCGAGACTTATTAGAGTTTCCAAAAGAATGTCCAGTTGGTCTTTATCAATACCAATATTCTCTGGCGTATCTATCAACAGCAATCTAGGAAATGGGATTTCCTCATTTAATGAAAGAGCTAGAAGAGTCACAAAGTAGAGTAATCTACGATGAACGCCAGCACTAGCTTCTTTATAACTCCCATCATTGATAACTGGCATGTAATTATCATCACTAATAATTGCCTTTCTACAATCACTGAGGCTATGAGTCATGAGTGAGTTATATTTTTTACTGAATGACGTAATCTGATTCAAAAGCTCAAGTTTTGCATCAGCCTCTAATTTCTCTACTACCGCTTTAGCTCTTTTAAGTTCAAGCCCAACGGACTCTTTACGTTGCTCATAGGTCTTGAGCCGCTCTTCTAGTTTGTTTGCCTGTAAAAGGACATTTAATTTATCTTTATCATTAAAGATCTCTTGATCTATATTCTCTATGGATGAATAAGATGTAATTATATCAATGTTTTCCAATAATGAGCCGAGCTCAGCATACACCGAATTCAATTTATCTTTTTGTGCATTCAGCAGCCCTTCAACCCTAAAAATATCTTCACCCATATCGGCTATAGATGACTTAACTGTCTCAGAACTTTTTATTTTACTCTTCAGTAAAGACAGGTACTCGTTGGGATTGTAGAAATATCTTCGATATTCATCCTCCTCAACATGACTACCACAAACACACTTATTAGTAGGCCGTTCGACTGTTTTTAGACAATATGGACATGTATCGGGAGTAAATAGCTCTAACTGCTGATGAGTATGAATTATTTTTTGAATTCTTGAAACATCATCATAAATACTTAATAAAACACTATTTAGAGTTTGCTTTTTATTCAACAAAAAGTCTAACTGTTGGCTCAAAAAACTAACTCTTTTCTCTAGAGAGATTACTCGTCTTTTGTTATCATCAATGACTGCTGTGTTATCTACAGAACTAACTTTATCTCTAAGTAATTTGTTTTTTCGCTCTTGGTTATATACGATCCTCTCTTCCAATATATTTATTTCCTTTTTAAGGAAAACATCATTCATTATCTCTTTCAAACCAAGCTGACTAATCAACTCATTAACTATTAACTGGAACTCTCTAAATATAGCGGATGCGGCTTCATAGTCAGATTGCTTTCTTTTCATTGACCCCTGAGCCTTATAAAGGCTCATCATAGCTTTGCCAACCAATATTTCAAATATAGCTTTTCTAAGATATTTAGAGTCTGATATATAATTGGCATCATCTGCCGGCTTATATATTTCCTTAATATCGGAACCTTGGTTATGATATACCAGTCTCATGATATCAGTAAAACCAAGCTTAAACTGATGCCCTGCGTTATACAGTTCGATAGAAGGAATGTTTAGCTCATCTAATATCCAATCTGAAAAAATAATATCAGCACTTGTATTTCTATTTATTTTAAATGAGGTGGCTTTTCCGTAATTCTCACCGGATATGTATATATCTCGACTATCACTTATTACTGATATTATGTTTTCATTCATTTTTCTTATGAGAGTATAGGCAACACCTTCAATTTTAATAATCAACTCTACATAATTATTACTGTCATTCACTATCTCAGAATGAGTTTCTGAACTTCCTTTGTTGAATATAGAAACTTTACCACCTAAGCCAAAATACAGAAGATTGAAGAATGTAGTTTTACCGCACCCATTAGGTGCCTCCAATATAAAGATATTTTCATCATCCATTATAGGAGACTCGAAGTAATATTTATCTCCGTAATAGTTAAGTCGATGTATTTTCAAGGTGCTCATAATTCAACGCCACAATTTTTAAAAACCATTCCAATGAATCTATCCAACCCAGTACGATTAACTGTCGGATTCAACTCTTTAAACTTAAACAAATTACTTATTTCATTGTCAAACAAGTTAACAGGGAATAGTGACTCAAAGAAAGCTTTGTTTTTTTTAATGTCTATAAATACATCAAACACTTCTGGCTGAGCCGTTCTCATTAAAGAAATTACGCCTTTTTTCTCCAGCGAACGCAATATTTTTAATGTATCCCTTTGATGTAAAAAACCCTTGTTAAAACATGAAAAAATAAAATCCTTGTCGTCGACATTAACGATCTCTGTATTTTTATACCTCATGAGTGTATTTATTATCGTATTCTTAGATATAATCTGGGCAATGAATGATATTTTCCTATGATCCTTGAAAACACCACTACCTCTTGGAGCCAACTGATATATAGTCAACAAAGACAAGTACGTAATATAATAAAAATCCTCACCAGATATGAAGCTAACACGCCTTTTATTTTTATCATCCATAGCTATATCAATCATAAGCCAAATAACAGTCATCTATTAATGATAATATCACACCTTGTATATTATCTCGATCAATCATTTTAATATCATAGGTACATTTAAGTGAGTTTAACTTAGTGATGCACAGCTCTGTCATTGAGTCCAAGTGTGCATCAAGCTCATCTCGACTATGCTTTCTTTTTTCAATTTTAGAATCCATGTACTCTTCGCAAAAATCATATATGCGAAATCTTAAAGCTGCATAACCCTTCCCAAAAAGATCTTCATTCTTCCTAGATGAACTAGCACGCCTATTTAATCTTGAAATGTATTTTGGCGGTACACTATCCAGTACAGAACAATATTTATCCTCAAGATTTCTAGATGATTCCATTTCAATTTCTGAGAACATTTCAAACGTAGGATCTATAGGTTTCAGCTCATTCTGACTAGTAGCAATTTTTGTAAACACCAGTTCAACATCAGATGTATTTACGAATCTAGACAACTTGTGCTCATTCATTTGCCTTTTATCAAAAAGGTTCACCAACCCTGATAAGATGAAACTTTCTAGGCCATCATGCTTATAACTGAAAAATCTAGCCTCACGAATTTTCTCTAGAACCAAATCTTCATAGCCTGAAATTGACGTCACCTCGAAATCAAAATTTATTGACTTTATGAAATTATAAAACTCGTCATTTGACCAAGATTTAACCTTTGTGCTTTTTCCACCTATAACTTTGCTACCATCTCCATCTATAAATGTATATTGCTTTACATACTCCTCTTCAAAAAGAGCTCTAGCAATTAATATTTCCGTTTCTGATAATTCTAAATCTGATGATAATTTTTTGAGGATAGAAAATGATGTTTTACATTGTGATGTTGGTAGGTAATTAGGATCTAATGATACTATTAGTTTATTATCAATGCTTTCATCAGCTAATTTTGCAGAACAATACATCGAGAAATTTAATGACTGACTATCCTCTAACAAATGAAAGTATTGGTCACAAAAGGCGACAAGCGTATTTTTTATAGCAGAGCTATTAAAGCTTAAAGATGATGAATAATGCTTGTTTTCCTCAAGGCTGTACGCAGAATTAGCCTCTTCATGAATTACCAAAGAATCCTCGATAAACTCAGTAGCACAATAAATTTGCTCTGTAGTTTTAGAAATACTATCTAACAATCTGAAAACAGCTCTGTACTTTTGGAATAGTAACCCTTTCCCTGAAGTACTTGCAGCCTCTCTATTGATAATCTCTGTCATACATCTAGCTATTGATATTATTGTTAAATTTAAATGAGTCTACCGTTTATTCGGGCTCACATGAAGCGTTTTCAAGTAATGACAACTACCGGATTCTAAAAATTCACTTCACAAGATTGCTCTCCATCACCCCTTGCTTGCCTTCCTCTTCACTGACCTGGCTCAGCTTGGAGCGGGCCATCAGCAGGCCCATTTTGACCTCCTGCCAGACGTAGTAGTTTTTACCCGCCTCGGTGCTGAGGGTCAGGGTGGCGTCGTTCTCCGACTTGGAGGTGATGGTGTGGCTGCCCGGCGTCACCTGCTTGAGGATATAGCTGTGGGCCACGGTATCACCGACCGCCATACCATCCACCAGCACCGGCATTTTAACGGCTGTGCCGAAGGTCTCGTTGCGATAGATATAGAGGTTGGCCGCATCCTTGGGCGCCACAAACTGCTTGGCCTGCGCGTCTGCGGTGGCATCGGCCATGGGTACGGAAGCACAACCGGAAAGCAGCGCCGCCGACAGCAGGGCAGCACTCATCAATATTTGCCTGAACATAGTGGTTTGGTTTGAGTGGGTTAACGGGGTTTAAAGGTTCGCATGAGGCTTTGTTACCGGGCAACTACTCAAACCACCGCCGGTGTGACGGGATTCAATATTCCGACAATTAACCGGCATGGTGCGGCACTTGGACGGTGCGGCGAACCGCGGCATACTGCCCCGTTACCAGATGGGAGTCATTAATGTCTAAGTGGATGTCGACACTGCGACGGCTGGGGTTGTGGTTGTTGCGAAAAGCGGCGCTGGCGCTGCTGACCAGCCTGCTGTTTGCCCTCTCGTTCGCTCTGTTCCAGTACGCTTCCTGGTGGCCAACGCTGACAGACAATGCATTCCTTGTGTGGGGCGGCTCCTATCAAGGAAATACCTTTGCCGAGCTGGCTCTGCCCATGCTGAAGCTGGGTACCCTTCTGGGCACTCTCTTCTGGCCGCTGTTCTTACTGACGCCCCGCCCGCTGTTGTTGCCGCTCTTTGCCGGGCTCTGGTTGTGGCAGACCTATGACATCGCCTTTATGACGGCAACCGCATCGACCTGGCTGCCCCACGAGATCATCCGGACCTTTATCCTGCCCCACACCCATTGGCTGCTGCTCACCCTGCTGGCGCCGCTGCTGCTGATCCGCCAGCTTGGCAGGCGACTATTTGCGGATACGTCGGCAACACAGGCAGGGGGCGTCATCCTGGACGACGGACGGTAGCCAGGGAATCGACCGATGAGGTGATCGTCCGATTACGCGATCGTCCGATTACGCTTCGCTAATCGAACCTACATGCAGGCGGGTTCCGACAGGAAAAAAAACCAAGATCCCGCCTGTTGGGCTCACCTCAGCTGAAACGCCTTGACGATAAATTCGATAAAGAGCCGGACGTTTCGGGACTGTTCTTTATGGAAGGGGTAGACGGCGAACAGGGCGTGGGGGTCGGGTTGCCAGTCGGGGAGCAGTCTAACCAGGGTGCCGTCTGCCAGTTCGCTCGACACGAACTCTTTGGGCACCAGGATCACCCCGAGCCCTTGCACCGCCGCCTGTTTCAGGGCGATGCCGTTGTTGGCGCAGAAGCTGGCGGGGGGCAGCTCCACCGCCAGGCTCTCCGCGTCTCGGGTGAAGAACCACTTGTTGGGGGAGGAGGAGAGGCTGTAGCGCAGGCAGTTGTGGGCCTTGAGATCCTCAGGATGGGCGGGCTGGCCCGCCTGCTTCAGGTAGTCGGGGGCGGCGCAGAGCACCCGTTGCACCTCGCACAGGGGTTTGGCGCGCAGGGTGGAGTCCTCCAGGGTGCCTGCCCCCCGGATCACCAGATCCAGCCCCTGATCCACCAGATCCATGTAGGCGTCGCTCAGGATCACCTCGATGCCGATCTCCGGGTAGCGGCGCTGGAAGTCGCAGACAAGGGGGTTGAGGCGGATCAGCCCGTAGGACATGGGCATGCCGATCCTCAGTCTGCCCCTGGGGGTGAAGGAGGCGGCCATGATGGACTGGTCGGCGGCCTCCAGGCTGTCCAGCACGGCGCATATCTGGCCGTAGTAGGCCATGCCCGATTCGGTGACGCTCAGCCGCCTTGTGGTGCGGTTGATGAGGGCGATGCCGAGAAAGGCTTCCAGCTCGTTGATGTTCTTGCTGACCGCCGCCTGGGAGAGGCGCAGGTCGTCCGCCGCCGCCCTGAAGGTGCCCATCTCCACCACCCGGCGAAAGACGTTCAGCGCCGTGATCTTGTTCATCCTGCCCCCGTTAATTCACTACTGGTAAATGATGGCGCCATCATTGCGCACTTTTATCACAATAGTGCGGATCCCGGGGCTGTCCATCCCCCATCCCCGGCCATCGGTCGCCAGCCGTGATGGAAAAGAGAGGCATGACAAGGGCGGCCGGGCTGCAGCCCGACCGCCCGGAGCATGGAGGATGCTTATTGCGTCTTGCCTGGCGCGGGGGGCAGGCTGATGCCGACATCGGCCCAGGGGTTGGTGCCGAGCAGCTGCGCGTGGGGCACCTCGGCCTGGTAGCGCATGGTGAATGCCTCGGGGCCATGGGCGAAGGCCACCAGCAGCCCCTGTCTGGCGTCCATCAGCCCGGCGTGCATGCCCAGCCCGTGATAGCTGATCCGCACGGCCTTGTCTTCAAGGCCCACCTTGTCGATCTGGAAGCGGGCGATGCTGCCGTCTTTCAGGGTAAAGCCCCAGCGGAAGGGGCCGCCGCTGACCACAGTCATCACCTCGTCGATGTCGGTGCCGTCTTCTGCTGAGTTGACGTGCATGCGGCCATATTTGCCCAGCACGGCGCTGCGGGTGCGCTCGTCCAGCGCCATCAGGTCATAGACCTTGGGGTAGGGGCCGACGCCGGTCTCTTCGGTGGCGACGCCGCCCCCTTTCACCGCGGGTTCGCGCCCTGCGAGCCTGGCCTGCTCCAGCAGATCCCCCTGGCTCAGGTTGAAGGCCGCAATCAGGGCGCCGTGCTCAGCTTTGGTCAACGCGCGGCGGTGGGAGGCTTCGAGCAGGGGCCTGGCGGCCTCGGGGATCTCGACGGTGACCACGTTGACCCCTATGGGGTTGAGCACCCCGTTGACTGCCTCGACCCCGGTCACGGCGGGGCGGCCATCGCTGAACTGCACCGAGACAAGGTCACCGGCGAAGGTGTTGAAAGACATGGCAGAGGCGATGGCGCCAGCCAGGAGAGCGACGTTGGTGAATTTCATATGAGACTCCTCGTTAAGGTTCGAGAAGCAGTCTAGGGCGGTGAAGTGTTCACTGAAATGGCACTCGACTGATATGAAAATTCACTCATGGTAATGAATCACGAGGAAGAGGGGCATCCGGGAGCCGATGTCTGAGCCGGGAGCCCCCGACCGGTCATGGGCCCCGTGACGGAGCGGGCCGGCGGCTCCTGTATTGACTGAGGGTCAGTCGGAGGTTTCCTGCTCGGCTGGGTTCTGGGGCTGGAGCGCCTCTTTCTGCTCCGCCCATTTCAACAAGGCATCCAATGCCGGGCACAGGGCCTGTCCCCAGTCGGTCAGGCGATATTCCACCTTGGGCGGCACCTGCGGGTAGACCTTGCGCACTACTATGCCGTCCGCTTCCAGCTGTCGCAGCTGCTGGGCCAGCATCTTCTGGGAAATGGCCGGGATCAGCCGTTCAAAGTCCGAATAACGCTGCACTTTGCCATCGAACAGGTGAAACAGGATGACCAGTTTCCAGCGGCCTTCCAGCAATTTGAGCACGTCTTCGACACCGATAGCCGCAGTCGAAGGGGTATAGATCCTGGTCATGGGTGAGTCACTTACTTTTTTGTGCGTTCTTGATTAAACGTAAGCCTATGTGGAAAGTGGATGTACAGCAACTCTCTCTCAGCGAGGATGACGATGACTTCTCTACACTTTCCATCCATTGCCACCTATTTCGAGGTCAGCAATGGGGCGGATCCGGCCCGCCTTGCCGGGTGCTTCACCGCAGATGCGCTCGTGCGGGACGAAAGCCATACCCATCAGGGGCATAGCGCCATCCAGGCCTGGATGGCAGGGACCCGAAAAGCCGTCGAGTACAGGGTGGAGCCGGTGACGGTGACGCAGGCAGGGGCGCGGGTGACAGTGGTTGCCGAGGTGGCGGGCAACTTCCCCGGCAGCCCGGTGATGCTTGAACACCGGTTTCTGATGTCGGGCAATGACATTCAATCTCTGGAGATACTGTGATGGCGATGGATTTGGCACTGCAAGGCCGGCGTGTACTGATCACCGCAGGTACCAAGGGGGTGGGGAAAGCCGTGCTCGCCCTGTTTCGTGACAATGGCGCCCGGGTGCTGACCACGGCGCGCAGCCGCCCGGCGGACCTGCCCGAGGCGCTGTTTGTCGCCGCCGACCTGACCACTGTGCAAGGCTGCAACACGGTGGTGGATGCCGTCAACGCCAGGCTGGGCGGCGTGGACATCATAGTCCACGTGCTGGGCGGCTCATCGGCGCCGGGTGGCGGCTTCGCGGCACTGGGGGAGGATGAGTGGCAGCGGGAGCTGAACCTGAACCTGATGCCTGCGGTGCGTCTGGACAGGGCGCTGTTGCCCGCCATGCTGGCACAGGGGGAGGGGGTGATCATCCATGTCACCTCCATCCAGCGTGAGCTGCCTTTGCCGGAGTCGACCACGGCCTATGCCGCCGCCAAGGCTGCGCTGTCAACCTACAGCAAGAGTCTGTCGAAAGAGGTGACGCCAAAAGGCGTGCGGGTGGTGCGGGTCTCTCCCGGCTGGATAGAGACAGAGGCATCCGTTGCGCTGGCTGAGCGGCTTGCGACCCAGGCCGGCACGGATTACGAGGGAGGCAAGCAGATCATCATGGATTCCCTGGGGGGGATCCCCCTCGGCCGCCCCGCCAGGCCGCAGGAAGTCGCGAATCTCATCGCGTTTCTGGCCTCGCCTCTGGCCGCCTCTATCAGCGGTACTGAATATGTGATTGACGGGGGCACTGTGCCCACCGCTTAGGCAGGCACCGGGAGGGGCATCAGAGAAAGGAGGCCCCCACCCCGGGCCGCACGCTGTCAAGGCGGCCCAGGCAGGAGTTCGGTGCCTTGCTGGGGGCCGCCTTCTGCTGCCACCGCCTCGACCTGGCTGGCGCGAGAAATCATCCATGCCTTTATCCTGCCCCATGCGCACTGGCTGCTGGTCACCCTGCTGCCGGCACTGCTGCTGATCCGCACTCTTGGCAAGGGATGGTCCGGTTCACCCCTTCGCCCCTAAGCCCTGCGGGCGGCAGATAACCGGATAGCCAATAAAGCCCTCCCTTCGCTGCCGGACCCCCAAGGTGGGGGCGTCACTGCTTTCTCCTTCCATGTTCGCCTCTTGCAACCTCTGCACCCTTGCTTGCCCATCTGCCCGGCCAGGAAAGATCAAAATCTCTCCCCCCTCTGTGTGTTTGCGTACAGACCGGGCCTGTGGACTGGTCGCACTATCAGATGGGTCGTTTATGTCGCCCACATGCAACTTCTAGGAGAAAGCCATGACCATTGGAACCGTTCTGCTGATCGTGCTTGTCCTGCTACTGATCGGTGCCATTCCCCGCTGGCCGCACAGCCAGGGCTGGGGCTACGCGCCAAGCGGCATCATCGGACTGGTACTGACAGTACTGCTCATCCTGGTCTTGCTAGGCAAGATCTAGGCAACTTCACTTCGGAGAAATCAACAGATGCCACACAGCAACCTAACCCTCGTCGCCATCTCGCTGCTCTGTACCTTGGGGCTGAGCGGGTGCGACAAACCGGGGTCGGCGGAACAGGCCGGCAAGAGCATAGATGAGGCGGCCAGCGAGACCGGCAAGAAGGTCGATGCCACCCTCGACAAGTATGAAAACAAGATGAGCCAGAAAGGTGCCGAGAGCGCCCAGGCCTGGGCAGACACCGAAGTCACCACCAAGGTGAAGACCAAGCTCCTCGGCGAACCCGGGCTCAAGTCAATGCGGATCAGCGTCGACACCGTCGGCGGTGTCGTCACCCTGACCGGGACGGCCGACTCGAAAGCCAACAGCGACAAGGCCAGCGCGATCGCGATGGCGGTCGATGGCGTCGAGAATGTCGTCAATCAGCTGACACTCACCAAGACCCAGTAGGGTCGCTTACCCAGGGAGCACAAGATGGAAATGCACCAAGCCTACAGGAAACGAATGAGCGCCCAGCTCAAGGAGTGGGGCTGCCAGATCAACCTGCTGGAAGCCAGGCTGGAGACCCTCTCGGCCGACATGAGGGTCAAGGGGACCAAGGAGCTACAGGCACTGCGTGCCAGGCAGCATGCCGCCTCCGACAGCATGGAGGTGCTCGGCAGGGAGAGCGGCGAGTCCTGGGTGCAGGTCAAGCTGACCGCCGACCAGATGTGGCACGATCTGAAGAGCGGTCTGGCTGACGCCCAGTCGAAATTCAAGTGAACGGGGATCCCCCTGGGGGAAACTGGGTATCCCAAGATGAAAAAATCGGCGAACGCCCGGCTGGGGAGTTCGCCGCCCTTTCAGCCAGCATGATGATATTCACCTGGCAGGGAGATCAGGCCCCTCTTGAAGCGCTCGCCGCCTTTCCCCCACGCGGCTGGCTGGCCCTGTATTGCCCACCCCCATCCCTCCTTCCACCTCGCCAACCGCCATCACGGAGAGAAAGCGCTGTGATCCGATCGTTCGGGACAGTCATATCACTCTGGCCACTTACCAAATGGAGATTGATCAAATGAAATGGTTTCAGAGTTGTGCAGCCATTGCCATGGGATTAACCCTGGCAGCCTGTGGGGGGAGTGATAATGACAGCAGTCCGCCCAATGCCATCATCAGGATCAGCCATCTGGCCCCTGATGCCCCCAAGGTTGATGTAAGGGTCGATGGTGCCCCTTTCCTGACGGCCGTTGACTATGGCAGCAGTAGCGGGCTCAAGCCGGTTGCCGCTGGCAGTCACGAAGTGGCGGTAGACGGCATCTTGCCAGGGGGGGCGACGACGACGGTCATAGGCCCTCTGTCTCTCGAGCTGAAATCCGACACCCAGTACGACGTGCTGGCCGTCGGCAAACTGGCTGGCAGCGGTGATACCGCCTTTGGCCCGCTGGTGATTGAGCGGCCGAACCAGGCGCCGACAGGCGGTGATATTCGTGTGCAGGTGCTGCATGCCGCACCGAGTGCACCGGCAGTCGACGTCCATGTCACCGCGCCGGGGGCCGCCCTGGCCAGCCCGACTCTGGCCAATATTCCGTTCAAGACCTACAGCGACCCCCTCACCCTGCCGGCAGGGGAATACCAGATCAGGCTGACCTTGGCGGGGACTGTGGATGTGGTTTATGACTCTGGCCCGCAGACGCTCAGCGGGGGGACCGACTTGCTGATGGCGGCGATCGATAACCTGGGGGCGGGGCCAAGCCCGGTGCAGTTGCTCGCCATCGGCGATGCTGGCGCCACCCCCATCCTGTCTGTCGATGAGCAGGCTCGGCTGAGGGTGGTCCATGCAGTTGCCGATGCCCCTGCCGTCGACATCTGGGTGAATGGCGTTGCCCCGACAGCGGCCCCGCTGCAAGGATTGGCCTTCAAGGGGAACACCGGGTATCTGGGGCTGGCCGCCGCCGATTATGACTTTGTGGTCACGCCAACCGGAGCCGTCACCCCTGAGGTGATCAGTGCCAGCGACGTGCCGCTCAAGGCGGGGGCTCGCTACTCCCTGTTTGCCGTGGGCCAGTTGCTGGACCCCTCAGGTGAAACCATAGAGCCACTGTTGCTGACGGATACCGGACGGGTGGTTGCTACCGAGGCTCAACTGCGGGTGCTCCATGCCGCCCCCACGGCACCGGCGGTCGATATCTACCTGACTGCGGGCACGGACATCAGCGGCGCCTCACCGGCGCTCAAGGCCGTGCCCTTCAAGGCAGACAGCGGCTATCTTGCCATTGCCGCCGGTGATTACCAGGTCACAGTCACGGCCTCGGGTGACAAGACCCCGGTCATAGGTCCCCTGCCGGTCACCCTGACCAACGGTCAGGTGCTGACAGCCGCGGCCCTGTCTGACAGTGTCGGTGGCGTGGATCCTGAGCTGCTGATCCTGGACGACGTCAGCAGCAAATGATGACCCTCTGCGAGTCGGCTGACTCGCAACCTGACCCAAACTGAGCCCTTCAGTTTGGGTCTTTTTATGGCAGGAAGTCTGGGTGTCCCAGGATGATGACACCAGCGAGATCAGGCCCCCCGCCAGCGCTTGAACAGCACGCTGGCATTCACACCGCCAAAGCCAAACCCATTGGAGATGGCGTGCTCGATCCCCATGTCACGGGCCGTGCCCCGCACTATGTCCACGCCGTCGGCGAACGGGTCGGGTTGCTGCAGGTTGCGGGTGGCAGGCACTCTCTGATCGCGAATGGCCAGGGCGGTGAAGATGGCCTCTATGCCCCCGGCGGCCCCCAGCAGATGGCCGGTGGCTGACTTGGTGGAGGTCACCGCAATCTGGTTGTCATCCCCAAATACGCGTTTGATGGCGGCCAGCTCCCCCCTGTCACCCACCGGGGTCGAGGTGGCATGGGCATTGAGGTGCTGGACATCCGCCGCCTGAATGCCGGCCTGAGCCAGGGCCGCCATCATGGCGCGGCGTGCGCCGTCGCCATCTTCGGGACCTGCGGTGAGGTGATAGGCGTCGGCACTGGTGCCATAGCCCACCAGCTCCACTATGGGGGTGGCGCCCCGGGCCAGGGCGTGTTCCAGGGATTCAATCACCAGGATCCCGGCCCCTTCGCCCATGACAAACCCATCGCGGTCGACATCGAAGGGGCGGGAGGCCGCTTCGGGGTCGTCGGCATAGGCTGAGGACAGCGCGCGAGCAGCGGCAAACCCGCCCAGACTGACGCGGTCAATGGTGGCTTCGGCCCCGCCACAGATGGCGATGTCGGCCTCACCACAGCGAATGAGCCGGGCGGCGTCGCCAATGGCCTGCACCCCTGCGGCGCAGGCCGTGACCGGTGCCCCGAGCGGCCCCTTGAAGCCGAAGTTGATGGAGACATGGCCCGCCGCCATGTTGACCAGGAAGGAGGGGATGGTGAAGGGGGACAAGCGGCGCGGTCCCCGCTCATCCGTGGTGCGCACCGCATCGACGATGGCGGGGAAGCCGCCGATGCCCGAGGCGATGATGGTGGCGGTGCGCTCCTGCTCCGCCGCCGTCCTGGGGGCCCAGTTAGCCTGCAGCAGGGCCTCCTTGGCCGCGGCAATGGCAAAGAGGATGAAGCGATCCATCTTCTTCTGCTCCTTGAGCGGCACCACTGCATCAGGATCAAACCCGGCCAGGGGATCTTCTGCCAGGGAGGGCACCATGGCGCCCACCTTGGCGGCCAGCCCTTCGGTGAAGGCCTCCGGCAGGCGGCGCAAGCCGGACTGGCCCGCCAGCAGCCGCTGCCACACTGTTTCCACCCCATATCCAAGCGGGGTCACCGCTCCCATTCCTGTCACCACGATGCGAGTTGAGCTCATGATTCTGATTCCTGTTTCGAAGGGTTATCGCCGCTCATCACGCCATTGGCATGGCGCAGACGCTGCTTCATGCCGTCACTGGCGGCCGGTCCCGGCACCAGGGTGTGGCGCGAGGGTGAAATCTCCTGACCCGTGCGCCTGTCCACCAGCATGGGCTCGACCAGCTCGCCCGTCTGGGCATCCCTCAGCTGGATGCTGGCCCCCTCGGGCGCAAGGTGGTTATTGCCCCAGGTGAGCAGCGCGATCAGCACGGCGCTGAGATCCTGGCCGCGGGGGGTGAGCGCATATTGATAGCGAGGGGGGCGCTCGGAGTAGAGCCGCTTCTCCATCAGCCCCCCCTCGACCAGGGCGGTCAGGCGCCGGGTCAGTATGTTGGGGGAGATGCCAAGGCTCTTTTGAAATTCATCGAAGCGCGACAGGCCATGCATGGCATCGCGGATAATCAGCAGACTCCACCACTCGCCGACATGATCCAGGCTGCGGGCGATGGGGCACTGCTGTTCACTCAGACTCTTCTTGCGCATATGGGCTATCAGGTTACTTGCATAATGGAAGTCACCATACGGACCTTACTTCCATTATGCAAGTGACTAGTGCCGTCCGGTGGTGGGCGATGGTAATAGGCACCTTGGAGAGGGGAAATCTGGGACACCCACCTTGCTGGGCATGTCATCGCCAGGGGGTTGCCGAGAGAGGCTGTGGGCGCCATGGGGCCTGGCTCCCGGCAATGGGGCGGCGCTTGTGGTATCAAGTCAGTGTTACTCCCCCAACCAGAGCACATCGGAGAAGAATCATATGCTGGCGCTGATCACCACGGCTCACCACACCAGTTACCCCAATCCCATCGGTTTTAGCGCCGGGGAGCGGGTGCGTATCGGCCACGAGGATGACGAGTTTCCGGGCTGGGTTCGCACCGTCATGGCGGATGGCAACGAGGGGTGGGCGCCGCTGTCGCTGCTGACGCTCCTCGGGGAAGGGGAGGCGCTGGCGCGCCAGGATTACACCGCCCGCGAACTGGATGTGGTGGTGGGTGAAAGGGTCAGGGTGGAGAGAGAGCTGGCCGGCTGGCTCTGGGTACACAACGAAACAGGGGGCTCGGGCTGGATACCGGCAAGCTGCATCGCCTCACCGTCATAAGGCAGGGCCGCTCTGCGTTGCCTAAGGCGGCAGGGGAGCCGTCAACATAGTGGGATGAGGGAAAGGAGAGGGTCAGGGAACCCAGAAACCCGGCCGTCAGCTGGGGCGCGGCGGCCGGGTGAATTGTAAAGAGTAGGGTGACGGGGAAGGGGATCAGCCTAGTCTAATCAACTCTATGGGCGCGTAACGCTCTTGGGTGTTTGCCAGCAGCACGCACTTCTCATGCTCCGCCTCATAGGGGGTCATGTTGTCGGTGTGAGCCTCCTTCAGGGTATCGACCGCGCCGGTGGCGGCAATCATGACGCGCTGGCCCAGGGTCAGCACATTGCGGTTTCTATCGTAGATCTTCATGGCATTCTCCTTTTCGGGTGTGGGTCCCGGCCCATGCCGGGACAACGGGCCCAGACTACGCCTCCGAAAAAACGAGATGCCTGTCACAGATCAAAAAAAGGGGAAAGAGGGACTCAGGGAGCCGGGCGCGCTGGCAAGAGGGCCTCGCCGAGGCCGCCATTGCCTGTCGCAGGGCACGCGGGTCGCCTCTGCTTTTCATCGCCACAGGCTCGAACCGGAAAAGGGATGGGTTATAGTGGTGCCGCTCGTTTAACTGCCTTCAACCAACCGGGATCCCAATATGAATCGTGAAATCGCCGCCCAGTTCATCAAGATGCTGACCAACCTGGACCAGTGTCTGGCCAAGGCCGAGGCCCATGCCGCGGCGAAGAAGTTCAATGTGGAGAACTTCTTCAATGAGCGCCTCATCGTCGACATGCTGCCGCTGAGCAAACAGGTGCTGATCTGCTGTGACAGCGCCCGCGCCCTGGTGGCCACCGCCAGCCTGAGCGAGCCGCCGGTGCTGGGGGATGATCCCAAGACAATGGCGGATCTGCGCGCTCATGTAGCCAAGACCATCGCCTATCTGCAGAGCAAGCTGGACGCCGACTTCAGCCAGTATGCGAGCGGCCACTACTACCCCTACTGGGCGGGTGGCAAGGGGATGGACGGCCACAGCTGCGTACACGAGTACGGCATTCCGAACTTCTACTTCCACCTGACCATGACCTATGCCCTGCTGCGCCAGGCTGGGGTCGATCTCGGCAAGAAGGACTACCTGGGTGGCCTGAACCTGCAATAAGGCCAGTACCTCGGGAATAAAAAGAGCCTGCCATCCGGCAGGCTCTCTGCTTTTTGGGCCCCGGCATTCCCGGGATGGCATCGGCTTATTCGCTCGGGATCTCGGGCTCCACCAGGGCGGCGAGCTGGGTCAGGGACTCCTGCCAGCCGAGATAGCACATCTCGACCGGGATGAGCGCGGGTATGCCGGCCTGCTCTATGGCCAGTTCGGTGCCGCACAGCACCTGGGTGAGGGTGATGGTGACCCGCATCTCCCCGGGCAGCTTGGGGTCGTCGAAACTGTCCGTGTAGCGCAGGCGCTTGCCCGGTTCCAGCTCGAGATATTCGCCGCCGAAGGCATGGCTGTGGCCGCTGCCGAAATGGAAGAACGCCATCCTGAAGGTGCCGCCGACCCTGGCCTCCAGGTGCTCCACCCGGCAGGTGAAGCCATGGGGCGGCAGCCACTTGGCCAGGGCGTCTGCCTCGATAAAGGCTCTGTATACCCGCATCGGCGGGGCCTTGAGTACGCGGTGCAGTGTCACAGTTCCAGTCGTCATGGGGGATCCCTCCTCGGTTGGTCCGCAGCAAGAATAGTCGCCCACGGCGATGTTGGCCGCTGCCGGGGCGGTGAGCCGGGTGAGCGGGGATGCCTGGCTCCGCCGCTCTCCTGCGTCGTACTTCTTCGCTAACGCAGTGATTTTTCAGCGGATTGGCGAGGAGTTGATCAAGGTAGAGGTTATTGCCGCCGTTCGCTCATATAATCGCCGCCATGCAAGCGACTCGGAAGGATTCGATGACAAAGCTGATGGTGGCCCTGTGCGGGTTGTTTTACGCCTGCCTGGTGTGGGCCAACCCCGTTCCCTTCGTGGCCAGCCCGTCACCGGTGGAGGGGAAGATGGAGCCGCTGCTCTCCTGGTTCACCGGCGAGTTCTCCAGCCAGGAGCAGGCCGGTTATGACCAGCGTTTCACCAGCGCCGAGCTGCGACTGGTGGAGATCTGGCCCGGGGAAGGCCCCTTTCGCTGGGTCTATGCCGAGCAGTTCCTGACCGAGCGGGCGGTGCGCCCCTTCCGTCAGCGCATCTACCGTTTCTCCCCGCTGCCCGATGGCCGCATCCTGATGGCCGAGCTGACCATGCCGAGGGCCACCGATTTCGCCGGCGCCTGGCGCCAGCCCGAACTGCTCGACTCCCTCACTCCGCAACAACTCTCCCTGCGCCAGGGCTGCGAGATCTGGCTGACCCGCCAGGCCAGCGGAGAGTACGCGGGCCACAGCAAGGTCGGCAGCTGTGCCACCGACTTTGGCGGCGCCACTACCCTGGTGCAGTACCTCTGGATAGGCCCCAACAGCGTCAGGCTGCTGGACAGGGCCTATGACAACGGCGCCCGCCAGCGCTGGGGCAGCCCGGGGGAGGGGTATCTCTACCTGCGCAAGGTGAAGCAACGGGGGGAATGACCCGGCCTGCGCCGTGTCACGCCTGTATGTCCAGCGCCTGGCGGTGCTCGCTGAGGTAGTCGATCAGCAGTCGCAGCCGTAGCGGCATGGGCTCTCTCGCCGGATAAAGCATGTTGACCGGGCGCGGGGCGGGCAGGGCATCCGGCAGTATTTCCAGCAGGGCGCCGCTGGCCAGCTCCTGGCTCAGCAGGGCCCGCGGTTGCAGCACTATGCCCGCATGATTCAATGCCGCCACCTTGAGGGCGCTGCCATGGTTGCTGATGAAGGGGCTGTCCCACAGATGCAGCTGCTCGAGGGGAAACTCAGTGGCCAGGCTCGACTGGGTCAGCCAGGGGGCGAAGCCCAGGCAGTGGTGATGGGCGAGATCCGCCAGTTCCTGCGGGGTGCCGTGCCGTTGCAGGTAGCGCGGGGAGGCGCAGAACACCGAGGCCGAGTGGGCCAGCGGGCGGGCTATGTAGGCGGCATCCTTGGGGGTGCCGACCCGGAAGATGAGGTCGAAGCCGTCGCCGATCACGTCGACCAGCCGATCACAGAGATCCAGCTCGATGCGGATCTTCGGATACTGCGCCATGAAGCGGCACAGCAAGGGGGTCAGCCGATAGCTGCCGAAGGTGATGGGGGCATTGATGCGGATCTTGCCCGCCGCCTGGCCGGTGTGGGCCTGGGTATTCTGCTCCAGCGCCCGGTAGTGTTGCAGCAGGCTCTGGCAACCGCCGAGGTACTCCCTGCCCGCCTCGGTCAGGCTCTGGCAGCGGGTGTTGCGGTTGAGCAGGCGGGAGCCGACCCTGGCCTCCAGCCATTTGATGTACTTGCCGATCATGGCCGGCGTCATCTCGAAGCGGTCCGCCACGGCACTGAAGCTGCCCGCGCGGGCGACCTCGACGAAGATCTCGATGGCGGTCAGACGGTCCACTCTAAACTCCTGGTTTATAAAGCCGAGCGCCACTATGTCTGGCTGGCGAAGCGGCTGTCAATATACTGGGCGGCATCCAACCGACCGGGAAATGCCCTGTGATGAGTCTCGATTATTACGCCCTCTACCTGCTGCTCGCCCTGGGGACTGTGCTCAGTCCCGGGCCGGCGGTGATCTACACCATAGGCAACACCCTGACCCGGGGAAGCCGTCACGCCATCGCCGGCTTCGTGGGGGTGGCGGTGGGGATACTGCTGGTGGCGACCCTGGCCTCGCTGGCGGTGATCTGGTTTACCCACTGGCTGGCCGGGGGTCAGCAGATCCTCACCCTGGGTGGTGTCCTCTATCTGCTCTATCTGGGGGTGAACTCCTGGCGTCAGCGCGGGGTGAGCCCTGTGATGGGCACGAGCTCGGATAGGGATTGCTGGCGCAGCTTCGTCAAGGGGGCGCTCATCAGCCTGCTCAACCCCAAGGCGATCATTTTCTTCACCAGCCTGTTTCCCCAGTTCATCGACTTTCACCAAGGGGCGCTGGGCCAGTGCCTGCTGCTGGCGCTGACCTTCAGCGCCGTGGTGCTGGTGGTGCACGGCGGCTACTGCCTGGTGTTTCGCTGGGTGGGCTTGCAGGGCTATGGCGAGCGCTTCGCCAGGGGCATCAACCGGCTGTCGGCCGTGATGTTTACCGGCTTCGCGATCCTGCTGCTGATCAGGGCGCTGGGCTGAGAGAGGGTCGGGCGTGGCACCCCGCCTGGCGAAGAAGAGCGGGATGGCGTCAACAGCGCCATCCCGTTACTGCATCAGAGTTTGAACAGCGGTCGCAGGCGTATGCCTATGAGGCTGCCCGCCAGGGCCATCAGCATCCAGACCCAGCCGTGCAGGCTGCCCGACGCCGTGCCGTCGAAGAAGCCGCCGAGGTTGCAGGCACTGTACATGGCCCCCATCCCCATCAGCAGACCGCCAATGATGGCCGCCAGGCTGTTGCCTATGCGGATCGGGGTGTGATTGCCGCCGCCGCTCAGGCAACGGGCCAGCGCCGCCCCCAGGATCCCCAGCCAGAACATGCCGACCATGGGGTTGATAAAGAGCGGCTGGGCCAATTTCGGGTTGCCCTCGAACAGGCCGAACAGAGAGGCGCCGCGCAGCGCCATGTCATAGACGGCCCCCGTGATGGTCCAGGCCGAGCCGTGCAGGGCCACCACGGCGGAGTTGAGCAGGGCGATGAGGATGCCGCCGGTCAGCACGGTGAAGCGGCCGTCGCGCCAGAACAGGTTGCCGCCGCCGAAGATGGGCTTCACCTCGCCGGTGCTATTGAGTTCGCTCTTGCGAAACAGCAGGAAGAGCACGGCGACCAGGGCCAGGTTGAGCAGCATGCCGCTCCAGATATTGCCGGTCAGATCGCGGGCCAATACCACCTGGCTGGAAAAGCTGGCCTCCAGCTCGGGACGAAACTGGTTGCTGATGAGGGTACCAATGCCGTAGCAGATCAGCACCAGCCAGAAGCGGGGTTGCCCCTCGCCGCAGCAGTAGAGGGTGCCGGTGGCACAGACCCCCGCCAGCTGCATGCCGATGCCGAACAGGAAGGCGCCGACGATGAAGGGGACGCCGATGGCCATGACGTTGCCCACCATGGCATCGCCAAAGAGGGCATGAGTGAAGGAGAGGAAGGTGGTGAACAGCAGGATCTCGATGGCGATGGTGAGCAGGTGCACACGCACATAGTAGCTGTTGCGCCTGGTTAGCATCTCGCGCCAGCCGAATACGATGCCGAAGCGGCTGAAGGAGAGGGTGAAGCCGAAACCGAAGCCGATCAGGGCCATCAGGGCCCACTTCATGCCGAAGGTGGTGCCGAGCCAGAGCAAGGCTCCCCCCGCGAGTGCCACTATGGGGAGCGACCATTGTCGAGTCATGCCGATACATCCGTAACGTTATTGTGGTGAAGGCGTGCATCCTAATGCCACAATGAGTCCGATGCCAGCTTGCTTGGGGTAATCTCGCTGTCAGCGCCAGGCCAAGGCCTCAGACATAGGCACTCGCCTCGACGGCCAGCTCGGCCAGGATGGAGAGACTGACGGCGCCAAACAGCAGACCCGTGACCAGGTTCAGGGGCCTTTGTACCCGGCTGAGCAGGTGCTGGGCTCGGGCGGTGGAGAGGCTCCAGGCCAGCAGCCCGAACCAGGCCAGCGACAGCAGGAACAGCTCCAGGATCAGCAGGCCCCGGGTCAGGCCATCCACCTGGGGCGTCACCATGGCCGCCAGCAATCCCATGAAGAACAGCAACGCCTTGGGGTTGAGCAGGTTGGTGGCGATCCCGGCTCTCAGCCCCCGGTTCCAGCCCTGCAACTCCCCGCCTGCCCGCAGTGCCTGAGTGGCGGAACTGCGGCGCGCCGCCTTGATGGCCCCCCAGCCGAGCCAGCCCAGATAGAGGGCGCCCACCACCTTCACCGCCAGAAACAGCCAGGGCTGGCTCGCGATCAGCAGGCTGATGCCGGTCAGGCTGAGGGTGGCATGGAGCAGGATGGCGATGGCGATGCCAAGCGCGGCCCCGAGCGCCGTGGGCCTGTGCAGGCTGGTGCGCAGGATCAGCGCGAAATCCGGGCCCGGGCTTGCCAGGGCGATCAGGTGGATGAGACCTATGGTCAGAAACAGGCTGGTGAACATGGCATACCTCGCTACAAAGATGAGGCAGCAGCATGGGGGATGGAGGCAGGGGCTGGCTTGTAAAAGATTGCAGTGGGGTCGGTTAGCCCGGGAGCATCTGCTGACGGTAGTCCGCCGGGGTCAGCCCGAAGGCCTGGCGGAAGCCGTGGTGGAAGTGGCTCTGATCGAAGAAACCGACCGCCAGTGCCACCTCGCTCACCGGCAGGCCGCGGGCGAGCAGGAGCTTGCCGCGTTCGAGGCGCAGTCGCTTGAGCCAGGCGTAGGGGGTCATGCCGGTCTTCTTCTTGAACTGGCGCAGGAAGGCGAAGCGATCCAGCCCGAACAGGGCGGCCAGATCCTCCAGGCTGTGGTGCCCGTCCAGCTGGCCCAGCAGGTAGTCGCGCAGGAATCTGATCTGGGGATCCGCCAGGGCATGGCGCTCCGGTGCCAGGTGTAGCAGCTCGCCGAGCAGGGCCAAGAGCTGGCTCTCCGCCAGCAGGGCGTCTGGCTCGGGCTGATCCAGATACATGTGCAGCCGGGCGAAGCCCTGATAGAGATCGGGGCGGCTCTGCAACCCCTTGTCGAAGAAGGGCTCTGGCTTGTCTGGCAGCCAGCGCGCCAACTGTTCGGGGGCGATGGCGAACACCCTCACCTCGTACCCTTCCGGCAGCAGACTGAGGCCGTCGTGCATCTCGTCCGGGTTGACGGTGGAGAGCTCGCCGCGCACCAGATTGTGGCTGCTGCCCTTGTGGATGAACTTCTGGCCACCCTGCTGCACCAGACCTATGTGATAGTCCAGGTGCACATGGCGGCCATAGCTGAACTCCCTGTGATGGGAGTGGGAGAGTTCAACCCCCGGCAGCAGCCGGGATTGCCAGTAGTGGATGCGGGATGGAGAGGCGCTCATGGCCTATTGATAACCCGAAATCCGGCTTCTGGCTTGTAGATTATTGCAGGGACCGCGCGCCCGCCTGCTCAACCGGCTTGCTGACGCCGCTTGCCGCTGCGCAGCCCGTCCAGGCTGAACAGCACCAGGGCACTCCAGATGCAGCCGAAGGTGATCATCTTGTCCAGTGCCAGCGCCTCCCCGTAGAGGCTGACCGCCAGGATGAACATCAGGCTGGGGCCTATGTACTGGAAGAAGCCCAGGGTGGAGAGCTTGAGCCGGGTGGCGGCGGCGGTGAAGCAGAGCAGGGGCGCCGTGGTGACGACCCCGGCGGCGATCAGCAGCAGGTTGAGGTGCCAGTCGTTTTGCGTGAGGTGGCTGGTGGGGCTGTCGGCGAATCCCCACAGGTAGATGGCCGCCGGCGGCAGCATGATCATGGTCTCGATCAGCAGGCCGGTGAGGGCATCGAGGGCCAGCTTCTTGCGGATCAGGCCATAGATGGCGAAGCTCGAGGCCAGCACCAGGGCTATCCAGGGCAGGGAGCCGAAGGCGATGAGCTGGACGGCGACCCCAATCACCGCCAGTCCCACCGCCCACCACTGCAGGCGACGCAGCTTCTCGCTCAGGAACAGCATGCCGAGCAGCACGTTGAACAGGGGGTTGATGTAGTAGCCGAGGCTGGCATCCAGCATGTGACCGTTGTTGATGGCCCAGATGAACAGCAGCCAGTTGCCACCGACTGTGACGGAGGTGAAGGCCAGGGTGAGCAGCACTTTAGGTTGGCGCAGCACCGCCTGCACCTTGTGCCACTGGCGACCGATCAGGGTCAGCACCATCAGCAGGGCGCAGGACCAGATCATGCGGTGGGTCAGGATCTCGGCGGCCGGGACGGCGGAAATGGTCTTGAAGTAGATGGGCGCCAGGCCCCAAAGGGTATAGGCGCACAGGGCATAGATGATGCCCTGGCGCTGGATCTGTTGCTGCATGCGGATAACCTTCACTGGAGAGTCGGATGTTGGAAAACATCGCAAAAAATCAGTGTAGCGATCCTTTTGGGGGGAAAGAAGTTAATAAATGCCGTTTGGCGAGATTTTTACAGCATGGAATCGACTCAGCGCCGGCCACCGCGGCGGATCTTCTCTACATCCATGAGCAGCCACAGCATGAGTGCGATGGCGGAGATCCAGGGACCCCAGGTCACATAGGCCTCACCCTCGCCCAGCATGAAGAAGAGCAGCGGCAGGCCCACTACCAGAAACAGTACACTTCCTAGAAAAAACAGCATTTTTATCTTTATATTTAAGGGCTTGTCTATTTGATGATTATATCGATTGAGGCCGTTGAGGAAAGGGTAAAAATGAAAAAGGGGGATTTCTCCCCCAATTCGATCGGTGAGCGGCATTTCTGATCTTATTCGAGCTGGATCCAGGTGCTTTTCAGCTCGGTGTACTTCTCTAGGGCGTGCAATGACTTGTCGCGGCCGTTGCCGGACTGCTTGAAGCCGCCGAACGGCATCGTCATGTCGCCCCCATCCCAGTTGTTGACGAAGACGGTGCCGGCGCGCAGGGCGCGGGAGCCCTTGACCGCCTTGTTGAGATCCGCCGTCCAGATCGCCGCCGCCAGGCCGTAGTCGGTGTCGTTGCCAAGGGCAATGGCGTCTTCGAGGGTGTCGAAGCCGGTCACCGCCAGCACAGGACCGAAGATCTCCTCGCGGAAGATGCGCATTTGCGGCGTCACCTCGTCAAAGATGGTGGGCTCGATATAGAAGCCGCCGCTCTCTGTGTGGGTGCGCTTGCCCCCCAGTAGCAGTCTGGCGCCCTCCTGCTGGCCGATGGCGATGTAGTTCAGCACCTGCTCCATCTGGATGCCGTCCACCATGGCGCCGATGCGGGTGGCGGGATCCAGCGGGTTGGCGGCGATCCACTCGCGGGCATGGGCCAGCAGGCGCTCCATGAATTGCGGCTTGATGCTGTTTTGCACCAGCAGACGGGAGGCGGCGGTGCACACCTCGCCTTGGTTGTAGAAGATGGCGCCCACAGCGCTCTTGGCGGCGGCGTCCAGATCAGGCGCGTCCGCCAGCACTATGTTGGGGCTCTTGCCGCCACACTCCATAAAGGCGCGCTTGAGGTTCGACTTGCCGGAGCACTGCACCAGATGCTTGCCGATCCTGGTGGAGCCGGTGAAGGTGATGCAGTCCACGTCCATGTGCATGGCCAGCGCCTCACCCACTGTGTGGCCAAAGCCGGGCAGCACGTTGAACACCCCATCCGGGATGCCCGCCTCTTTCGCTATGCCGGCGATGCGCAGGGCGGTGAGGGGGGATTTTTCGGACGGCTTGAGGATGACGGAGTTGCCGGTGGCGAGCGCCGGGCCCAGCTTCCAGCAGGCCATCACCAGGGGGAAGTTCCAGGGCACTATGGCGGCCACCACCCCGAGCGCCTCGCGGGTCACCAGCGCCAGGGCGGACTCTTCCACCGGGGCGACCTGATCGTAGATCTTGTCGATGGCCTCGGCGTTCCAGGCGATGCAGTTGGCGGCGGCCGGGGCGTCATAGCCCATGGCATCGCCGATGGGCTTGCCCATGTCCAGGGATTCCAGCAGGGCCAGCTCCACCTGGTTGAGGCGCATCAGCTCGGCGAAGCGCTGCATGATCAGCTTGCGCTGTTTCGGGGAGAGCCCGCTCCAGCGCTTGTCATCGAAGGCGGCGCGGGCGGCCTGCACCGCCAGCTCGGCGTCGGCGGCGTCGCAGGAGGCCACCTTGGTCAGCAACTGGCCGTTGGCCGGGTTGATGCAATCGAAGGTGGCGCCGTTGACGGCGTCCCGGTAGCTGCCGTCGATAAAGGCTTGCGAGGGCAGGGTCAGATGGGCGGCCTTGTGTTGCCACTGGGCCAGGGTCAGGTCACTCATGTTCACTCCTTGAACCGGCAAAGATAGTCTCCGCGTATCAATATGCTAAACATCCTGCCGCTTGTAAATCCATCTTGTAACAATTCATTAAACACTTGCCGCCCAATGTCGGAGAAAAGACCCCGAGCTGCGGCGGACTTTACCCAGGCGGCAGGGCCGTCTCGTGGAGTGGCGAGCGGCCCTGGTCACCCATGGGGATCAGAAGCTGGCTGGCGTGTTGGCCGAGATAAGCACGCACTCCTGCTCCCCCACGTTGCGGAAACGGTGCGGGGTGCGGCTGTCGAAGTAGTAGCCATCACCGGGGGCCAGCAGATGTACCTGCTCGCCGACGGTGACCTCCACCTGGCCCTGGATGACGATGCCGCACTCTTCCCCCTCGTGGCTCAGCATGTCGTCGCCGGTGTCGGCGCCCGGGGGAAGTACCTCCTGCATCATGCCGATGGCACGGTTGGCCCGGCTGTGGCCCACCAGACGGTAGCTGATGGGGTGGGTGCCGAGATCCGGCATGTCGTCCGCGCGGAAGATCACCTCGGAATCCATCTCCGTCTCATCGGTGAAGAAGCTGGCGAGGGACATGGGGATGCCTTCCAGCACCTTGCGCAGCGACGCGACCGAGGGGCTCACCTGATTTTTCTCGATCTGGGAGATAAAACCGTTGGTCACACCGGAGCGCTTGGCCAGCTCGCGCTGGGAGAGGGCCGCCTTGGTGCGAACCGCCTTGAGGCGGTGACCGATATCCATCGATAGACACTCCTTGACTGTTTACTATTATTAAAATTGTGTTAAATATCTTATACCACCCCTGGGGGGTGACACCAAGCAGGGCGATAAAAGGCCCTTTTTTATGGATTCAGGTGTTTAATTTAATAGGCATCAGCCAAGTGTTACTAAACGCCTTAAGGATGAGGTGACCATGAAACCGATTAGCGACATCAATACCCCTTCCGACATGTCCGCCTTCTGGATGCCCTTCACCGCCAACCAGCAGTTCAAGGCGGCGCCGCGCATCCTGAAGTCGGCAGAGGGGATGTATTATCACTCAGAGGATGGCCGCAAGATACTGGATGGCACCGCCGGGCTCTGGTGTTGCAACGCGGGCCATGGTCGGCGCGAGATTGCCGAGGCGGTCTCCCAGCAGATCTCACACCTCGATTTCGCTCCCACATTCCAGATGGGCCACCCTCTGCCGTTCGAGCTGGCCAACCGGCTGGTGGAGATAGCCCCCAAGGGCTTCGGCCACGTCTTCTATACCAACTCCGGCTCGGAATCCGTCGACACTGCGCTCAAGATAGCGCTGGCCTGGCAGCGGGCACGCGGCCAGGGCACCCGCACCCGTCTCATCGGCCGTGAGCGCGGCTATCACGGGGTCGGCTTCGGCGGTATCTCGGTGGGGGGCATTCCCGGCAACCGCAAGTGGTTCGGCTCCCTGCTTGGGGGGGTGGATCACCTGCCCCACACCCTCAACATAGGGAAAAATGCTTTCACCAAGGGGCTGCCAGCGGAAGATCTCACCCTGGCCGATGAACTGGAGAAGATCGTCTTCCTCCATGATGCCAGCAACATAGCGGCCGTCATCGTCGAACCCATCGCTGGCAGTACCGGCGTCATCATGCCCCCCAAGGGCTACCTCAAGCGGCTGAGGGAGATCTGCACCAGGCACGGCATACTGCTGATCTTCGACGAGGTGATCACCGGCTTCGGCCGCCTCGGCTCCCCCTTCGCCGCCCAGGAGTTCGACGTCATTCCCGATATGATCACCTGCGCCAAGGGGCTCACCAACGGCGCCATCCCCATGGGCGCCGTGCTGGTGCAGAACCACATCTATGACGACATGATGGCCGCCGGCAAGGGCGCCATCGAGCTGTTCCACGGCTACACCTACTCGGGTCACCCTGTGGCGGCGGCCGCGGGTCTGGCGACCCTCGAGATCTACCGCAGCGAGAACCTGCTCCATCGCGCCGCCGATCTGGCTGGCTACTGGGAGGAGGCGGCCCATTCGCTGAAGGGCTGCAAGCATGTGAAGGATGTGCGCAACTACGGCCTGGTGGCGGGCATAGAGCTGGAATCCATGCCGGATGCGCCGGGCAAGCGGGCCTACGAGGTGTTCGTGCGCTGCTTCGAGAAGGGGGCGCTTATCCGGGTGACCGGCGACATCATCGCCCTGTCGCCACCCCTCATCATCGAGCGCAGCGAGATCGACGACCTCTTCACCCTGCTGCAGGATGTCCTGCAGGCCCAGGACTGATCTTTCACCCTTTGTTGCATGGCGCCCGCCGGGCGCCCTCTTCCTGTGCCTGATGCCCACGGCCGCGCGCAGGGATGACGCGAATGACCCATCACGGAGGATTTATGAGTTACAGGATCGACAACTTCATCGACGGCGAAACCACCGAGAGTCGCAGCGAGCGTTTCGGCGCCATCTTCGATCCGGCCACCGGCCAGCAGCAGGGCACTGTGGCCCTCTCCGCCGCCGCCGAGTGCCTCGATGCCATCGCCAGCGCCGAGCGCGCCTTCGCCGACTGGTCCCAGACCCCGCCGCTGGTGCGGGCGAGGGTGATGTTCCGCTTCAAGGAGCTGATGGAGCAGCACAGGGACGAGCTGGCCCGTCTCATCAGCCGCGAGCACGGCAAGGTGTTCTCCGACGCCCAGGGAGAGTTGACCCGGGGGCTGGAGGTGGTGGAGTTTGCCTGCGGCATTCCCCATCTGCTCAAGGGGGAGCACTCCCTCAATGTGGGCCGGGGGGTGGACAGCCACTCCATGATGCAGCCGGTGGGGGTGTGCGCCGGCATCACGCCGTTCAACTTCCCGGCCATGGTGCCGCTCTGGATGTTCCCGGTGGCGCTGGCCTGCGGCAACAGCTTCATCCTCAAGCCGTCCGAGAAGGATCCCTCCCTGGCCCTGCGCATGGCCGAGCTGCTCAAGCAGGCGGGCCTGCCGGACGGTGTGCTGAACGTGGTCAACGGCGACAAGGAGGTGGTGGACGTGCTGCTGACCGACCCGCGGGTGGCCGCCGTCTCCTTCGTCGGCTCCACCCCCATAGCCCAGTACATCTATGCCACCGCCTCGGCTCACGGCAAGCGGGTGCAGGCCCTGGGCGGCGCCAAGAACCACATGCTGGTGATGCCGGATGCGGATCTCGATCAGGCGGTCTCCGCCCTGATGGGGGCGGCCTATGGCGCGGCCGGCGAGCGCTGCATGGCGATCTCGGTGGCCCTGGTGGTGGGCGATGCCACCGCCGATGCCCTGGTGGCCAAGCTGACGCCGCTGGTGGAGGCGCTGCGGGTCGGGCCCGGCCTTGGCCAGAGCCCCGAGAACGAGATGGGCCCCCTCATCAGTCGCGAGCACCTGGCCAAGGTGCGCGGCTACGTGGATCAGGGGGTGGCCGAGGGCGCCAGTCTGGTGGTCGATGGTCGCGGTGTCAGCCACGGTGAGGGCTACTTCATCGGCGGCAGTCTGTTCGACCGGGTCGGCCCCGAGATGCGCATCTACCGGGAGGAGATCTTCGGCCCGGTGCTCGCCATAGTGCGGGCGCCGGACTACGAGACGGCCCTGCGCCTCATCAACGAACACGAGTACGGCAACGGCACCGCCATCTTTACCTGCGACGGGGATACCGCAAGGGACTTCACCACTCGGGTTCAGGTCGGTATGGTAGGGGTGAACGTACCCATACCGGTGCCCATGGCGTTTCACAGCTTCGGTGGCTGGAAGCGGTCCATCTTCGGGCCGCTCAACATGCACGGGCCGGACGGGGTACGCTTCTATACCCGGATGAAGACGGTGACTGCCCGCTGGCCCCAGAGCCTGCGGGCCGGCGCCGAGTTCTCCATGCCGACCATGAAATGATCAACATGCAGCAGCTAGCCCTGGCATGGCCCGGCGGAAGGAGTCCGCCGGCGTGTCCCGCTATCCCTGTGAAGGAGTAACAGATGCGACTGGGAATTCTCGATTGTGACCGGCTGGACCCCGACTTGGTTGGGAGTTTCGGCCCCGTTTACTCCGAGATGTTTATCAAGGGCTTCCGGGCGCTGGCCCCGGCGTTGGAATACAGGGTCTGGTCGGCGCTCGATGGGGAGCTGCCGAGCGACTTGAACGAGTGCGATGCCTGGCTCATCACAGGATCGCGCCACGATGCCTACAGCGACATCCCCTGGATCCTGGCGCTGCGCGACTGGATCCGGCGGGCCCACGATGCCAACGTCAAGCTGGCCGGCATCTGCTTCGGCCATCAGGTGATCGCCCAGGCGCTGGGGGGGGAGGTGGTGAAGTCCACCAAGGGCTGGGGGCTCGGCGTCTCCGTCCACCCCATGCAGGAGGCGAAACCCTGGATGCAACCGGGGCTGGAGACCATACGGATCCTGGCCAGTCACCAGGATCAGGTGGAGCAGCTGCCACCGGGGGCGACCCTGCTGGCGGGCAACGATTTTTGCCCGAACTTCATGTTCCTGCAGGGGGATCACATAGTCGCCATCCAGGGTCATCCGGAGTTTTCGGTGGAGTACAACCGGGCGCTGATCGAGCGGCGGCGGGATCGGTTGCCCGACGAGCACTACCAGAGCAGCCTCTCCTCCCTGGAGGGAGAAGTGGACTCGGCCACCATGATGCAGTGGCTGCTGCAGTTCCTCGGCATGCTGCCGGTCGGCCCCGCCGTGCGCTGAGCGTCCGTTTGTCATATCCCCCCGGCAGATGCTAGATTTTGTAGCAAAATGAAGGATCAAGCGGTGATATGCCGAGTTCGGATGGTACACTGGCCGCCATTTGTGGCGGCCTTGTCCATCTGATGACAGCCGCGCCAGCCTGTGAGGGTGCAACCTTGAAACTACAGCAGTTGAAGTATCTGATCGCGGTGCGGGACCACAATCTCAACGTCTCCGTCGCTTCCGATGCGCTCTATACCAGCCAGCCTGGGGTGAGCAAGCAGATCGGCTTGCTGGAGAGCGAGCTGGGGGTGCGCATCTTCGAGCGTCGCGGCAAGCACCTGCACAGGATCACCCCTGTGGGGGAGGAGATCATCAAGTGCGCCGAGGCCATGCTCAACATAGAGAGCAAGATCAAGGCCATCTCCCGGGAGTACCTGGATCCGACAGTGGGTACCCTCAACATCCACACCACCCACACCATAGCCCGCTACCTGCTACCGAAAAGCGTCACCTATTTCACCAAGAAGTACCCCAAGATCTCGTTCCACCTGCACCCCGTGATGTCGGCCACCAAGGAGCAGATCAGCAAGGGTTACTCGGATTTTTCCATCGTGGCCCACGAGATAGGCTTCGACAAGGAGCTGATCGCGCTGCCCGCCTACCTCTGGACCCTGTCGCTGGTGGTGCCGCAGGATCATCCCCTGGCCAAGGTGAAGAAACCGACCCTGGAGCAGCTCTGCCAGTACCCCATCCTCAGCTACGAGAGCGGCGCCACCGGGCGTCAGGTGCAGGACAGGGTGTTCCAGGCGGCCGGCCTCAGCCCCAACTACTACATGACTGTGATGGATGCGGGCGTCATCAAGCGCTACGTGGAACTGGGCTTTGGCATCGGCATCATCTCGTCCTTGGTGGCCAACGACCACGATGCCCCCAGCCTGGTGGCCATCAACCTGGAGCACCTGTTCGAGCCCTGCCCGGCCCAGCTCTGCTTCAGCAAGAGCATACTGCTGCAGAACTACATGTATGACTTCATCAGCTCCTTCTCCCCCCATCTCACCAAGGAGATGATCCAGAACGTGATGCAGCAGCCGACCCAGGCGCGCATCGACGAACTGCTGGTCGGGGTGGAACTGCCCGTCTACTGAGTCGTCTTCCGTCATCGGTCCGGTGCCGCTGGATGCCGGACCCGCCCTGCCGAGGTCCCCATGTCCCGCATCCTGCTGCTTGCCAATCTCAACTGTGATCATGTGCTCTCCCTGGCCGAACCCCTGGTGGCGGGGGCACGGATGCAATACGTTGATCAGGGGCGCAGGCTCGGCGGCGGCGCCGCCAACACCGGCATAGGGCTGGTGTGGGCGGGGCACGAGGTCATCATTGCCTCCCGCATTGGGCTGGACGAGACCGGCGACTGGCTGCTGGAGCAGGCGACGGGCCATGGGCTGGACTGTTCCCACGTGGAGCGCTTTGGCGGCGAGACGGGGGAGCTGCTGGTGCTGGTGGACTCCACCGGGGAGCGCACCATTCTAAGGCGACCGCGCCGCCCGGATCTGCCTGGCGACTTGCCGCTGGAGGGGGTGGACTGTCTCTACGTGAACTATCCCGGCACCGCCATCATCGGCTACATGCGCCAGATGCTCGCCAGAAGCTTCGTGGTGGCCCAGTACCCCAAGGGCGGGCAGAGCCGCCGCCCCTGCCACGTGCTGGTGGCCTCCCGCGCCGATCTCGCCGAGGTGGGCGATCCCTGGCGGCATGCCCGGGAGCTCGCTGGGGAGCAGCTCGAATGGCTGGTGCTGACCGAGGGCAAGGCGGGGGCCGTTGCCATCCACGGCGAGGAGCAGGTGCGGGTGGCGGCGCGGCCGGTGTCCGTGGTCGACACCACGGGGGCGGGAGATGCCTTCGCCGGCGGCCTTATCCACGGTCTGGCCCGGGGCATGGCGATGGGGGATGCCCTGCAGTGTGCGGTGGACTGGGGCGCCTTCGCGGTCGCCTCCGAGAGCTCCATCCCCTCCCAGGCCCTGAAAACCTGGCTGAAACATCCCCACTGACAGCCGCGAACCGGCCCGCTGGCCGGACTGTTGTCCCCTGCCTGCCGATGGAGTTTAGCCGCCGGAAATGGCCAAAACCCCGCCCCGAGCCGGCAAGTTTGCGATCAATCAAAGAAAGTGTCGATTTATGTACATCTTCGTCGACACCCGCCAGAGCTGCTCTTAACCTTGTCACTCCACGACCCGGCTGAAGAAGCGACACCTGTGCGGGCGCACGTGCAGTCTCACCTCTCTGGCCACTGGCTGTCGTCCTGATTTCTGGCTTGTAGTAAGAGGCAAGTGCGACCATGCAACTGACACGATTTACCGACTACGCCCTGCGTACCCTGACCTTTCTGGCTATCCAGCCCGGTGATCGCCTGTCGACCATCACGGAAGTGGCCGACACCTTCGCCATCTCCCGCAACCACGTGGTCAAGATAGTGCATCAGCTCGGCATCAAGGGGTACATCGAAACGGTACGTGGCAAGCATGGTGGCATCCGTCTCGGTCGCTCAGCCGTCTCCATCAACCTGCGCGATGTGGTGATGGACATGGAGCACGTGCTCTGCCCGGTGGATTGCAAGCGTGAGAACTGCCGCCTCTCCGGCGGCTGCCGCATCCAGGGCATACTGCGCCGCGCCATGAACGCCTTCCTCGAGGTGCTGGGGGAATACACGCTGGCGGATGCGGTGCGGGATCCCACCCGGCTGTGCCACCTGCTTGGCATCGAGCAGGACAATATCCTGACCATGGCCTGAGGGTCATGACGGTGAAAGGGCCCCGAGGGCCCTTTTTGCTGTCTGGCATGAATGCCGGGGGCGGATGTGAGTGCGTCGGATGCCGGAGTCGTCAGAGCTGGGGGATCAGGGTGATGGCGCCGTGCAGGCAGGCGAGGCCGCAGGCGCCGCAACCGTCGCAGGCCGCCATGTTGACGCTTACCCCCTCGCTGCTGGCCTTGATCGCCTGCTGGGGGCAGGCATCCTCGCACAGCAGGCAGTAGAAGCCCTGACGGGCCTGACAGCTCGCCTCTATCCTGACCCGGGTCTGCACTTGGCGGCCGAGCCGCAGGTCCAGCGCTCCGGTGGGACAGGCTCTGGCGCAGCTGCCGCAGTAGCTGCACTGGCCGCAGGCGAGATCCAGCACAGGGGTGCCGGCTATGGGGGTACCGACATATTCGGGCTGGTCGGCGGGTTTGAGCAGGCCGTTGGGGCAGGCCTTGAAGCACTCGCCGCAGCGGCGGCACAGAGCGAGGAATTGCGACTCTTCAATGGCCCAGGGCGGGCGCGCCTCGTGGCAAACCATGTCCGGTTTGCGGGGGCCCCCCAGTGCGTGCGTCAGCCAGCGACAGAAAAAATGAGTCATGCTCACCCCTATACCTATTAGGGGTTAATTTTATCCAGTTTTCCGCCGGCAAGCCAGAGAATAGCGCCAGCCAGGATCGCAAGCCGGGTTGCCCTTGTGTAAGCTAGGCGGGTCTTTTTGCGGGATCTGATGAACTCATGTGGTTATTTCTGTGGCGTGCTTCTCTGCTGTATATCTTCCCCCTGCTGATGTGGGCCTACTGCCGCATCAAGGAGATCGAGTTCACCGAGCTCGACACCGGGGTCAACAGTCACAAGTGGGTGGTGCTGGCCGCCTACCTCATCTATGTGCTGTTCTGGTTGCTGCTCAACCGTTATCTCGAGCTCTTCCTGCGCCAGCGGAGCCGCCGATGATCGCCGCACGAGTTGATGTCCAGTCAGGGCCTCGGCTTGGCCGTTATCTCGCACTCTTCTTGCGCCAGCGGAGCTGCCGATGATCCCGATGACGACCTGGCTGCCTGCCTTGCTGGCGGGTCTGCTGGCCCTGCTCCTCGGCTGGTTGGCGGGGCGTCGCACGGCCCGTGAGGAGACAATGCTCACCGAGGAGCGCCACCAGGCGTTGCAGGACAGGTTCGACGAGCTGCAGGACGAGAAGATGCTGGGCCAGCAGAAGCTGGAGCAGCAGCAGGCCCTGCTGCTCAAGCTCACCGCCCGCCTCAAGGATGCCGAAGCCACCCTGCGCAGCGAGCGTATCGCCAGCGCCGAGAAGCTGCAGTTGCAACAAGAGGCTGAGCAGCGCCTCAGTCAGCAGTTCGAGAACCTCGCCAACCGCATCTTCGAACAAAACTCCGGCAATTTCCGCGAACTGAACCAGAACAGCCTGGATCTGCTGCTGACTCCGCTCAAGGAGCAGCTGGAGGGCTTTCGTCGACAGGTGGGGGAGACCCATGCTCAGGAGACGGCACAGCGCCACAGCCTAAAGTTCGAGCTGGAGCGCCTCGCCGAGCTCAATGCCCGCATGACAGAAGAGGCAGCGGCCCTGACCCGGGCCCTCAAGGGGGACAGCAAGCAGCAGGGCAACTGGGGGGAGGTGGTGCTGGCCCGCATCCTCTCCGAGTGCGGCCTGCGGGAGGGTCACGAGTATCACACCCAGGTCAACATCGAGGTGGACAAGGGCAAGCGCTATCAGCCCGACGTCATAGTCCACCTGCCCCAGGACAAAGACATCATCATCGACGCCAAGGTGTCGCTGACCGCCTACGAGCGCTGGTACAACGCGGACGACGAGCTGGAGAAGGCGGTGGCGCTCAAGGAGCACGTTGCCTCGGTGCGCAACCATATCCGCGAGCTGGGCCGCAAGGATTACCAGCAACTGCCCGGGGTGCGCACCCTGGACTATGTGCTGATGTTCGTGGCGGTGGAGCCTGCCTTCCTCACCGCCCTGGAGGCAGACCCCTCCCTGGTACGCTACGGGCTGGATCACAACATACTGCTGGTGAGCCCCACCAACCTGATGGTGGCGCTGCGCACCATAGAGAACCTGTGGCGCTACGAGCGGCAGAACCAGAACTCGCGCCAGATAGCGGAGCGGGCCGGCCGCCTCTACGAGAAGCTGCGGCTCTTCGTGGAGGAGATGCAGCAGATGGGGGGCAGCCTGCACAAGGCGCAGGAGAGCTACGACAAGGCGATGGGGCGGTTGGTCAACGGCCGTGGCAACCTGATCGCCCAGGCCGAGCGTTTTCGCGAGCTGGGGGTGGAGGTCACCAAGCCCCTGCCTGAGCCCCTGGTCAATCGCGCGCTGGAGCGGGAAGACGCTGCCGACTGAAGCAACGACGACGGTCGAACGCAGACAAAAAGGGCAGCCCGCGGGCTGCCCTTTTTGTCATGGTGATCCGTCACTCCGATCTCATTGGCGCCAGAACGAGGGGAAGAAGATCACCGCCACCGTCAGGATCTCGAGCCGTCCCAGCAACATGCCGAACGACAGTATCCATTTGGCCGTATCCGGCAGACTGGCAAAGTTGGTGCTGGGGCCTATGACGGGGCCCATGCCGGGGCCCACGTTGGCCACCGCCGTGATGGAGCCCGAGATGGCGGTCAGGGGATCCAGGCCGATGGCGGCGAGCAGGGCGGCGATCAGCAGTATGACGGCGAAGTAGACCAGCACGAAGGAGATCAGGGAGCGGATGATGGCGTCGTTGACCGGACGGCCGTTGTACTTCTGGGGGAAGACGCCGGAGGGGTGCATCAGCTGGCGCATCTGCTTCTTGAACAGGGCGAAGGCCACCTGTACCCGGAAGATCTTGAGCCCGCCGGCGGTGGAGCCGGAGCAGGCGCCAAGCGCCAGCAAAATGATGAAGATGATGCTGGTGAGGGGCCCCCAGGTGCCGAAGTCGCCGAGGCCGAAGCCGGTGGTGGTGATCACCGAGACGATGTTGAAACTGCTGATGCGCAGGGCATCCATGAAGCCGTAAATATCCCTTACCCAGAGATAGAAGGTGACCACCACCGTCACCCAGACCACCAGCCAGAAGAAGCCCTGGACCTGCGCATCCTTGAGCAGGCTGTTGTCACGGCGGGAGAGGGCCTGCACATAGAGCAGGAAGGGCAGGCCGCCGAGGAACATGAAGAGGGTGCCGATCCAGTGCGCCGAGTTGGAGAAGTGGGACATGGATTGGTCCGAAGTGGAGTAGCCCCCGGTGCTCAGCGTCGTCATGGCGTGGTTGACCGCCTCGAACAGCGTCATGCCGCTCACCCAGTAGGCGAGGAAGCAGAGCATGGAGAGCACCAGATAGACCACCACTATGTTGTTGGCCACCGTCTTGGCGCGGGGAGCGCTCTTGTCTGACCAATCCGAGCTCTCGGTCTGGAACAGCTTCATGCCGCCGACGTTGAGGTAGGGCAGCACGGCCACCGCCATCACGATAAAGCCCACGCCCCCCAGCCACTGCAGGATGGAGCGCCACAGCAAGATGCTGTGGGCCATGCCGTCCAGCCCCGACAGCACTGTGGATCCCGTGGTGGTGACCCCTGACATGGTCTCGAAGTAGGCGTCGGTGAAGTCGATGTGGTTGATGAAGAAGAAGGGCAGGGCGCCGAAGATGCAGGCCACCACCCAGACCGAGGTGGTGAGCAGGAACATCTCCCGCACCCCGAGATGAAACTCCGCCTTGCGCCCGTAGTGCAGGCAGAGCAGGGCGGCGCCGTGGGTGATGAGCACGGACTTGAGAAACTCGACGAAGCCCTCGGAGCCGGTGAACAGCGCCAGCAGGGTGGGCAGCCACATGAAGAGGGCCAGCTTGGAGAGCACCAGCCCGAGGGTGAAGACGATGGGACGCAGCTTGATCATGCAAGATAACCTGGTCGTTGATTGAAAAAAGACCCGGACCTTCCCTCTGGGAAATGTTCGGGTCTGGATGTCGCAGCCTGTTGCATGGAGGGCTTACAGGAAGAAAGGACTGGGCTGGAACAGGCGTTCCACTTCCGGGATGTACTTCTTGTCCACCAAGAACATCACCACGTGGTCATCCTGCTGGATCTGGGTGCGATCGTGGGCGATCAGCACCTCGTCTCCCCGCACCACGGCGCCTATGGTGGTGCCCGGCGGCAGCTTGAGCTCACCCACCGTCTTGCCCACCACCTTGGAGGTGTTCTCGTCACCGTGGGCGATGGCCTCGATGGCTTCGGCCGCCCCGCGGCGCAGGCTGTAGACGTTGGCGATGTCGGCCCGGCGCACGTGGGTCAGCAGGGCCGAGATGGTGGCCTGCTGGGGCGAGATGGCGATGTCGATGGAGCCGCCTTGCACCAGATCCACGTAAGCACCGCGCTGGATCAGCACCATTGTCTTCTTGGCACCCATCTTCTTGGCGAGCAGGGCCGACATGATGTTGGCCTCGTCTTCGTTGGTCACCGCGATGAAGACGTCGATCTGATCGATGTGCTCCTCCGCCAGCAGCTCCTGATCCGCCGCGTCGCCGCAGAAGACGATGGTGTTTTCCAGGTTCTCCGAGAGCTGCTCCGCCCGCTTCTGGTTGCGCTCGATAAGCTTGACGCTGTAGCGCTTCTCCAGCTGGCGGGCGAGTCCGGCGCCTATGTTGCCACCTCCGACTATCATGATGCGGCGATAGGGGCTCTCGAGCCGTTGCAGCTCCGACATCACGGCCCGGATGTGGCCGGCGGCGGCGACGAAGAACACCTCGTCATCCGCCTCTATGATGGTGGTGCCTTGCGGGCGGATGGAGCGGCCCTGGCGGAAGATGGCGGCGACCCGGGTCTCTATGTTCGGCATGTGATCCCGCAGGGTGGAGAGCGCATTGCCCACCAGGGGGCCGCCGTAGTAGGCCTTGACCGCCACCAGACCCACCTTGCCGCCTGCAAAATCAACCACCTGCAGCGCACCCGGATACTCGATGAGGCGACGCACATAGTCGGTCACCAGCTGCTCGGGGGCGATCAGGTGATCCACGGGTACGGATTCCGGCAGGAACAGGCGATCCCGCTCCACCAGATAGGCGGGGGAGCGGATCCGCGCCACCTTATTCGGGGTGTTGAACAGGGAGTAGGCCACCTGACAGGCGATCATGTTGGTCTCGTCACTGTTGGTGACCGCCACCAGCATGTCCGCATCCTGGGCCCCCGCCTCGCGCAGCACCCTGGGGTGGGCGCCGTGACCGTTCACCACCCGCAGGTCGAACTTGTCCTGCAGCTCCCGCAGGCGGTCGCTGTCGGTGTCGACGATGGTGATGTCGTTGTTCTCGCCGGCGAGGTTTTCCGCCAGGGTGCCACCCACCTGACCCGCACCCAGAATGATGATTTTCATATGGACATCTTACTCAAGATTGTTGCTTCGAAACGAGGCAAGCCAGCCTGTCGCCCGGACTCATCATCCGGCTGCACGGCCTACAGCTTGATCAGCTTGGCATAATAGAAGCCGTCCATCTCCGCCTCGCCGGGCAGGAACTGGCGACCCGGGCAATCCGGGTTGTCCTGCTCGTGCAGCGGTACCAGACGGGCGTCCTTGGTGTCAGCCAGGAAGGTGCGGATCTGGTCGCGGTTCTCTTCCGGCAGCACTGAGCAGGTGGCATAGAGCAGGGTGCCGCCGTTTTTGAGCTTCGCCCAGAGGGCGCTCAGGATGCGGCGTTGCAGCTCGGCCAGCTCGCGGATGTCCTGATCCCGGCGCAGCCACTTGATGTCCGGATGACGGCGGATCACGCCGGTGGCGGAGCAGGGGGCATCCAGCAGGATGCGATCGAACTGGCCTTCTGGCCACCACAGGTCCGGCGTGCTGGCATCCCCGTGGATCACCCTGGCGGTGAGACCGATGCGGTCCAGATTTTCCTGCACCCGGGTGAGGCGGTGTTCATCTGCATCCACGGCGACCACCCCGGCCAGCTTGGGCTGCAATTCCAGCAGGTGAGCCGTCTTGCCGCCGGGGGCGGCGCAGGCGTCCAGCACCCAGTCACCGGGTTGGGGGTCGAGCAAGGCGGCAGCTTGTTGGGCTGCACCGTCTTGCACCGAGCAGTCACCGGTTTCGAAACCGGGCAGCTTGGTCACGTCGCAGGGGCGCTCCAGCAGTATGCAATCCTCCCCCTCTTCGCCGGCGACCGCATTGATGCCCACTTCGGCCATGCGGGCCAGCATCTGCTCACGGCTCTGGCGCTGGCTGTTGTTGCGGATCCACATGGGGGGACGCTGGTTGTTCGCCTCCATGATGAATTCCCAATCTTCGGGATAGGCCTGACGCAGACGCTTGGTGAGCCACTCGGGGTGACCGAGGCGGATGCTGGGCACCCGGTCGATGCGCAGCAGTATGACTTCGGCGCTGCGCTGGAAGTTGCGCAGCACGCCGTTGATGAGGCCGCGCAGTGAGGTGCCCTTGAGCAGCTTGACGGCATTGACGGTCTCGGCCACGGCGGCATGAGCCGGAATGCGGGTGTAGATGAGCTGATAGAGACCGACCAGGATCAGATAGTGGAAGATGCGGCTCTTGTTCTTGAGCGGCTTGTCCATCATCTCGCTCACCGCCGCGTCGAGGCGGGGCAGCCAGCGCAGGGTGCCATAGCAGAGTTCTTGCAGGAGGGCGCGATCGCGGGGCGCCACCTTCTCCTGGGCAGCAGGCAGAACAGCGGAGAGGGATTGGCCCTGATCCAGCACCTGTTGAATAACGAGAGCGGCCTGTGCACGTGTTTTCATAGAGTTACCTTAGATGCGCAAGTCGGGGCCTGGGCCCCGCTTGTGTCAATTCAATCCAGTTCAATGCAATTGCGTGCCGGGTTCAAACCAGTCGCGGCGAGAGTTGAGCAGATCCGGGACGGACATGGCCTTCTTGCCGGGCGGTTGCAGGGTCAGCAGGCGCAGCACCCCCTTGCCGGTGGCGACGTCGATCCCCTGCTTGTCGGCCTTGAGCAGGGTGCCGGCGGGTTGGCCATGGTCGCTGTCGATGACCTCGGCCTGCCACACCTTGATGGTCTGCTCCGCCACTTCGAACCAGCTGATGGGCCAGGGATTGAAGGCGCGGATGCAGCGCTCGATGGCGACGGCCTCCATGGACCAGTCGATACGCGCCTCTTCCTTGGAGAGCTTCTGGGCATAGTTGGCCAGCGCATCGTCCTGCGCCTCGGCAGCGGTGTCACCGGCGGCCATGGCATTGAGGGTGTCGACCAGTGCCTGCGGGCCCAGCTCGGCCAGCTTGTCATAGAGGCTGGCGGAGGTCTCATCAAAGGCGATGGGGCAGCTCACCTTGCGGATCATGGCGCCGGTATCCAGCCCCACATCCATCTGCATTATGGTGACACCGGTCTCGGCATCTCCCGCCCAGATGGCGCGCTGGATGGGGGCGGCACCGCGCCAGCGTGGCAGCAGGGAGCCGTGCACATTGAGGCAGCCAAGGCGCGGGGTGTCGAGCACCGCCTTGGGCAGGATCAGGCCGTAGGCCACCACCACCATGAGATCTGCGCCAAGGGCGGCCAGCTCGGCCTGTGCCTCTTCATTGCGCAGGGAGGCCGGCTGGTAGACCGGCAGATCGTTGGCGAGGGCCAGCTCCTTGACCGGGCTGGCGGTCAGTTTCTGGCCGCGGCCCGCCGGCTTGTCGGGCTGGGTGTAAACGGCGACGACTTCATGGTCGGAAGACAACAACGCCGCCAGATGACGGGCGGCGAAGTCGGGGGTACCGGCAAAAATCAGTTTCAGCTTATTCAATGGGGCAGATCCTCAGAGGACTTTGCGATCTTCACGGGCCATCTTTTCCAGCTTCTGACGGATGCGCTGGCGCTTGAGCGGGGACAAGTAATCCACAAACAGCTTGCCGACCAGATGATCCATCTCATGCTGTATGCAGATAGCGAGCAGATCGTCGGCTTCCAGCTCGAATGGCTTGCCGTGGCGATCCAGCGCCCGGACCTTGACCCACTCGGCGCGCGGCACCAGAGCGCGGCTGCCGGGGACCGAGAGGCAACCCTCTTCGATGCCGGTGCTGCCTGACTGCTCCAGGATCTCCGGGTTGATCAGCACCAGTTGATCTTCACGGTCTTCAGAGACATCGATGACGATGATGCGCTGATGAATGTCGACCTGAGTCGCGGCCAGGCCTATGCCTTCCTCCGCGTACATGGTTTCGAACATATCATCTACAATCTGTTGTAACTCGGGTGTAATGGTCTCGACAGGGGCTGCGACTGTGCGCAGGCGCTCATCGGGGAAACGCAATACATCTAGAATGGCCATAGTTTTTTCTTTAGTTTCATATAAACGCAGTCAATATTGACGTAATTCTAGTCATTTACGTCGACAAAAAACAGCAACACTTTGCGTGCAGAAGTAACAGGGAGTGTTATGCATCTGAAGCAAATCATCCTCGCCTGTCTGGCGACAGCCCTGGCCAATGGTGCCATGGCACAGCAGTTGACGCTGAAATCCGGCTATCCCGAGAGTTATGTGGTGCAGAAGGGGGATACCCTCTGGGATATTTCGGGCCAGTATCTGGCCGAACCCTGGCTCTGGCCACGTCTCTGGAACATCAATCCCCAGATCGCCAACCCACACTGGATTTACCCCGGTGATGTCCTGCAGCTGAGCTGGGTCAATGGTGAGCCGCGTCTGGGCAAGGCAAGCCAGGGCGGCAAACAGGTCATTCACCTGTCTCCCAAGAACCGCTACGAGAACAAGGCCAATCCCATTCCGACCCTGCCTCTCAGCGAGATAGTGCCCTTCCTGCAAACCGATCACATTCTATCCGATAGTCAGCAGAGCAAGGATCTGCCCTATGTGCTTGGCAATAACGACAAGCATATCGGCATGCTGGAGGGGGATACCCTCTATGTGCAGGGGGCGCTGAATCCGGGTCAGAGTTATGGCATCTATCGCCCCGGGGTGACTTACAAGGACAAACAGACCGGTGAGCAGCTCGGCCAAGAGGCGATTTTTGTCGGCACTGTGCGAGCGGAGGATCGCCAGGCCAACAACAGCACCAGAGTCACGCTGACGCACAACAGGCGCGAGGTGTATCAGGGAGACAAGGTCATCCCGTTACCACCGCAGGAGAGTCTCTCAGCCGTTTTCATGCCAAAGGCGGCGCCAGTGATTTCCCCCGGTTATGTGATAGAGCTGCCGAGCAAGGTGCGTGGGGGAGGCAAGTTTGACGTTGTCCTCATCAACAAGGGGCAGCGGGATCAGATTGTCCCAGGCGATGTGCTCGAGATCCTGCGTCCGGGAGTCGAGATGGTGGACAAGAATGGCAAGGTCTCGTATCGGGAATATGCTTCCGTCTATGACAAGGCATTCCACTCTGCTGGCAAGTCGTCCTTGCCCGCCGAAGCGGTTGCCAGGGTCATGTTGTTCAAGGTCTATGACAAGCTGAGTTATGGCCTCATCCTGCAGAGCCAGGATCTGGTCAGCTCGGGTTATCAGGTCAGTAACTTCTGACGTGCCACTTCCACTCGGGCGGCTTTCGCTGTGGTTGACGCTGGATGCGGTGACCGGCATAGGTCCGGTCACCGCCGCACGACTGCTAGCGCACTTCGGTGGCGACATCGATGCCCTGTTTGGCTGTGATGACGATGTGTTGCAATCACTTGGCCTGCAATCGTCCCAGATCCGGCAACTGAGATGGCCGTCCCCCCTGGTGGAGCAGGGGCTGAACTGGGCCGCGGTAGCTGACAATCACCTGCTTTGCCCGGACAGCCCCGCCTATCCCTCGCTGCTCAAAGAGATCCCCGCCGCCCCCCTGTTGCTCTATTGCCGCGGGGATCTCGCATCCTTTTCCCTGCCACAGCTGGCGATGGTGGGAACCCGTCACCCCACCTATGCAGGCAAGGACAACGCCGCCCGTTTGTGTGCAGAACTGGTGGAGAGCGGTTTGGCGATCACCTCCGGATTGGCGCTGGGCATTGATGGCATCTGTCACCAGCAGGCCTTGGCATCGGGCGGTGTGACGTTGGCGGTGCTGGGCTCCGGGCTTGACTGTCTCTATCCAAAGCGCCACCAGGGCCTGGCGATGCAGATCCTCGAGCACGGCGGCCTGCTTGTCTCCGAGCTGGCGCCGGACCAGGGGCCGCTGGCGGAACATTTCCCTCGTCGCAATCGCATCATCAGTGGCCTGTCGCTGGGCACGCTGGTGGTGGAGGCGGCCGAACAGAGCGGCTCACTCATCACGGCCCGCTACGCGCTGGAGCAGGGTCGCGAGGTCTTTGCCATCCCGGGTGCGCCGCAAAATACCCAGGCAGCGGGGTGCAATCGCCTGCTTCAGCAGGGGGCCAAGCTGGTCTTGAATGCGGCAGATGTCATGGAAGAGCTGCCTGCTTTTGTGCTGTTACAGAGGCTGGCGAACCCTTCTCCCGAGCCATTGCATAATAGCGAATTGCCTTATGCCGATTTGTTGGATAACGTAGATTATGAGACCACGAGCGTGGATACCGTTGCCGAGCGGGCCCAGCTTCCTGTCGAAGTGGTATTGGGCAGGTTGGTAGAGCTGGAGCTGGCCGGTGCAGTGATGGCGGTAGCCGGTGGATACGTCAGAGCGAGGAGGGCGAATCATGTTTGATGTATTGATGTACCTTTTCGAGACCTACATCCACAGCGATGCAGATGTGATGGTCGAGCAGGATGAACTCACCGACGAACTTAGCCGGGCCGGTTTCAATCAGGACGAGATTGAGAAGGCACTCAACTGGCTGGAACGACTGGCCAATCTGCATGACAGCGAGCGGGAGGTGTATGTCACCGCCAGTGCGCAAGGTTCGATGCGGATCTACGCCCCGCAAGAGCTGGCTCGCCTCAGTACAGAGTGCCGTGGTTTCCTGCTGTTCCTGGAACAGGCTCAGGTGCTGAACGCCGAAACCCGCGAAATCTGTATCGAGCGCTTGCTGGAGCTGGACAAGCCGGATATCGAGCTGGATGACCTGAAGTGGGTCGTCATGATGGTGCTGTTCAACGTCCCGGGCAGCGAGAATGCCTACCAGCAGATGGAGGAGCTGGTGTTTGACGAGTCAGACGGTGTCATTCACTGACAGTCCGGTGCCGCGCTGGTAGAATTCAGGCCATCTGGATTCCAAGGCGCGGCCCATGTCAAAAATCGATCATCACCTCTTTTCTGCCCACGAACATGCCTTCGAGCGCGAGCCGTGCCCGCAGTGTGGTGCCGAGCTGATGATCCGTCAGGGCAAGCATGGCCCCTTTCTGGGCTGCTCGGCCTACCCCTCCTGTGACTATATTCGTTCCCTGACGCCCTCTGGCCGCGACATCGAAAAGGTGCTCGAAGGATCCTCCTGCCCCGATTGTGGTCAGCCGCTGGCGATCAAGAAGGGGCGCTACGGCCTGTTCGTGGGCTGTACCCAGTATCCGGCCTGCCAGCATATCGAGTCCCTGCAGGAGAGCGACGATACCCAGATCCTCTGCCCGGAGTGTGGCAAGGGTCATCTGGTGAGCCGCACCTCCCGCTATGGCAAACAGTTTTACTCCTGTGATGCCTATCCTCACTGCAAGTACGTGGTGAATGACAAGCCTGTTCCCATGCCCTGCCCCGAGTGTGGCTGGGGCATCATGATCGAGAAGAAAGTGAGAGGTAGTCTGCGCTGGGTCTGCCCGCAAAAGAAATGCTGTCATCAGAGTGAGCGGGTATAATCCTGCCGCCATAAGCCGGCTGGCAGCTTGCTGGCAAGAGGGGGCTTCATCTGGATTTATCATCTTGCCGTGAACCGCCCTTTTACGGCCGTGCCGTTGGCGCCGATCCCGATATTGCCGCGCCGTCAGCCTCTTGACCAGTTCATGTGGCCCGGCATCTCAGGCGTTGCAGTGGCCAATGATGAGCTGAGGCTATGTTGGCGGGTCAAACGTCCGTATGTACTGAAGAGGTGAGGGCACCAAGGTGCCCTCACCTCGGTTCAACTTACAACCCAGTGATGAGAGGTGGCAGCCTGGCTGTCGCATTTTTTCTATGCCAAACGAATTTGAACAAGCGATCGCCGCCCTGCACCGCGAAGGGGTGATCGCCTATGCCACCGAGGCCGTCTTTGGCCTGGGGTGTGATCCCGACTCCGAGGCCGCGGTTCAGCGCCTGCTGGCCATCAAGCAGCGTCCGGTGGAGAAGGGCCTGATCCTGATCGCCGCCGATCTGGCCCAATTGCAGGATTACATCGACCTGAGCCAGCTCAGCAGCGAACAGCTTGCTCGCGTGCAGGCGAGCTGGCCCGGCCCCTTCACCTGGATCATGCCTGCCCGTGCGACCACGCCGGCCTGGCTGACCGGGCAGTTCGATACTTTGGCTGTGCGCGTGACGGCCCATCCTCAGGTACAGGCCCTGTGCCGCGCCTTTGGCAAACCTCTGGTCTCGACCAGTGCCAACCTGACCGGCGAGGAGCCTGCCCGACGGGTGGCCGATATAGGTGAGCTGCTGGCAAGTCAGCTGGCCCATATCCTGCCCGGCGAGGTCGGGGGACAAGCCAATCCATCCGAGATCAAGGACGCCCGTACCGGCGCCATCATTCGTCCCTCCTGAGGGACGCAGATTTGCAGTCATGACGGGCGATGTGCTCATGGCATGACACCACAATATAAAATGGACGGGACAATCAAGAGCCTGCCTGACTGGAGACAAGATGAGCAAACCGGATGTGGCCCAGGTCAAGGCCTTCCTGCTGCAGTTGCAGGACGAGATCTGCCGGGGACTGGAGCAGGCTGACGGCGCCGGACACTTCGTGGAGGATGCCTGGCGCCGTGAAGGCGGTGGCGGCGGTCGCACCCGGGTGCTGCGCCATGGCGCGGTGATCGAGCAGGGCGGGGTCAACTTCTCCCATGTCTATGGTGATGCCATGCCCTCCTCTGCCACGGCCCACCGCCCCGAACTGGCTGGCCGCAAGTTCGAGGCCATGGGCGTCTCGCTGGTGATCCATCCGCACAATCCTTATGTGCCGACCAGTCATGCCAACGTCCGTTTCTTCATCGCCGAGAAAGAGGGCGAGGCGCCCATCTGGTGGTTTGGCGGCGGCTTTGATTTGACGCCCTTCTACCCGTTTGCCGAGGATGTGCAGCACTGGCACCAGGTCTCCCACGATCTCTGTCAGCCTTTTGGTGATGATATCTACCCCGAGTTCAAGTCCTGGTGCGATCGCTACTTCTTCCTCAAGCATCGCAACGAGACCCGGGGGGTGGGTGGCCTCTTCTTCGATGATCTGAACCGCTGGCCCTTTGCCGACTGCTTCTCCTTCATGCAGGCGGTAGGTCGGGGTTATCTCGATGCCTATCTGCCCATTGTCGAGCAACGCAAGGCGCTGCCCTATGGCGAGCGGGAGCGGGCGTTCCAGCTCTATCGCCGTGGTCGCTATGTGGAGTTCAATCTGGTGTATGACAGGGGCACCCTGTTCGGGTTGCAGACTGGCGGACGTACCGAGTCGATCCTGATGTCGATGCCACCCCTGGCTCGTTGGGAGTATGACTGGCAGCCGGAGGCGGGCAGCCCCGAGGCTTTGCTCTATAGCGACTACCTCACGCCACGAGAGTGGCTGTGACTCGAGGGGCCATGACTGCCCCCTTTTTACTGGCCGATATTCGGCTTGTTCCCGGCTGAGAAAACCCGTTAAATCGGGTGATCACCCTCTGATGGAACTCTTTGATGGATCGTTATCTGGTTTTTGGCCACCCGGTGCGCCACAGCAAGTCCCCCTTCATCCATACCCTGTTCGCCAGACAGACCCAGCAAGAGCTGGAGTATGGGCTGGCCGAACCCGCCGTCGACGAGTTTGCCGCTACCCTGCGCAGCTTCTTTGCCCAAGGGGGCAAGGGGTGCAATGTCACAGTGCCGTTCAAGGAGCAGGCGTTCACCCTGGTCGATCGGCTGAGTCCAAGGGCCAAGCGGGCAGGAGCGGTCAACACCATCAAGCTGACCGATGATGGCGTGCTGCTGGGGGACAATACAGATGGCGCCGGGCTGGTAGCCGATCTCAAGGCTCATGGGGTGACATTGGCGGACAGCCGGATCCTGTTGCTGGGGGCCGGTGGAGCGGCTCGCGGTGCGCTGGCGCCGCTGCTGGCGGAGAAGCCGGGCGAGTTGGTCATCGCCAACCGCACTCATGGAAAAGCGCAGCAGCTGGCTGCCGAATTCCAGGATCTGGGGGCGCTCAGTGCCAGGACTTATGAGCAGCTGGCGGGGCCGTTCGATCTCATCATCAATTCCACCTCCGCCAGTCTGCAAGGGGAGCTGCCACCGCTGGCGCCGGCCCTGATCCACGCCGATATCGCCATTTACGACATGATGTACGGTGCGACGGACACGGCCTTCATCGGTTGGGCCAAGCAGCATGGTGCCTGTCAGACCATGGATGGGCTCGGCATGCTGGTGGAGCAGGCTGCCGAAGCCTTTACCGTGTGGCGCGGCATCCGGCCTGGCACCAAGCAGGTGTTGAGAGAGCTGAAACGCAACCTAGGCACCTTGTAAGCTGGTCCGCTTATCAAGCGGGCGGGGAGTGGAACAACCGCGAATGTGCACTCCTGCTGACGGGCGGTTGCGATGCCACCCCTATGTCTGAGCAGAATACCCCTCTTCCTCGGGGGAAAAGTGCCCCCCCGCGCGTGGAAGAATGAAATTGGCACCATTTTAAAATGGGAATTAAAGCAATAGATAACAGTGCCTTATGGTGATTTAAAGCTCGTGCCGCTCGCGTTTATCAAGTTTTTTCTCAAAGCAGCGGAACTTGTACGAAATGGTGCTGACTAACTAGATAGTTGAGGAAGTGCTAGCTAGTCACCTTTATAACTCCCCGGTATTTATACTGGGGATTTTTTTATCCGTTTGAAAAATATATAAATTTATCTTTCCCGTTTTATGTGAAACTAAATTACATAAATTACTTTCACTTTCTGCTGCTTTGCTGTACAGTTATCGACGTAGGGTACAGAGGTAAGATGTTCTATCTTTCAGACCTTTTATTTCACGTAATTGAATGTGGCTGAATAGCAGCCCCGATGAGTCATCGTCGGGGTGTTTTTTTATACGCAGTGTTTAGAGTAAATGCTTTAAATTGAGCAGGCTTTTGTTAGAATAGGAATGTTTCTTGAGGAAAACCAATCGTCTTTGTTCTCGAGAACTCGCTTTTTCCCAATTTTTTGAACTCATTTCTTCAGGCCGGTCCGCGACAGCGAGACTGGCCTCATTTTTATCCCTTCCCACCCCTTTTTTGTAATAAATTTTCAGTTTTGTTGGTACAAGGCATTATTCCCGGCTTGTCTGGCGGGAAGGGTGAAAACGGTGTCATGAAAGGGGGAAGTTAATTTTCACTGCAGCTTAACGCTCTATCTCTCTGATCGAAAAGACTTATAAGCTATAAGGAATGGGTTGTAACAGAAGGAAACCTGGAGGTTAGCCCGGGCAGGAGAGAACTGAAAGTCTTTCAATCAGCGGAGGGCCAACTCCGCTCATTGCAGCAAGAAGAGGAGCGATTTACTCCTCGATCTGGTGGTCTTCTTCTGTGTCGGTCAGGGCGGTTTCGGCATTGGACAGATACCAGCCGCTCAGAGTCTGGGCCAGCTTCTCGACGCCTATGTTGTTGAGGGAGGAGAAGGCTTCAACCTGGATCTGCGGACCCAGCTCGGCTACTGCCTGGCGCACCTTGATCACTTGGTTGTTGCGGGGGCCCGGGCTCAGCTTGTCTGCCTTGGTCAGCAGCAGCATCACCGGCAGTTCGCGGTGTGAGCTCCATTCCAGCATGTTCATGTCGGTCTCTTTGAGCGGATGGCGAATGTCCATCAGGATCACCAGACCTTTCAAGGATTCGCGGCGCTGCAGATATTCAGCCAGTGACTTTTGCCACTTGAGCTTCATTTCCAGCGGGACCTGCGCATAACCGTAGCCCGGCAAGTCGACCAGGCGCTTGCCCGGTTCCAGTTCAAACAGGTTGATCAGCTGGGTACGGCCCGGTGTCTTACTGGTCCGCGCCAGGTTCTTGTGTTTGGTCAAGGTATTCAATGCAGATGATTTACCGGCGTTGGAACGCCCGGCAAACGCAATCTCGACACCCCCATCATTTGGCAGGTGGCGGATGTCGGGTGCGCTGGTCACAAAATGCACCTTATTGAAATTCAGAGTTTGTGTATCCAACGTAAATTCCCCATAGAGATAGAGGGTTATAGAGTTACTTTTTTGTGAAATCGTGTAAAATGGCGTCGCTTAAACGCGTTTATTTTAACATGCCTTCGGCGGCATGGGATCTGGAAGCCTAATAACGAGAAAGTTGGAACGCCATGAAGAACCTAGTCATTACACTTGCTCTGATGGTTGGCGTAACTGGGATGGCACAAGCCAAGGGCGATGCCGCTGCGGGACAAACCAAGGCTGCCGTCTGTGCGGCCTGTCATGGACCGGACGGCAACAGCCCAGTCGACATGTATCCCAAGATTGCTGGTCAGCACGCATCATATATCAAAAAACAATTAGTTGAACTGAAGGCTGCAGCTTCTGGCCAAACTGGTCGGGTTGCTCCCATCATGGGACCCATGGCGTTGCCTCTGTCCGATCAGGACATGGACGACCTGGCCGCCTACTTCTCCAGCCAGAAGGTGACTCCGGTTGCCGTGCCCGATGACGTGGTTGCCGCAGGCAAGGCGCTCTATATGGGAGGCGACATGGAACGTGGTCTGGCCGCTTGTACCGCCTGCCATGGTCCTCGCGGTTCCGGCGTAGAGCAGGCCAAGTATCCCAGCTTGTCGGGGCAGCACCCTGCGTATATCAAGGCGCAGCTAACCGCCTTCCGTGCGGCAGCCCGTGACAATGACCCCAATGGCATGATGCGGGATGTGGCCAGGAAGCTGACGGATCAGGATATTGAAGCCCTCTCCAAATATGTGGCGGGTCTGCACTGATAAGGTCCGGAATCTATCTTGTTGAAAAGAACAGGGAACTATCAAGGTCCCCTGTTCTTTTTTGGGGCTTCTGGCGCCATGCCTGCAAATGCCCTGCATTGTTGTAAGAGATCCCCCATTTCCGAGCCCGGTCGGGGCTGAAACAGCATTCAGCCTTCGATGCAGAAGCTATAACTTTCAATATGTTAAAAATGAGATGGCCACTTATCTTAATTTGAAAGAATGCCGAGTGGATTGAGCCCTACTGCGAAATTGTTACAGTGAGCCCATGGAATGACCGGGCGAGCTGTTGGCGTTCGGCGGGTTGGACAGGGAGTCGGCTCAGCAGGCAAGTGATGAGCAAGGGAGTCAGAGACCAGGATGGTGACCGCCAGGGATGAGCGGGGCTGCGGGAGGCAACCACCCCAGAAAGACGACCGGATGTTGTCCGCCTGGGTTAGACAAGCACACGCACATTCAGGATCGAGCAACAAGGGTCAGGAAGACCTAACGACATGATGCGCAGAGGTACGCCCAGGGATAAGGCGATTTGCAGCCAGGGAATGGGACTCGCATGACAGGATCAAGGCAGCTTCGGCTGCCTTTTTTCTGTTGGGTCATTAACCCGCCAAGGCATTCTGTGTCAAAATACCAGCAACATGCCCAGAGGATGCCGATCCTGCGGTGTTCAGCGGCCCAATATGGTCGAATTGGTGCGGGATCCCACTCTTGTTCCAGATTTACTGTTCCCCGCTTCAGCATCCTCCCCGGACGAAACAATACCGGGGGTTTCAATCCAGTTATTTGTCGGAGTCATTCATGTCGGCCAAACAACCCACCCGCAAGCCTACCGGCAAGCGCAAAGAATCAGATGCCAGTGCCCTGGAAGGCCGTGAGCGCAAACGCGCCGCCAAGCGCAAGGGCTTGAAGGCGGGCTCCCGTCAGCAGGTCGAGCAGGGCAACAAGGGCGGCAGTGGCAAGCAGGCCAAGGATCCGCGCATCGGCTCCCGCAAGCCGGTCGTGCTGATCGTGGAAGAAAAGAAGTCCCAGTCCGTGGTGAGCAAACCACAAAAAGAGAAGAAGTTGGTGATGACGCCCGAGCAGGAGCTGGCCTCCATCGAGAACGATGATCGCCTGAACGATCTGCTGGATCGACTGGATGCCGGCGAAACCCTGGAAGCGGCCGAGCAGGCCTGGGTCGATCAGCGCGTCGATCGCTATCAGGAGCTGATGGACGAGCTCGGCATCATAGACACCGACGAAGATGACGACGGTGATTTTGACGACGTCGAGTATGAAGAGCCGAGACAGCCTGCCTCCGAGGAAGAGCTGTGGGAGCGTTTCAGCCAGGTTGACTATCAGCCCGAACCCAAGCCCGAGCCGAAGAAGAAGTGATGAGTGGATGGATGCTGGCCGCCCTGCTGGGGGGCCTTGTCTTGCTGGGGATGGCTGTCTATGCCGGCACCCTGCTGGCGCGTCTCAAGCGTCAGCACGACATGCAGCGGCAGGCCATTGCGGCCCGTAACGAGCGCATCCTCGACAGCGTCAGGGTGATCGCCCATGCGGTACGGGATGGTCAGTGCGACTACTCGGAGGGGGCCATCCGGCTGACCAACCTGCTGGATGCCTTGCAGATCAAGGGAGGGCGAGCCTTCGCCAGTGAATTCCCCGGTCTCTATGGCCTCTACGAGAAGGTGAAGGAGATGCCGACTCACGAGGCGAGGCGAGCTCTCAAGCGCAACGAAGTGATGAAGATGGATCTCGAACGCAGCGGCTACGAGGCCGAGCTGGAGGCGCAGATCCTCAAGGATGTCGCCCGACTGAAGGACTTTCAGCTAAGCCGGTGAGCCCTGGATAACAAAGAAAGAGGAAGCAAGCGTGCAAGCAGAACAGATTGTGTGGGATCAGGCCCTGATCGAGAAATATAACTACAGCGGCCCGCGTTACACCTCCTATCCCACCGCGCTGGAGTTCAACGAGGGCTTCGGTTATCCGGACTTCGTCCAGGCCGCGGGCCAGTATCCGGCGCGCAATCTGTCGCTCTATGTGCACATCCCCTTCTGCCACAAGCTCTGCTACTACTGCGGCTGCAACAAGGTGATCACCCGTCACCAGCACAAGGCCGATCAATACCTCGATTACCTCGAGCAGGAGATCAAGGCGCAGGCCCCCCTGTTCAAGGACCGGCTGGTGACCCAGCTGCACTGGGGCGGCGGCACCCCCACCTATCTGAACGAAGGGCAGACCCGTCGCCTGATGGACATCTTGCGGGAGCACTTCCAGTTCGCGGACGAAGGCGAGATCAGCATCGAGGTCGACCCGCGCGAGATCGAACTCTCCATGCTGGATGTGCTGCGGGAGCTGGGCTTCAACCGCATCAGCCTCGGCGTGCAGGATTTCAACAAGGCGGTCCAGGTCGCGGTCAACCGCGAGCAGGACAACGACTTCATCCGTGCCATGCTGGAGCGCGCCCGGGCACTGGGGTTCCGCTCCACCAATCTCGACCTCATCTACGGCCTGCCGCACCAGAACCGGGAGAGCTTCCACCACACCCTGGAGGAAGTGCTGAAGACGGATCCGGCCCGCCTCTCCATCTTCAACTATGCCCACCTGCCGAGCCGCTTCGCCGCCCAGCACAAGCTGAAGGAGGAAGACATGCCGGCCCCCCGGGAGAAGCTGGCCATGCTGCAGGACACCATCGCCTTCCTCACCGGTCAGGGTTATCAGTTCATCGGCATGGATCACTTCGCCAAACCCGATGACGAGCTGGCGGTGGCCCAGCGCGAGGGCAAGTTGCACCGCAACTTTCAGGGCTACACCACCCAGGGAGATTGCGATCTGCTGGGGCTGGGGGTCTCTTCCATCAGCATGATGGGGGATGCCTACTCCCAGAATCAGAAGGATCTCAAAACCTATTACGCCCAGGTGGAGACGCTCGGCCACGCCCAGTGGAAGGGGTGCTCACTCAACCGGGACGACCTGATCCGCCGCGAGGTGATCAAGCGCCTCATCTGCGACTTCTCCCTGAACTTCGCCGCCGTCGAGCAGGCCCATGGCCTGGTCTTCCGGGAGTACTTCGCCGAGGATCTCAAGCTGCTGCAGACCTTCATCGACGATGGTCTGGTGCGCATGACAGACGACGGGCTTGAGGTGGTCTCCACCGGTCAGCTACTCATTCGCAACATCTGCATGTGCTTCGACGTCTACCTGCGCAGCAAGGCGCGCCAGCAGCAGTTTTCCCGGGTGATCTGAGCCGCCACCCCGGCACTGAACATAAAAAAACCGCCTCTCGGCGGTTTTTTTATTGGGCTTGCCTGCACTCAGCGCCGTGCCGCGCGGGCGCTCAGTTCAGCTTTCTCGCCATCGCTCAGGAAGGCCAAGGTCAGACCGTTCTGCTGGGCGGTGCGGATCTCGCTCGCCGTCATGCCGGCGGCCGGGGCGGCCACCTCGTATTCGTGGGGCAGGTCAATGCCTTCCACCGCGGGATCGTCGGTGTTGAGGCAGGCCAGCACGCCAGCGGCCAGGAACTGGCGGATCGGGTGCTCGGTCAGGCTGGCGACAGTGGTGGTCTGGATGTTGGAGGTGAGGCAGGACTCGATGCCGATGCAATGCTCCGCCAGGTAGGCCATCAGGGCCGGATCCTGGATGGCCTTGACACCGTGACCGATACGCTCGGCGCCGAGATCGCGAATGGCCTGCCACATGCTCTCGGGGCCCGCGGCTTCACCGGCGTGCACCGTCACCCGCATGCCTGCATCCCGCACCTTGCGAAAATGTTCGGTGAAGAGTGTGCCCGGGAAGCCCAGCTCGTCACCGGCCAGATCGATGGCGACCAGCTTGTCGCGATGGGCCAGACAGGCGGCCAGCTCCTTGTTGCACTGTTCGGTGCCGAAGGTGCGGCTCATGATGCCTATCAGATTGGTCTTGATGCCAAAGTCGCGGCTGCCGGCGGCCACGCCGTCGATGATGGCTTCCACCACACCCTGCGGATGCAGCTTGTGGGCCATCGCCATGTAGGCGGGACTGAAGCGCAGCTCGGCATAGTCGATGCCGGCACGCAGCAGATCTTCCACGTTCTCGTAGGCGACCCGGCGGCAGGCGTCGTAATCGGCCAGCACGGCCACGCCCCAATCCAGCTTCTTCAGGAAGGCCACCAGACTCGGCTCGTTCTCGACGATCTGCACGTGGGGGCGCAGGGCCTCCAGCTCATCGGCTGGCAGCGGGATGTTGTGCAGGCGACCCAGCTCGAGAATGGTCTGCGGACGGATGTTGCCATCCAGATGGCGGTGCAGGTCGGTCAGGGGGAGGGATCTGTCAATCATGATGGCGCCTTCTGCGAGTCGGGTTGGAAAGCCTGTCATTCTAGGCGGGGATCTTGAAAAAGATACCCCGTTTGCAGGCAAACGGGGTCTGATTGGTCAGGCTTTCCCTCAAGGCGTGATGGGAATCGTTTTTCCCGGAGACTCAGGGAATGTCGAGTTCCTTGAGCTTGCGGGTCAGGGTATTGCGACCCCAGCCGAGCAGACGGGCGGCCTCCTGCTTGTGGCCATGGGTGTGATCCAGGGCCGTCTCCAGCATGATCCGCTCGAACTGTGGCATGGCATCGGCCAGGATGTCGGTCTCCCCCAGCGCCAGCTTGGCGGCCACCCAGTCCTGCAGCTGTTGTTGCCAGCCACCGGTCAGGGCGGGCTGACCCGGCTCCGCCGTGCTGGTGATGGGGGTCAGCAGCTCGGTGGGCAGATCGCCGACCAGCACCTCCTGACCCGAGGCCATCACGGTCAACCAGCGGCAGACGTTCTCCAGCTGGCGCACGTTGCCGGGCCAGGGCAGGCGGCTGATGTAGGTCTGGGTATCCGGGTGCAGGCTTTTGGCCTCTACGTTCAGCTCCTTGGCGGCCCTCAGCAGGAAATGCTGGGCCAGCTGAGGTATGTCCTCCCGCCGCTCCTTGAGGGCGGGGATATGGATGCGGATGACATTGAGGCGGTGGAACAGATCCTCCCGAAATTCGCCATCGGCGACCCGTTTCTCCAGATTCTGGTGGGTGGCGGCGATGATCCGCACATCTACCTGCACCGGTTGATGGCCGCCGACCCGGTAGAACTGGCCATCGGCCAGCACCCGCAGCAGCCGGGTCTGGACGTCGAGGGGCATGTCGCCTATTTCGTCGAGAAACAGGGTGCCGCCGTCGGCCTGCTCGAAACGGCCGTGGCGGATGTTGTTGGCGCCGGTGAAGGCCCCCTTCTCATGGCCGAACAGCTCGGATTCGATGAGATCCTTCGGGATGGCCGCCATGTTGAGGGCAATGAAGTTCTTGTGGGCCCGGGGGCTGTGCTTGTGCAGGGCATGGGCGACCAGCTCCTTGCCGGTACCGCTCTGACCGTTGATCAGCACCGAGATGCTGGAGCGCGACAGCCGGCCGATGGCGCGGAACACCTCCTGCATGGCGGGGGCCTCACCGATGATCTCCGGGGTGGTGGTGGCCTCCTGCTGGCGTGCCTTGCGCTTGGTACGCTGCTCTTTCAGATGATTCTCGGCGCGGCGCACTAGGGTGACCGCCTCGTCGATGTCGAACGGCTTGGGCAGGTATTCGAAGGCGCCGCGCTGGTAGGCGTTGACCGCGCTGTCGAGATCCGAGTGCGCCGTCATGATGATGATGGGCAGATCCGCCTGGCGGCGGTGGATCTGCTCCAGCAGGCTCAGGCCGTCGATACCGGGCATACGGATATCGGAGAGGATCACGTCCGGTGAGCGCATCTCCAGCGAACTCAGCAGGGCTTCGCCATCGGCAAAGCTCTCGCATTCGAAGCCTTCGCTACCAAGGGTGCGCTCCAGCACCCAGCGGATGGAGCTGTCGTCATCGACGATCCACACTTTTGCTGTCATGAGGTTCCCTTACTTGCGAAGTGGTAGGTAGATGGTGAATTCGGTGTGGCCGGGCCAGCTGATGCAGTCTATGCGCCCCTTGTGCTGATCGATCAGATTCTGGGCGATGGAGAGGCCGAGCCCTGTGCCCCCCTCCTTGCCGGTGATCATGGGGTAGAAGAGGGTGTCGCGAATGGCATCGGGAATGCCGGGGCCGTTGTCGATGATCTTGATCTCGGCGGCCAGGCGGTAGCGCTGTCCGTGGATGGTGATCTGGAAGGCGGTGCGAGTCTTGATGCGGATGAGCCCGGTCTGATCACCGAGGGCCTCGGCGGCATTGCGGACTATGTTGAGAAACGCCTGCTGCAGCTGGTCCGGCTCCATCTCGAACTCGGGAATGCTGGGGTCGTAGTCCCGCTCGATGCGGATCTGGGGCGGCAGCTCCAGGTCTACCAGCCGGCGCACCTGCTCCAGCACCGAATGCACATTGTGCATCTGATGGCGTCCCGGCCGCTGGGGGCCGAGCAGCCGATCGACCAGCACCCGCAGGCGGTCGGCCTGCTCTATGATGATGCCGGTGTATTCACGCAGGGCCGGATCCGGCAGCTCCTTTTGCAGCAACTGGGCCGCGCCGCGCAGACCCCCGAGGGGGTTCTTGATCTCGTGAGCCAGCCCGCGCACCAGCTCCTTGGCGGCTTGCTGCTGGGCATGCTGCTGCAGCTCCTGGCTGATCTTCTTCTGCTGATCGATTTTGCGCAGCTCTACCACCATCAGCCGCTGCTCGTGGTCGGCCATGGGGCTCACGCTGATCTCCACCAGCCTGGGCTCTCCTTCCACCACCAGGGTGACTTCGCTATCGGTGAAGCCCTGCCCCGAAATGAGGCATTGCTTGAATCGTTGCAGGTCGAGGGAGATGTGCTCCAGCAGATGGGGCAGTTCGATCCCGATCAGTCGCCGTTCGCTGAGGGAAAGCAGCTGTTCGGCCGCCGGGTTGACGAATTGAATGCAGAGCCGCTCATCCATCAGAATGACGGCGGTCAGCAGGTTGTCCAAGAGTGTCTTGGCGTGATCCAAGCGGGTTGGCACAGGTTTCTCCCTAAAACGGTGCTTTACACCTGTTATGCACCGATATGGTGCATTAAGTTTACCCGCATCGGTGCGTCACATCACCCCTAATTGGCCTTGGGGGTGGCTTTGGGAGCCTGATTCACAGTTGTTCTATGCAGGTAAAAGGTGGCTGCTTTGGATTTAGCAAGGATCGTACCGTCTTTGGCGAGCAGCTCGAGCCGCGCCTCGTAGGCGCCGCGATCCAGGTTCTCCACCCGGATGGCCAGGCTGTTGTGAACGAGGGGAATGGCCTTGTCGTTCAGCAGCAGGCGCACGTCATATTGCACCGGTGCCTGGGGATGGACCTGTGCCTGGAAGACGATGTTGCCCGTGTTGTCGCGCAGCGTGCTGCCCGGCTCGGGGGAGAGCAGTTCTATCTCCAGGGGGGCGGCTTCCAAGGCCTTCCTGGCATCGACGCCGGTCAGGCTGTTGAAGTCATCGACCTGGACCGAGTGGGGGGAGGTGCCTATGAGGGGGGAGACCCGCAGGTCTACTTCCCTGGCGTTCTTGCCGGGGGGAGGGGCATCGGTGTAGTGGGTCACCCCATGGGGATCGATCCAGGAATAGACTCTGGCCGCCTGGGCGGTGCAGGAGATCATCAGCAAGAGGCCCAGCGTCCATGTCGGGTGTACTGTTTTCATCCATCTCTCCTTGACGGGGTTCACCTTAATCCTATCAGAGAAAAAAATGTCGGGCCTCTTGTCGGATGCGCGGTGAAGAACGGGCTCGCCGAGCCGGACGCCCCATGGTGCTTGAGGCGATGAGTCATGATATTTCAGCCTCTTAGATAAAAAACCCGCCAGATGGCGGGTTTGTCATGATGAAGCAAGGGCACCGGATTAGACGGAGTAGTACAGCTCGAACTCCAGGGGGTGCGGGGTCATGCGGACACGATCCACGTCATGCTGCTTCAGCTCCAGGTAGGAGTTGATGAAGTCGTCGCTGAAGACGCCGCCACGGGTCAGGAACTCGCGGTCAGCATCCAGTGCGGACAGGGCTTCGTCCAGGGAACCGGCAACGGTCGGCACTTCTGCGGCTTCTTCCGGCGGCAGGTCATACAAGTTCTTGTCCATGGCATCGCCCGGATGGATCTTGTTGATGATGCCGTCCAGACCGGCCATCAGCTGGGCAGCGAAGGCCAGGTAGGGGTTGGCAGCCGGATCCGGGAAGCGCACTTCGATGCGACGGGCCTTCGGGCTCGGCACCACCGGGATACGGATGGAGGCAGAGCGGTTGCGGGCGGAGTAGGCCAGCATGACGGGGGCTTCATAGCCCGGCACCAGACGCTTGTAGGAGTTGGTAGTCGGGTTGGCGAAGGCGTTGATGGCCTTGGCGTGCTTGATGATGCCGCCGATGTAGTGCAATGCCATCTCGGACAGACCGCCGTACAGGTCGCCGGCGAACAGGTTGACGCCGTTCTTGGCCAGGGACTGGTGGCAGTGCATGCCGGAGCCGTTGTCACCGAACATGGGTTTCGGCATGAAGGTGACTGTCTTGTTGTAGGCGTGGGCCACGTTGTGGATCACGTACTTCAGCACCTGCACTTCGTCCGCTTTCAGCGTGAGGGTGTTGAAGCGGGTTGCGATCTCGTTCTGACCGGCAGTGGCCACTTCGTGGTGGTGAGCTTCAACGACCTGGCCCATCTCCTCCAGCACCAGACACATGGCGGCGCGGATGTCCTGGGAGGAGTCAACCGGCGCAACCGGGAAGTAACCACCCTTGACGAAGGGACGGTGACCCTTGTTGCCGTGCTCGTACTCGGTACCCGAGTTCCAGGCAGCTTCTTCGGATTCGATCTTAACGAAGCTGTGGCCCATGGTGTTGGAGAAGGTGATGTTGTCGAACATGAAGAATTCCGGCTCCGGCCCGAACAGCACGGTGTCAGCGATACCGCTGGCTTTCAGGAAATCTTCGGCACGCTTGGCGATGGAGCGCGGATCGCGGTCATAGCCTTGCATGGTGGCAGGTTCAAGCACGTCACAGACGATGTTCAGCGTGGTCTCTTCGGTGAACGGGTCCAGTTTGGCGGAGGCCGGATCCGGCATCAGCACCATGTCAGACTCGTTGATGCCCTTCCAGCCGCCGATGGAGGAGCCATCGAACATCTTGCCGTCTTCGAAGAAGTCTTCGTCGACCTGGTGGGAAGGAATGGATACGTGCTGCTCTTTACCCTTGGTGTCGGTAAAACGCAGATCAACAAACTTGACTTCGTGTTCCTGGATCAGGGCCAAAACGTTCTGGGCTGACATGCTAAGTAACCTCCGGTGTTAAAACTCTTTGGGTGAATGCGTCATCACATTCACATAAGCCAGTATCGTGCCAAGTTTGTGACAGCTTGATTTCAGGGCATTTGCACCCTTTCAGGCTGTCGGGACTCCCGCTTTCATGCTTGGCTGCGCCTCAAAGTGGTGCAACCTTGGATCGTTTTGGTGCACCATCGTGGTGCGCCTACGTGTCAAGACCATCTAAGCAGGCTTTTGGCGCGGGGTCCATGATCCAGATCCCTTGTTGTACGCGAATGGTCTGCAATTCTGCTAGGCAGATCACAAAGGCGAGAGTACAATTAGCGCCCAATTTTACCCGGTGATTTGAGGCGAGAATGTTAGAGAATTTACGCAATATTGCGATTATTGCGCACGTTGACCACGGCAAAACGACTCTGGTTGATAAGCTGCTGCAGCAATCCGGCACTCTGGATCGCACCAGCGAAGGTCAGGAACGGATCATGGACTCCAATGATCTGGAACGGGAACGTGGCATCACCATTCTCGCCAAGAACACTGCGATCCGCTGGAACGACTACCGCATCAACATCGTTGATACCCCGGGACACGCCGACTTCGGTGGTGAAGTTGAGCGCGTGCTCTCCATGGTTGACTCCGTGCTGCTGCTGGTCGACGCCGTTGACGGCCCTATGCCGCAAACTCGTTTCGTGACCCAGAAGGCATTCGCCCAGGGTCTGAAGCCGATCGTGGTCATCAACAAGATCGACCGTCCGGGTGCTCGTCCTGACTGGGTAATGGATCAGGTCTTCGATCTGTTCGACAACCTGGGTGCCACCGATGAGCAACTGGACTTCAAGGTTGTGTACGCCTCTGCACTGAACGGTTGGGCCACCATGGATCAGGACGTACCGTCCGAGAACATGGAACCCCTGTTCCAGGCCATCGTCGACAACGTGGAAGCACCTGCGGCTGATGCCGACGGTGGTTTCCAGATGCAGATCTCCCAGCTGGACTACAACTCCTACGTCGGTGTTATCGGTATCGGCCGTATCACCCGTGGTCGCGTCAAGACCAACCAGCAGGTCACCATCGTCGGTGCCAACGGCAAGAGCCGTACCGGTAAAGTCGGTCAGGTGCTGGGTTACCTGGGTCTGTCCCGTACCGAAGTGGCCGACGCGCAAGCGGGCGACATCATCGCCATCACCGGTCTGGGCGAGCTGAAGATCTCCGACACTGTCTGTGACAACAACGCCGTCGAAGCTCTGCCGCCGCTCTCCGTCGACGAGCCGACCGTGAACATGACCTTCCAGGTCAACACCTCACCGTTCGCCGGTAAAGAAGGCAAGTTCGTGACCTCCCGCAACATCCTGGAGCGTCTGAACCAGGAGCTGGTCCACAACGTGGCCCTGCGCGTGGAAGAGACCGAAGATCCGGACAAGTTCCGTGTCTCCGGTCGTGGTGAACTGCACCTGTCCATCCTGATCGAAAACATGCGTCGCGAAGGTTACGAGCTGGCGGTATCCCGTCCGGAAGTTATCCTGCGTACCGTTGACGGTGTTCTGCAAGAACCGTTCGAAACCGTTACCGTAGACGTGGAAGAGATCCACCAGGGTTCCGTGATGGAGCAACTCGGCCTGCGTAAGGGCGAGATGACCAACATGACCCCGGATGGCAAGGGTCGTGTCCGTCTGGACTTCATGATCCCGAGCCGTGGCCTGATCGGCTTCCAGACCGAGTTCCTGACCATGACTTCAGGTACCGGCCTGCTGTACCACACCTTCGACCATTACGGTCCGCACAAGGGTGGCAGCATCGGTGAGCGTCAGAACGGCGTGCTGATCTCCAACGCTACCGGCAAGGCCCTGACCTTCGCCCTGTTCGGTCTGCAAGACCGTGGTCGTCTGTTCATCGGTCACGCGACCGAAGTGTACGAAGGCCAGGTGATCGGGATCCACTCCCGTTCCAACGACCTGACCGTCAACTGCCTGAAAGGCAAGCAGCTGACCAACATGCGTGCCTCCGGTACCGACGAAGCCCAGGTGCTGACTCCGCCGATCCGCATGACCCTGGAGCAGGCTCTCGAGTTCATCGACAATGATGAGCTGGTAGAGATCACTCCCAAGGCCATCCGTATCCGCAAGAAACTGCTGACCGAGATGGATCGCAAGCGCGCCGGTCGTGCTTGATCGATAGCTGTTCATCGACAGACCAAAGAGAGGCCTTATGGCCTCTTTTTTTATGGTCGTGCGGTGGGTTCTCACCCCGGTATGGTCGATGGTGATGACCGCGAACCGGCTCATGGGTGGTCAGATGGGCACCCTATCTGACACAATATCTGCATGATGACGCTTACGAGAATCAAGATGCAGCAGCAAATCCGCGGCCGTCTGGCCCACGCAGTCTCCTTCTTGCGCCATGATGGTGCCCATTTCGCCCAGTTCGTCTGGGGCCGTTTCCAGCAGGACAGGCTGACGGTCACCGCCGGCTACCTGGCCTATGTGACCCTGCTTTCTCTGGTGCCCATGGTCGCAGTGGTGTTCGGCATGATGTCGGCCTTCCCGGTGTTCCAGACCCTGAAACAGCAGATGGAACAGTTCGTCTATCACAACTTCGTGCCCACCGCCGGCGAGATGCTCAAGGAGTACATAGACGGCTTCGTGGCCAATGCCACCAACACCACTGCGGTCGGCATAGGCGCCCTGATAGTGGTGGCCCTGATGTTGATCTCGGCCATCGACAAGAACCTCAACTACATCTGGCGTTCGACCCAGAATCGACCTCTGGCCCAGGCCTTTGCCATGTACTGGATGATACTGACCCTGGGTCCGGTGCTCATCGGGGCCAGCCTCGCCATCTCCTCCTACATACTGTCGCTGAAGCTGTTTGCCGCTGACAGCCTGTTTGGCGCCGGCTACCTGGTGTTGCGCAGCCTGCCCTTCCTGTTCTCTGTGTTCGGCTTCCTGCTTATTTATACCGTGGTGCCCAACTGCAAGGTGCGGCTGACCCACGCCTTGATCGGCGCCCTGGTGGCGGCCACCCTGTTCGAGCTGGCCAAGCGCGGCTTCTCCATCTATATCACCAACTTCCCTTCCTATCAGGCCATCTACGGCGCTCTTGCGACCATCCCCATTCTGTTCGTTTGGGTTTATCTGAGCTGGTTGGTGGTCTTGCTCGGCGCGGAGACCACCGCCTGCCTGGGGGAATACGAGAAACCGGGCAACGAGGAGCTGGCCTGAATCAGCCGCTCATTGTTGGCACCGATATCCATTCTGTTCGTCTGGGCCTTTGTAAACACTGGAGCTGGTTGGTGGTCTTGCTCGGTGCGGAGACCACCGCCTGCCTGGGGGAATACGAGAAACCGGGCAACGAGGAGCTGGCCTGAGTGTTGGCACCGATATCCATTCTGTTCGTCTGGGCCTTTGTAAACACTTGAGCTGGTTGGTGGTGTTGCTCGGTGCGAAAACCACTGCCTGCCTTGGAGAGTATGAGAAGCCCGGCAACGAGGGCTGGCCTGAGGCTTGCCTGATATAGCGCCGACCCTGGCGGGAAAGGCGTTGGCTCGGGCAGGGCATTTATTGGTAGCATCAACGACCGCCCCGTCATGACGACGGCGGCGGTCGTTCTGTTTTGAGAGGAGAGGGATGTGATTGCATTGATCCAGCGGGTGTCAGAGGCCAGCGTGACCGTCGAGGGGGAGGTAACCGGAGCCATAGGCCAGGGTTTGCTGGTGCTGCTCGGGGTAGAGCAGGGGGACGATGAAGCCAAGGCCGACAAGCTGCTGCACAAGGTGAGCGGCTATCGCATCTTCTCCGATGCAGAGGGCAAGATGAACCTCAATGTGGGCCAGGTCGGGGGCAGCCTGCTGGTGGTCTCCCAGTTCACCCTGGCGGCGGATACCGGCAAGGGGATGAGGCCCAGCTTCTCCGGCGGTGCCCATCCCGCGGATGCCGAGCGGCTCTATGACTACTTCGTTGCCCGGGCCAAGGAGGGCGGCATGCCGACCGAGACAGGACGTTTTGCCGCCGATATGAAGGTCAGGCTGCTCAACGACGGCCCCGTGACCTTCTGGCTGCGGGTGTAGGTGTCATTGCTGGCGCCCGGGCTGCGCTGGCTTTTCACCCTGCCGAGGGCTCTTGCGGCGATCCGCCAGCAAGAGTGAGGGCTCGCAACAGGCCCTAGGCGAGATTGGTGGCGTGCAATATGACGTTGCGATAACCCGGTACCCCGTGGGCGTTGGTGGGGCCGATCCACTCCTCGGCCAGCCTTTTGGCCAGCGCCAGTTCGAGATGGGTCCGTGGCAGCAGGTTGACGATGAGGGTGCCGCGCAGGCATCTGGCCAGCGCCTGATAGATGGGCGCCTGGAACAGCAGCAGGGGATTGCCGTCCTGGCTGAACAAGTCCAGCAGTACCAGATCGTAGGCGTCCTGGCTCTGGAGCAGGAAGTGCAGGGCGTCCGCATGATGCAGTCTAGGGGGGCGCTGCGAGGCGTCCTGGAAGAACTGCTGGAACAGGGTGAGGATCTCGGCGTCCAGATCCACGCAGTCGTGGCGGGCCTCGGGCCAGCGCGCCCCCAGATGGCGGGTGAGATCCCCCCCTCCCAACCCCAGCTCCAGGATCCGGCTCGCCTCTGCGGGCAGCCGCTCGGCGATGCTCTGTTGATGGGGCAGGCAGAGGTGTTCCGGCTGGTTCAGGCTCATGGCGGATTGCACCACACCGTCCATTTCCAGCCAGCGGTGGCGGGCATTTTCCAGTATGGAGAGGCGGCGTTCGGGTTTGGCGCTGAGGTGCAATAAGTGGTCGGCTTGGTACGCTTGCAGATTGAAGTCCATGAATTTGCACGGCAAGATGGCTTTCGACCAGTGTAACTCAAGGATGTCGCTATGTACCGGGTGGTCACTCCTCAAACGGCAGCCGAGCTGGACTCTTACTACCAGCTGCGCTGGGAGGCATTGGTGCGCAAGCCCTTCAATCTGCCCGTCGGCGCAAACTCAAGGATCTCTTTATGTACCGGGTAGTCACTTCTCAAACGGCAGCCGAGCTGGACTCTTGCTACCAGCTGCGCTGGGCGGCATTGGTACGCAAGCCCTTCAATCTGCCCGTCGGCGCAAACTCAAGGATCTCTTTATGTACCGGGTAGTCACCCCCCAAACTCCAGCCGAGCTGGATGCCTACTACCAGTTACGCTGGGAACTCCTACGCAAGCCCTTCAATCTGCCCGTGGGCTCCGAGCGTGACGAATACGATACCGTCGCCATTCATCGGCTGATGCTGGCCGAAGACGGTACCCCCATTGCCGTTGGTCGCCTCTTCATCGGGGGTGACGAGGCCCAGATCCGCTTTATGGCGCTGCGCCCGGAGTTTCGCGGTCAGGGGCTGGGGGCCCGCATGGTGGAAGATCTCGAACAGCTTGCCCGGGACGAGAAGGTGAAACGGCTGGTGATGAACGCACGCCAGGAGGCGGTGGAGTTCTATCGCAGGTGCGGTTTTCTCGAGGTGGGTGAGGGGCCCGTCTCCTTCGGTCGTATTCCCCATCGACAGATGATCAAATCTATCAGTCCGCTGCAGACCATCCAGTATCGCCCCGAGTGGTGTCAGGATCTCACCACCCGCTGGTCGAGGGGGATCCCCATCAGCGAGAAGATGGGGGTGCACATCACCCACTACGATGGCCAGACCTTCCACCTCAAGGCCAACCTGGCGGCCAACCTCAACGTCCACGACACCATGTTCGCCGGCAGCATCTACAGCCAGTGCGTACTGGCGGGCTGGGGCCTCATCTGGCTGCAGCTCAAGGAGGCCGGTCTGGGCGGGGATACAGTGCTGGCGGAGGGCAACATCAAATATTACAGACCCGTGAGCGAGGAGCCGGAGGCCAGGGTCGCCCGGGAGGGGATGCCCGCCGTGCTGGCGCCGCTGAAGAACGGGGAGTCCGCCAAGTTCAGTCTGCGGGTGCAGCTGTTCAGCGGCCGCAAACTGGCGGTGGAGTTTGTCGGCCAGTATGTGGTGCTGCCCATCAAGCGGGCGGGACACTGACCCCGTCGTCCGGCATCCGTTAGCAACAAGGCCTCATGATGAGGCCTTGTTCGTCATTGCGCCGCTGTGGCCGGGGGCGTCTGCGGTCGCCGGAGCGGGCCGCTGCGCCCCTGGGCAGGGTAGCGTACACCTGTCTCCCAGTCGCAAGCGGCTTCCTCGGTCGGGAAGCGCCATTCCAGGGCCGGACTCTCAAGGGGGCCGCGCCAGAGCGCCAGCAACTCGGCACAGCGCCGCTTGTTCAGCACGCCGAGATCCAGCTGCCACTGGTTGCTGGCGAGATCGACCCCGCCCTGCAACGCCAGCAGATGGGTGATGGTGGAGGCTCCGCCCTGCTCGATCTGGAGCTTGCCCTGCTCGGCCCTGGCCTTCAGCTTGATGTGGTAGAAGGGGGTATCCCCCTGTTGCATCGCCTGCCACAGGGTCTCGGGGGTCAGGGTGGGCGGAGTCGCCTCCTTGAACCAGTTATCCAGCAGGGGGTCTATCCCGACCTTGTCCCAGAAGGGATCCCTGGCCTCCAGGCTCAGGCTGCCCTGCAAGGTGCGGCGCCAGTTGCCGGCGGCCTGCTCCGGCTGCGGGGCCAGATCGGCCTGTAGATCCGTCACCAGATCCACCTTGCCCGCCAGCGAGACGGGGGCATGGAGCAGTTCGCCCCATTTCTCCAGATCCAGCTGCCTGCCCTGCAGTTGCAGGCGGCTCTCCTGCCCGGGCACCTTGCCCCATTGGCCGCTCAGGCTGAGGGAGCCCTCATCCGGCAGCTCGCTGCTGAGCCTGTTGAGCTGCCAGGCGCTGGGGGTCAGCTCCCCGTCCAGCACGCCGTTGCGGGCACTCAAGCCATCCCACACCAGCTCGAACCACTTGCTCTCGATGCGGGCTCTGCCCAGCAGCGGGCCCGGCTGGTTGCCCCTCAGGCTGAGATCGCTCAGATAGAGCTGCCAGCCGGTCAGGGAGAGGGGCAGGGTGTCGTCGAAGGAGAGCACCTTGAGCTTGTCGAAGGCCAGCTTGCGTACGTCGATCTGCTGCGGGCGCCCGCCTTGCCACTCCAGCCACCACCCTTCCGGCAGGCTGATGTCCATGCCGCTCAGGGCCATGTCCTTGAGAGTCAGCTTTTGCAGTTGGGTGTCGAGGGCAAGCTCGACATTGAACTCCCCTTCGTATGCCTTGCCCCGCAATTCGGCATCGATCTGCCGGGGGGAGAAGGCGAGCTTGCCCTCTATGGCTTCCAGCTGGAACAGGCCGCGGCCGAGATCTGACAGGGTGCCGGAGAAATAGCCGCTTGGCTGACTGCCCGCCTGCCAGTCGAAGGCGGTGAGCTGGCCGCTGAAGTTGTTGAGGGAGAGCTCCTGCTCTATGGCGTTGACGCTGACCCGATCGAGCTGGCCCCGATCCAGGGTGATGCGGTGCAGGGGGAATTCACCCTGAGGGATGTCCCCCAGTTCGACCCGCATGCCACGGGCCTTCAAGGCGTGCAGTTGCAGGCTGCGATCCGGCCAGTTCAGCACCATGCCGGTTTCCAGCAGACCGTCGAACAGGTTGGTGGTCAGCTTGTCCGTGCTCAACACCTGCCCCTCCAGTCGCCCTTTGAGGCTGAGGCGGGCCAGGGTGAGCTGCGGCGTCTCCAGCTGGTTGATGCCGAGGCTGAGGTTGGCCTGGGGCTGGCGTTTCGGATCGATCAGTTCCCAGTCGCTCAGGGTGGCGCTCAGACCGCGCAGGGTCAAAGCCTCGCTCTGCAGGCTCAGGTTGTCTATGGTGCTGTCGCTGATGGTGAGGGAGTGCACCGGCAGGGTCGGTAGCTGGTTGGGGAGTGGCAACTTGATGACGGGGCGGATGAGATCCAGGTGGGCGATGCGCACGTCCCGGTTCAGCCAGTCGATGTTGTCTATCTCCAGATAGATCTTCTCCAGCTGCACCGCATCCCCATATTGCACCTGCTCCGCCAGCAGGGTGTAGGGGTGAAGCGGGTTGAACACCAGCCGGCCTATGGTGACAGGCACGCCGGTCTGCTGGCTGATCCAGCTGGCGATGGGGCCTTTGGCCCGCTCGGCGTCGAACAGGCCGAGGCCGACCCAGACGAACAGCAGCAGGAAGGCAAACAGATAGAGCAGGGCGCGTAGCCAGGAATTCATCGGTGTTTTCCTCCTGTGGTCTGTTGGGGATCAGGCGTTGGAATAGTGGTCCCGCAGCCCCAGCCAGCGCCGTATCAAGGGTTCGACGTGGCTCGGGTGCCGGTCCATCAGGAATCTGACCATCTTCTGCATATGCATATCCCCGGGTCAGGCATTGGAATAGTGATCCCGCAGGCCGAGCCAGCGGCGGATCAAAGGTTCGACATGGCTCGGATGCCGGTCCATCAGGAAGCGCGCCATCTTCTGCACCTGGGGAATGAGCGACTGGTCGCGCACCAGATCGGCGATCTTGAGATCTGCCAACCCGGTCTGGCGGGTGCCGAGCAGTTCCCCCGGGCCGCGCAGCTCGAGATCCCGCTGGGCAATCAGGAAGCCGTCGTTGGTCTCTCGCAGCACCCCGAGCCGGCTCTGGGCCGTCTTGGAGAGGGGGGCATGGTAGAGCAGCACGCAGTGGGAGGCCACCGAGCCCCGGCCGACCCGGCCGCGCAGCTGGTGCAGCTGGGCCAGCCCCAGCCGCTCCGGGTTCTCGATGATCATCAGGCTGGCATTGGGCACGTCTACCCCCACCTCGATGACGGTGGTGGCGACCAGCAGTTGCAAGATGCCCGCCTTGAACTCCTCCATTACCCGCTGCTTCTCGACCGGGCGCATCCGGCCATGGACCAGGCCTATGTGCAGGCCGGGCAGCCGGGCTTGCAGCTCGGCGGCCGTGTCTTCGGCGGCCTGGCACTCCAGCACCTCGGACTCCTCGATCAGGGTGCAGACCCAGTAGGCCTGCTTGCCCTCCTCGCAGGCCAGCCTGACCCGTTCGATCACATCCTGACGGCGGCTGTCCGGCAGGGCGACAGTAGTGATGGGGGTGCGCCCCGGCGGCAGCTCGTCGATGACGGAGGTGTCGAGATCCGCATAGGCGGTCATCGCCAGGGTGCGGGGGATGGGGGTGGCGGTCATGATGAGCTGGTGGGGATGGACCCCTTCTCGCTCCCCTTTTTCGCGCAGGGCGAGGCGCTGGTGCACCCCGAATCTGTGCTGTTCGTCGATGATCACCAGGGCGAGGCGCTGGAATACCACCTGCTCCTGGAAGATGGCGTGGGTGCCCACCACCATCTTGACGCTGCCGTCAGCGATGGTGGCCAGCGCCTCCTCCCGTGCCTTGCCCTTCTGCTTGCCCGCCAGCCAGCCCACCTTGATGCCGAGGGGGTCCAGCCAGTTGGCGAAGTTGATGGCGTGCTGCTCGGCCAGCAGCTCGGTCGGCGCCATCAGCCCCACCTGGCAGCCGTTGCCTATGGCTTGCAGCGCCGCCAAGGCCGCGACCAGCGTCTTGCCTGAGCCCACGTCCCCCTGCACCAGCCGCATCATGGGATGGCTGCGTTGCAGATCCCGGCTTATCTCGGCCACCACCCGGTTCTGGGCACCGGTGGGGGTGAAGGGCAGGGCGCTTAGCAGTTTTTCCACCAGAGCCGGTGCAGGCTTGAGGGTGCGGGCCAGCTGGGTCTGCGCCTGGGCACGCACCTTGAGGACGGAGAGGTTGTGGGCCAGCAGCTCTTCCAGCACCAGTCGCTGCTGGGCCGGGTGCTGGCCGCTTTCCAGCAGGGCCAGCGCCACCGAGGGGGGCGGGCGGTGCAGCAGACGCAGGGCGGCGGCGAGGTCTATCTGCTGGGGGTAGAGGCCGGCAGGCAGCAGCTCCTCCACGCCGTAGAGATCGAGCTGCGCCAGCGCCTGATCCGTGAGGCTGCGCAGGCTGAGCTGGCGCAAGCCTTCGGTGGTCGGGTAGACCGGGGTGAGTGCCTCTTCGGTCTGGCCGGCCTGCTCCTCGCCGAGCAGCTTGTACTCGGGATGGGCCATCTCCAGCCCGTATTTGCCGGGACGGGCCTCGCCGAAGCAGCGGATCAACCGGCCCTGGGCAAGGCTGTTCTTCTGGGCGGCGGTGAAATTGAAGAAACGCAGGGTCAGGCTGCCGGTGCCGTCGCTGATGCGGCACACCAGCATGCGGCGGCGCCCCATGACCAGCTGGGTGTCCTGGATTTCGCCCTCGACGGCGCCGTGCAGCCCGGGCGGCAGATCGCCGATGGGCCACACCTGGGTGCGGTCCTCGTAGCGCAGGGGGAGGTGGAACAGCAGATCCTGTACCGTGGCCAGCCCCAGCCGCTCGAGCTTCTCCAGCATCTTGCTGCCGACGCCCTTGAGGCTATCGAGAGGAATTTTATCCAATTTCATCAATTAGATGCCCGAAAACACTGTAAATATGTCCAGATGATAGGGGTTGTTGCTGTCTCGATGCAAGCCGCGTTGCAGCGGCAGGGGCTCCCCGGGCGGGGTGAGAGGGCGCATAGGACAAAGGCCTGCCGAAAACGGGAGGCCTTTGGAGGGGCAGACAGGGGAGGCGGATAGGGCCTAGATGATCCGCTTGAGCAGGATGTGGGCCCTGACCCTGTGGATCCTGGCAAGCAGCTTGCGCACCTGCTCGGGGTAATCCTTGATCTGCTCGATCTGATCGAAATGGCTGATGCGACGGGTATGGGCCAGGATGCAGTCGCGCTCCTCCTGGAAGCGCACGCGCAGGTGGTGGTGGCGGTCATGGACCAGCAGGCCGTTCTCCAGATCCAGTGCCCAGGCGCGGGGATTGAGGTTGTTGCCGGTGAGCAGGGCCCACTCCTCGTCCACGAAGATCCCCTTGAGGTGATAGGAGTTCTTGTCGCAACACCAGAGCATCAGGTTGAGACGGCCGCTGTCGATATGGTGCTGATTGCGCTCGGCAAACTTGCGCAGGTTGGTCTCGTAGAGATAGGGCAGGCCGCCTATGGTGGAGAATTTCTCCTCCGGCGGGATGAAGAAGTCGTTGGCTGTCTTGTCGCCCACCACTATGGTCACCTTGCAGCCGCGCTTGAGCAGGGCTTCCACGTCCTTGTTCAACTCCTTGGGAGGGTTGAAGTAAGGGGTGCAGATGAAGATCTCCCGCTCGGTGGCCCGCACCAGGTTGCGGATCATCCGGTTGAGCTGGTTGCCGCGTTTGCCCAGGCCCACCATGGGGGTGATGGCGATCTCCTGGCTGTTGGCCGGTATGCTCTCGAAGCGGTACTGGCTGGTGCGCAGGTTGTGCTTGAAGCGGCGGATCTGCCCCTTGAGCTGCTTGGCGCCCGGGATGCCGGGGCGATCCAGCCGCTGCACGGCCTCGCTCTTGAGGAAGACGTCATCCACGTAGTTGACCATGCTGCGGGTCAGCGCCTGGCTGTGGATCTGGTGATAGCGATCGAAGCGGTAGCGCTCCTGCTGGTGCAGGTAGATGTCGTTGAGGCTGGCACCCGAGTAGAGCAGGATGTCGTCGAAGATGAAGCCCTTGAGGTGCAGGACGCCGAGCAGCTCGCGGCCCTTGACCGGCACGCCGTAGATCTCGATCTGGTGTTCATGGCGGGCGGCCATGGCCTGATACATCAGGTGGTTGCCCCCCTGTTTGCCCTTGCCGATCAGGCCGCGCTGGGCGCGGTGGAAGTCGACGAAGACCTTGATGTCGAGGGCGGGGTTGCGCTGCTTGGCTGCGTAGAGGGCAGAGAGGATTTCCCGTCCCGCCTCGTCATCCTGCAGGTAGAGGGCGATCAGATAGATACGCTGGGTCGCGTTGGCGATGAGCGAGAGGATACGGCTCTTGAAATCTTTGGCGCTGTTGAGTACCTGGAACTGATCTGCGGCAACCGCGATCTGGGGTAAACGTGCCAGCAACTGTCGATAATGTGCCGATGAATGCATAGAGAAGCCTGAAATCACGGGATGAAGCGTTCCACTCGGGGCGATGAATAGGCAATTCTAGCAACCTGCGGCGATGGGCCCAAGCAAGAATCCGTAAAAATGTCGATGGAACACCATATCGGGGCCGCCTGATGGGGCCCCGATATGGGGGAGTTAGAAGACGATGCTTGCCATGGCAACGATGAGGAAGGCGATGGTACCGAGCAGTGTCTCCATCACTGTCCAGGTCTTGAGGGTGGTCTTCTCGTCCATGTTGAGGAAGCGGCTGACCAGCCAGAAACCGGAGTCGTTGAAGTGGGAGAGCACTGTCGCCCCGCCGGCGATGGCGATGACGATGAAGGTCAGATCCAGATCGCTCAGTCCGGCCGTGGCCGCGACCGTCGGCGCCATCAGGGCGGCCGTGGTGGTCAGGGCTACGGTGGCCGAGCCCTGGGCCACCCGCAGGGCGGTGGAGACCAGAAAGGCGGCCAGGATCACCGGCATGCCGGTGTCGGAGAGCACGTCCGCCAGGGCAGTGCCGATGCCGCTGGCACGCAGCACGCCGCCGAACATGCCACCGGCACCCGTCACCAGGATGACGGCGCAGACGGGGGCCAGGGCGTCGTTACAGAACTTCTCGAGCTGCACCTTGCCCTGGGTCTGACGGAACAGCCAGAGGGCATAGAGCACAGTGATGAGCAGGGCCACCGGGGTCTTGCCGACCATGCGCAGCACGTTCACCCAGTCGGCACCCTTGTCGATCACCCCCATGACGCTCAGGGTGTTGAGGCCGGTATCCATGAAGATGAGCACCAGCGGCAGCAGCAGGATGGAGAGCACCTGGCCGAAGCTCGGCGCCTTGTCGGAGAGCCGCTCTGCGGTCTCGGTGAAGCTCGGGGGCAGGGGCAGATCAAACTTCTTGCCGGACCAGAGCCCGAACAGATAGGCACCCAGATACCAGGTCGGCAGCGCGACCAGCAGACCCACTATGGTGAGCAGCCCTATGTTGGCACCCAGCAGTTCGCTGGCGGCCACCGGGCCCGGGTGGGGTGGCAGGAAGGCGTGCATCACCGCGAAGGCACCGGCGGAGGGCAGGGCATATTTGAGGACTGAGCCGCCGAACTGCTTGGCCACGCTGAAGATGATGGGCAGCATGACGATGAGGCCGGCATCGAAGAAGATCGGGAAGCCGAACAGCAGGGAGGCGATCCCCAGCGCGAAGGGAGCGCGGTGGGAGCCGAAGCGGTTGATCAGGGTGTCGGCAAGCACCTTGGCGCCCCCCGTCATCTCCAGGATCCTGCCTATCATGGCCCCCAGGCCCACCAGCAGCGCGACCGAGGCCAGGGTGCCGCCGAAACCGGTCAGCATGGTGGGGATCACCTGGTCATAGGTGACCCCGGTGGCCAGGGCCGTCAGCATGCTGACCAGGGTCAATGCCACGAAGGCATGTACCTTGAATCGCATGATCAGCACCAGCAGCATGACGATAGCGCCAGCGGCTACCGAGAGCAGGTAGGCGACATCGGGTGTGTTCATCGCTCCGTCCATAAAATATCCTCAAATGGTTCTAGTAGTTGTTCTGCACATTTCTGTGCTCCACTTCACATTGCGCAACGTTACCGGTAACATGTTACCGGTAACGTGCTAACTTAGAACCCATCAGGTAAACGTTTTTTGAAAAGTGAGAGAGAGGTCAAATAATGGCGGGCAAGAGCATTATCGTGATGGGTGTGTGTGGCAGTGGCAAGTCCAGCATAGGCCTCAAGGTGGCCAGCGCCCTGGGTGCCAAGTTCATCGACGGTGATGATCTGCACCCCCGCGCCAACATCCAGAAGATGGCGGGCGGCAACCCTCTCAACGATGAAGACAGGGCTCCCTGGCTGGAGCGGATCCGCGATGCGGCCTACAGCCTGGAGCAGAAGAACGAGCTTGGCGTCATCGTCTGCTCGGCCCTCAAGAAGCAGTACCGCGACCAGATCCGCGAGGGCAATGAATCGGTACACTTCCTGTTTCTGGACGGCAGCCAGTCCCTCATTCTCGACCGGATGCGGGCACGCAAGGGCCACTTCATGCGGGAAGGCATGGTAAAAAGTCAGTTTGAGACCCTGGAGCGGCCGGATGGCGAGGCCGGTGTGTTTCGCGTCGACATAGATGGCACCTTCGAGCAGGTGGTTGACCGCGCCGTCACCGCCCTGGCGCAGGTGCAATGAGCCATCTCGCGATCCCGGCCCCTGTCGATCGCGTCCGTATTTCCGTGTTGGAGACAATCCTATGACCCATCCCGTGATCACCGAAGTAACCAACCGCATCCGCGAGCGCAGTGTCGCCCGCCGCCAGGCCTTCCTGGCCCGCATCCAGCGTCAGACCGAGCAGGGCAAGACCCGTGCCTCCCTCTCCTGTGGCAACCTGGCCCACGCCGTGGCCGCCTCCAGCTGTGATGACAAGGGACGCATCCTCGACATGACCCGCGCCAACGTGGCCATCGTCACCGCCTACAACGACATGCTGAGCGCCCATCAGCCCTATCAGGGCTATCCGTACATCATCAAGGGTGCGCTGGCCGAGCTGGGCCACAGCGCCCAGGTGGCTGGCGGTGTGCCCGCCATGTGCGACGGCGTGACCCAGGGCCAGCCGGGGATGGACATGTCCCTGTTCTCCCGGGATCTCATCGCCCAGGCCACCGCGGTTTCTCTCTCCCACAACACCTTCGACGCCACCCTGCTGCTCGGCATCTGTGACAAGATAGCCCCGGGCCAGATCATGGGGGCCCTCTCTCATGCTCACCTGCCCACCGCCTTCGTGCCCGCCGGCCCTATGGCGAGCGGCATAGGCAACGACGAGAAGGTGAAGGTGCGCCAGCAGTATGCCGCCGGTGAAGTGGGCCGCGATGCCCTGCTGAAGATGGAGTGCGGCGCCTACCATTCGGCCGGCACCTGCACCTTCTACGGCACCGCCAACACCAACCAGCTGGTGTTCGAGGCCATGGGCCTGATGCTGCCGGGCTCCGCCTTCGTGCACCCCCACAGCGAACTGCGCCAGGCCCTCACGTGCGAGGCGGCCCGCCGCATCAGCGCCATGATCCCGGGCTCCCCGGCCTACCGCCCCTTGAGCCAGGTGCTGGACGAGCGCGCCCTGGTCAACGGCCTGGTGGCCCTGCTCGCCTCCGGCGGCAGCACCAACCACAGCATCCACATGGTGGCGCTGGCCCGCGCCGCCGGCCTGGAGCTGACCTGGGACGACTTGAGCGATCTCTCCGACGTGGTGCCGCTGCTGGTGCGCATGTACCCGAACGGCCCGGCGGACGTGAACGCCTTCGAGCAGGCGGGCGCCGTGCCCGGCCTGATGCGCCGCCTTGCCGAGGCGGACCTGATCCACCTGGATGCCACCCCGGTGTTTGGCGAGATGCAGGATTACCTGAGCCGCCCCGCGCTGGTGGATGGCAAGCTGGTGTGGCAGCCGGTGGGGGAGAGCACGGATCCGAGCGTGTTGTCCGTCGCTGGCAGCGTGTTCCAGGCCACCGGCGGCACCAAGCTGCTCAGTGGCAACCTGGGCCGCGCCGTGGTCAAGGTCTCTGCCGTTGCCCCCGAATACAGGGTGATTGAAGCACCGGCCCGGGTCTTCTCCTCCCAGCATGCTGTGGAGGCGGCCTACAAGGCCGGCGAGCTCAATCAGGACGCCGTCATAGTAGTGCGCCACAATGGCCCTGCCGCCAACGGCATGCCGGAGCTGCACAAGTTGATGCCGGTGCTCGGCAACCTGCAGAAGGCCGGTCACAAGGTGGCGCTGGTCACCGATGGTCGCCTCTCCGGTGCCTCCGGCAAGATCCCGGCAGCCATCCACGTCACCCCGGAAGCGCTGCACGGCGGGGCCATAGGCCTGTTGCGGGATGGCGATCTGCTGCGGGTGGACGCCGACAGCGGCCGCCTCGACTGCCTGACCGATTTGAGCGGCCGCACCCAGGCCGACATCGACCTCACCCTGGAACAAGAGGGGTGGGGCCGTGAACTGTTCAGCGTGATGCGTCGCGCGGTATCGAGCGCCGAGTGCGGCGCCACCATCTTTGACTGAGGAAGAGCTATGCAGAACTGGAAAGTGACCCCTGCCGAGGTGTTTGCCGCCTCCCCCCTGGTACCCGTGATGGTCATCAACGACCTGGAGCAGGCCCTGCCGATGGCCAAGGCGTTGCTGGATGGCGGCATCTCGGTGTTCGAGATCACCCTGCGCACCCCGGTGGCGCTCGATGCCATCGCCCTGATCGCCAAGGCGATGCCGGATGCCATGGTCGGTGCCGGTACAGTGCTCAACTGCGCGCAGTTTGACGCCGCCGTCTCCGCCGGTGCCCGCTTCGTCATCTCCCCGGGGATGACCCCGGCCCTGCTGGCCCACGCGGCCAAGAGCACGGCGCCGCTGATCCCGGGGGTGGCGACACCGTCCGAGGTGATGCAGGCGCTGGAAGCGGGCTACGACCACCTGAAGTTCTTCCCGGCCGAGGCCAACGGTGGCACCAAGGCGCTCTCCGCCATTGCTGCGCCCCTGCCCCAGGTGAAATTCTGCCCCACCGGCGGCATAGGCCCGAAGAACGTGGCCGACTATCTGGCGCTCAAGTGCGTGGCCACGGTCGGCGGCTCCTGGATGCTGCCCGCCGATGCGGTCAAGAGCGGCAACTGGGAGGAGGTGACCCGCCTCTCCCGCGAAGCGGTTGAAATGGTTAAACGCTAAGCGAACATCGTTTAGAAAAATTGAACAGGCCACCCTTGGGTGGCCTGCTGTTTTTCCGGCTCAGGGAGACCGGAAAGCCATTTACATTGAGCCGCCGGCTGTCTTAAGGTCGGGGTCGGTTCCTCAGATTGCCGCCCCCTATGAGCTTTCTTCATCACTCCTACCCGCTGGGGCACCTCACCGCCCTGCACAGCCACCCCCAGGCCCAATACTGCTATCTGCACCAGGGGGGCGGCGTCATCACAGGTCACGATGGGGGCGGCTTGCTGGTGGCCGGCCAGCTCTGCCTCATCCCCGCCGGCTGGGCACACGAGTTTCGCGTGTTGCGCCACTCCCGGCTCTCGCTGCTCTACAGCCCGCAACCGGCATGCACCACTTTCAGCCAGCTGCAGGTGAGCCCCATGCTGACGGGTCTCTTTGCCCGCCTGCCTGAACTGGGGGAGGGAGAGACGCGGGACGCCTATCTGGGGGTACTTCACCACGAGCTGGGACTCGCCGCCCCGCTGGCGGGGCAGCTCCCCCTGGCCGCAGATCTGGATCCGCGCCTGCTGCGGGTGCTGGAGAGGCTGTGCCAGGCTCCCTCCATCAAGGTGACGCTGGAGGCGCTGGCCAGTGGCTGCGGCGCCTCGGTGCGCACCCTCAATCGCCTCTTTGCCCGGCAGCTGGGGTGCAGTTTCCGCCAGTGGCGGGAGCGGGTGCTGATGGGGCGGGCCCGTCAGCTGCAGCACCAGGGGATGGCGCCTTCCCAGATTGCCGGGATCCTCGGCTATGAGGATCCCGACGCCTTCTCGGCGGCCCTCGCGCGGGTGCAGGGCCAGGGCTCAGTGCCTTGAGCCTATGTCTGCGTCCTCCTTGCCCCCCGCCAGCAGGCAGGTGACCTCCTCGGTGTGGCAGAGCCGGCCATCGCGAAAGGTGAAGAGGCCGCTCACCTTGCAGGCCAGGGTACCGCCATCCTGGCGGGTGGCTCGAACCAGATGGGTGGAATGTACCCGTTGCCCCAGTTCCAGGGTGGCGACAAACTCGATGGTGGCCTCCGCCAGATGGCCTCTCAAGGCGGCAATATGCTGGCGAAAGGCGGCGTAGTCGAGGGTCTCGCCATTCACCTGCTGGCAATAGTCGGGGCTGAACCAGGTGTCGAGCTCGGCCAGGGTGAAGCCGGGATCGCAGATGACGCGCTGCAGGCAGGTTTTCAATCTTTCGGTGTTGTTCATCTTCTGCTCCTGAATGTGGGACAAGCTGCGCCAGCATAAGTCAGTGAGCAGGGAGGGATCCCGGGAGGACGCGCCATCATGGCGGTCACAGGCGCCAAGGTGGCGCCTGGTGGGTGTGAAGGGGCGGGATCAGCCCAGGCTCTCCCCCTCATAGAGGGAGAAGCCCATGTCCTTGCGGTGCTCGGCCTGGGGTTGCCCATTGAGCCTGGCCAGCAGCATGGCGGCCGCCTCGCGACCTATGGCCTCGCGGGGGGTGCTGATGCTGGCCAGCTTGGGGGTCATGGCGTGGCCTATGTCGAGGGCGTTGCAGCCGGCGATGGCGATCTGCTGGGGCACGGGTATCCACTTGGCCTGGCACTGCAACAGGGCGCCGACCGCCACGTCGTCGTTGGTGCAGAACAGGCCGTCGAGATCGGGGTAGCGGGCCATGGCCTGCTCCAGCAGCTGGCCGCCCAGGGTGAAGCTGGAGGCCTGTTCGGTCAGCAGGTGCTGGCCATCCAGGCCGAAGTCCGCCATCGCCTGGTAGTAGCCCTCCATCCGCAGCTGGGTACGCACATCGAGGCGCGCCCCCAGGTAGACCACCTTGCGCCGTCCCCGGCGCAGCATCTCTGTTACCATGGCCCGGGCGGCGGCGCGGTGATCCATGCCGACCACCATGTCGATGGGGGAGAGCGGCAGATCCATGGTCTCCACCACTGGAATGCCGGCGGTGGCGATCATCTTGCGGGTGCGCTCCGTGTGCTGGGTGTCCGAGAGGATTAGGCCATCCACGTTGTAGGAGAGCAGGGAGGCAACCTGCTCCTCCTCCCGCTCCGGGCTGTAGCCATAGTGGGCGAGCAGGGTCTGGTAGCCGGCGGGACGGGTCACCGCCTCTATGCCGTGGATCACCGCCGAGAAGACCTGGTTGGAGAGGGAGGGGATCAGTATGCCGATCGCCTTGCTGGTGGCGTTGGAGAGCATGTCCGGCGCCCGGTTCGGGATGTAGCCGAGCTCCTCCACCGCCGCGGCGATCCGCTCACGGGTGCCTTCGGCCACGGCGGACGGGTCACGCAGGTAGCGGCTGACCGTCATCTTGGTGACCCCGGTCAGGTCGGCGATGTCCTGCAGTGTGGGGCGGCGCTTGCGGGTGTCGTTCATCTCGGGATCCGGCAAAGAATGTTACAGGTAACATTACCGTTTTTGCGCAACAAAGTCAGCATATGACGCCATCACAGGAGAGGCTGGGGATGATCAAGGGCAAGTGCTTCGAGGGGAAAAGGTTCGAGCAGCAGGAGGTGGAGGGGGAGCAGTTCTCGGAGTGCCGCTTCGTCGACTGCAACTTCTCCTGGCTGGATCTGAGCGATAGCCGCTTCATCGATTGCAGCTTCTATGAGCGGGAACGCGAGCTCGGTTGCCTGTTGCAGGGCTGCGATTTGCGGGAGGCGAGCTTCCTGCGCTGCGATCTCACCCTGGCGGATCTTAGCCGCAGCCAGTGCCTGGGGCTGGAGATGCGCGACTGCCAGGCCATGGGCATCAACTTTGCCCACGCCAGCTTCGCCAACCAGATCACCGCCAAGAGCTACTTCTGCGAGGCCCATCTTACGGGAAACAACTTCAGCTACGCCAACTTCGACGGCTGCCTGCTGGAGAAGTGCGAACTCGGCGGCAACCGCTGGCAGGGGGCCAGCCTGCTGGGTGCCTCCCTGGCGGGATCCGATCTCAGCGGTTCCGAGTTTGGGCAGATCGACTGGACCAGCTTCAACCTGCAGGGCTGCGATCTGCGCCAGTGCGATCTGCCCGGGCTGGATCTGCGCCGGGTCAATCTGGACGGGGTGCAGATAAACGAGGAGCAGCAGCAGACCCTGCTGGAGCAGATAGGGATCCTTGTCTTCCCCTGAGACGGGGGAAAACGATGTAAGTTTTCATCAACCAGGACGGGCGGTGCGGCTCTTCCCCCGCAAAGCAAAAAGCCTGCGTGATGCAGGCTTTTTGCTGGGGGAGCGGTGAGGGTATGCCGCCGTTTGCTCCCTTCTCCCCTCGTGGGAGAAGGGCTGGGGATGAGGGGGCGATGGCAAAGCTCGGACCCCTAGCGTCTGGCCAGCCACTTGGTCGGGTTGATGGCCTCGCCCTGATAGCGGATCTCGAAGTAGAGGCCGGGTCTTTCCTGACCGCCGCTGTCGCCGACCAGCGCCACGGGTTCGCCCTGCTCCACGCTCTGACCCACCTGACGCAGCAGCGACTGGTTGTGACCGTAGAGGCTCATGTAGCCGCGGCCGTGGTCTATTACCAGCAGCATGCCGAAGCCGTCAAGCCAGTCCGCATAGACCACCTGACCAGGCGCCACCGCCTTGACCTGGGTCCCCTCGCTTGCGCCTATCAGGGTGCCCTTCCACTTCAGTTCGGCGGTGCGCGGCGAGCCGTAGGAGATGAGGATGGGCCCCTGTACCGGCCAGCGCAGGCTGCCGTTGGTGCTGAGGCCGTTGTAGCCGCCACTTGCCTTGGTGCTGCTGCTGCGGGCGGCGGCTTGTTGCTTCGCCACCCGGTTCTGCTGTTCGGTGACTCTCTGCTGCTCGGCGGCGAGCCGTTGCTGCTCGCCCGCCTTCTGCTGCTGGGCCGCGATCCGTTGCTGTTCGGCGATCCGCTTCTGCTCGGCGGCCAGGCGCTGCGCCTCCAGGCGGCGCTGGCGTTCCTGCTCGGCCTTGATCTTGGCCAGCCGCTCCCGCTCGGCCCGCTCGCGGCGTTCCTTCTCTTCCTGCTGGCGGCGAAGCTCTTCCAGCCGGGCCTTCAGGGCCTTCTCCGCCTTGACCAGCTTGGTGAGCTTCTGTTCGTCGTTTTGCACCGATTGCTGCAACTGGTTGCGCACCTTGGCGCGGCTCTGCTGGCTGGCCAGCAGGCTCTGGTGATGCTGCTGCTGTTCGCTCAGCAGGGTCTGCAGCCTGGTCTCGGTCTCTTTGGTGGCCAGCTGGTTTTTCGCCAGCTTGTTGCGGGTGGCGCGCAGGGCGTCTATGGCCTCGATGCGGGCCTTGTTGAGATAGTCGTAGTAATCGAGAGAGCGGCTCAGCTTGGCCGGATCCTGCTGGTTGAGCAGCAGTTTGAGGTAGTCGTGGTTGCCCGCCTGGAAGGCGCTTTCCGCCTGCTTGGCCAGCAACTGTTTCTGGTGTTTGGCTTGTTGTTCCAGCGCCAGCTTGTCCTGCTGCAGAGCTGCCAGCTTCTGCTGGTTCTGCTTCAGTTGCAGTCTGGTCTGATCCAGCTTGGCGGCGGCGGCCGAGATGGCCTGCTCGTCAGCCTTGAGCTGGGTGTTGAGCTTGGCAAGCTCCTGCTTGCTGAGCTTGAGGGTCTTCTGCTGTTCCTTGATCTCGGACTGCATGGCCCCCAGCTGCTGGTTCGCAGCCTGGGCCGTGCCGGCACCGCCGATCAGGCAAAAAAACAGCGCGCCGGCCAACAGGCCGACGCGACTGGTTTTCTGTGAAATAACTTCGCATCCCCGCATGGGGCAGGATTATTTCAGAATCATCAGGGGCTTGCCAGTCATTTCCGGCGGCACCGGCAGACCCATGAGAGTGAGCATGGTCGGGGCCAGATCGGACAGTTTGCCCCCTTCCAGTACCTCGGCCTTGCGACCGAAATAGATGAGGGGAACCGGCAGATTGGTGTGGGCGGTGTGGGCCTGACCGGTCTCTTCGTCCAGCATCTTCTCGGCGTTGCCGTGGTCGGCGGTGATCAGGCACTCGCCACCCACTTCGGCCAGGGCCTCGGTGACGCGACCGATGCAGTGGTCAACGGCTTCGCAGGCCTTGACGGCCGCATCGAACACGCCGGTGTGGCCAACCATGTCGCCGTTCGGGTAGTTGCAGATGATGACGTCGTACTTGCCGCTCTTGATGGCACCGACCAGCTTGTCGGTCAGCTCTTCGGAGCTCATCTCCGGCTGCAGGTCATAGGTGGCCACTTTCGGGCTGGCGACGATCTCGCGGTCTTCGCCGGTGAAGCAGGCCTCTTCGCCACCGTTGAAGAAGAAGGTGACATGAGCGTACTTCTCGGTCTCGGAGATGCGCAGCTGGGTCTTGCCCTGCTTGGCCAGCCACTCACCCAGGGTGTTGACCAGGGCGGTGGGCGGGTAGGCGCAGGCGGTTTTGATGTCGGCCGCGTACTCGGTCAGCATCACGAAGTTCAGGGCCGGGGTGGCGGCACGGGCGAAGCCGGTGAAGTCGCTGTCGACGAAGGCGCGGGTGATCTCGCGGGCACGGTCGGCACGGAAGTTCATGAAGATCAGCGCATCGCCATCTTCCATAGGGGCGGCGTCGCCGATGCGGGTGGCCTTGACGAACTCGTCGTTCTCGTCGCGGGCATAGGCGGCAGCCAGGGCGTCGGTGGCGTTGTCGGCGGTGAACTCGCCCTTGCCCTGGGTCATCAGGTCATAGGCCTGCTGCACGCGATCCCAGCGGTTGTCACGGTCCATGGCGAAGTAACGGCCGATCATGGAGGCGAAACGACCCCTGCCCAGGCGGGCGAACAGGGCGTCGAACAGCTCGATGGAGGACTGGGCGGAGCGCGGCGGCACGTCGCGGCCATCCAGGAAGGCGTGGAAGTAGATCTTCTCGGCGCCACGCTTGGCGGCCATCTCGATCATGCCCATGATGTGCTCTTCGTGGCTGTGTACGCCACCCGGGGACATCAGACCCATGATGTGCACGGCCTTGCCCTTGCTCACGGCAGCGTCAACAGCCTTGCCCAGCTCGACGTTCTGGAAGAAGTCGCCGTCCTGGATGTCTTTGGAGATGCGGGTCAGCTCTTGATAGACGATGCGACCGGCGCCGATGTTGACGTGGCCCACTTCGGAGTTGCCCATCTGGCCGTCCGGCAGACCCACATCCAGGCCGGAGCCGGAGATCAGGGTGCTGGTGTAGTCACGGGCCAGGCGGTCCAGGTTCGGGGTCTTGGCGGCGGCAACGGCGTTGTGCTCTTGCTTGGTGCTGTAGCCCCAACCGTCCATGATGACCAGAACCAAAGGTTTCTTAGCTGTTGACATAAGACTATGTCCTCTCGGATAGGAATGAATTGCGGGAAGTGAAACTAGCGTAATATTACTACATCTGCCGAAATAGTCACCTGATAGCCAAGTCCCTCTTCCACCTCTGTTTTTACCTGTTATCCGGCTGTATTTGGCATGTTGCCGGCTTGTCTTTGTGCTCCGCTCTCCCCCTGGCGCCTCTCTCCCGGGGCGGGTAGCAGCCCCGCCCCCAAGCCGGTCTGGGAGCGGGCAATCCCTGATGGGAGCTTGCTCTCGCTTTGCCGCCAAGATGGCTGATCTTATCAAGGGCCCCATGTATACTCGGGCCCTTGTCTTGGTCCCTGGATAGTAGAAGATGCAAGAGTATTTGGATTTTGCGGCCCGCAACCCGCTGCTGACCGCAGCCTGGTTGGGCCTGGCAGGCACCCTGGTGTATACCACTGTGCGTGCTCGTTTTTCTCCGGTGAAGGCGGTGAACAATCACGGCGCCACCCTGCTGATCAACCGTGAAAATGCCACTGTGGTGGACATTCGCAGTCAGGATGAGTTTGCCAAGGGTCATCTGGCCGGCGCCCATCACCTGCCCCTCACCCAGCTCCAGGCGAACAATCTGGGGCCGGTTGAAAAGCACAAAGATGCCCCCATCATAGTGGTGTGCGAGTCGGGGATGACCGCTGGTGGCGCGGGTCGCCAACTGAGCAAAGCCGGTTTCAAACAGGTATATGTGCTCAGCGGTGGCATGGCCCAATGGCGTGCAGATAATCTGCCGGTGACCAAAAAACGCTGATTTAAGGGCCTGCGCCCACTCATTATCTTAAAAAGGAATCAAACGAAATGGCTGACGAAATCAACAACCAGGAAGTGCAACCGGAATTCCACATCCAGCGTGTCTACACCAAGGATGTCTCCTTCGAAGCCCCCAATACTCCGCACATCTTCCAGAAAGAGTGGCAGCCGGACGTCAAGCTGGACATGGACACCAAGACCAATGTCCTGGCTGACGGCGTGTACGAGGTCGTGCTGACCCTGACCGTGACCTGCAAGCTGGAAACCGAGACCGCCTTCCTGTGTGAAGTACAGCAGGCCGGTATCTTCACCATCGGCAACCTGCCGGAGCCGCAGCTGGCACACTGCCTGGCCGCCTTCTGCCCGAACATCCTGTTCCCCTATGCCCGCGAAGCCGTGGCCAACCTGGTGAGCAAGGGTTCCTTCCCGCAGCTGAACCTGGCACCGGTCAACTTCGACGCCCTGTTTGCCCAGCACATGGCACAGGTTCAGGCCCAGCAGGCGACTGCGGAAGCCTGATAATGGCCGACCAGATCGCAATCTCGGTCTTGGGGGCGGGGTCTTATGGCTCCGCCCTTGCCATTTCTCTGGCGCGCAACGGCCATCCGACCCTGCTGTGGGGTCACGATCCCGCCCATGTCGCCGAGCTGGAACAAGATCGCTGCAACAAGGCGTTTCTGCCTGATGTCCCTTTCCCTGCCGATCTGCAGCTGACTGCGGATCTGCAAGCGGCGGTGCAGGCCGCCCCCGTCTTGCTGCTGGTGGTGCCGAGCCATGTGTTCGGTCAGGTACTGGCCCGGGTCAAACCCTTCCTGCGCCCCGATACCCGTATCGCCTGGGCCACCAAGGGGCTGGAGCCGGACAGCGGCCGCCTGCTGCAGGACGTGGCCCGTGACGTGCTGGGGGAGACTATCCCGCTGGCGGTGATCTCGGGTCCGACCTTCGCCAGAGAGCTGGCCGCCGGCCTGCCGACCGCCATCTCGGTGGCGTCGACCCACGACGACTTCGCCGACGATCTCTCGCAACTGCTGCACTGCGGCCGCTCTTTCCGGGTCTATACCAATCCGGATTTCATCGGTCTGCAGCTGGGCGGTGCGGTCAAGAACGTCATCGCCATCGGCGCCGGTCTCTCCGACGGCCTGGGTTTTGGCGCCAACGCCAGAACCGCGCTCATCACCCGGGGCCTTGTGGAGATGCAACGCCTCGGTGCCGCGCTGGGGGCGGATGCCAAGACCTTCATGGGGATGGCAGGGCTCGGGGATCTGGTGCTGACCTGTACCGACAACCAGTCCCGCAACCGTCGCTTCGGTCTGGCCCTCGGGGCCGGCAAGTCGGTGGAAACCGCCATGACCGAGATCGGTCAGGTGGTGGAAGGCTATCGCAACACCAAGGAGGTGCATCTGCTGGCGGCCCGTTGTGGCGTCGAGATGCCAATCTGCGAGCAGATCTTCAAGGTGCTGTACGAAGGCAAGAACCCGAAAGAGGCGGCCATCGCCCTGCTGTCGCGAGACAAGAAGGACGAGTAATCTGCCCGCCGCAGAATGCAAAAGGCCCCGCCAGCTGGCGGGGCCTTTTCTTTGCCGCAAGGGCAAATCAATAGTAGGAGTGATCACCACGCTGGTGCTCGGTGGCATCTTTCACGCCGTTGAGCTCGCCCGGGAACTTCTCCAGCAGCTGCTTCTCGATCCCCTCTTTCAGGGTGTAATCCACCTGTGAACAGCCGTTGCAACCACCACCGAACTGCAAAATCGCCAGCTTGTCTTCGGTGATGTCAATCAAGGTCACCTTGCCACCGTGACCGGCCAGCATGGGGTTCACCTCTGACATCAGCACGTATTCGATGCGATCGGCCAGGGGGGCATCGTCGGCCACCTTGCGCATCTTGGCGTTGGGCGCCTTGAGGGTGAGCTGGGAGCCCATCTGATCGGTGACGAAGTCGATGGTGGCATCCACCAGATAAGGGGCGCTCAGGGGATCGACCAGGCAGTCGAAGCCACTGAAGGGCAGGTGTTGATCTTCCGGATCGACCGCGTCGGGTGGGCAATAGGATACGCCGCACTCGGCATTCTGGGTTCCCGGATTGACCACAAACACCCGGATGTTGGTGCCATCAGGCTGCTTCTCCAGCAACTTGCGGAAGTGGGCCTGGGCGGTGTCGGAAATGCTGATCATCACTATCCTCATAAACCTGAGTGTACGACTAGGGTATTCATGATAACTCTCTTGGCGGGGCTTGGGTAGCGTGTCGATGACTACCCGATGTGACCCTTAGCGCAACAAGCGCATGACAAGACGCCAGACCGCTTTTTCCTCCCATCCATGCCGTCCCGGCTATTTGATGTGTCTCTGTGTTCGGCAAAGTGCCCACACATCCACCTTCTCAACGCCACTGTTGTGGAGTAAACGGCTGAGCTGACCTGCGGTGACCCCCGTGGTCACCACGTCGTCGAGCAGCGCCACGTGACGGTAATGGTGGGGGGCTATCTGGAAGGCGCCGCGCAGGTTCCGCCGCCGCTGGCCGGCACTGAGCCGGGTTTGCTGCGGAGTGGCCCTGATCCTGCGCAGCAGCCGGGTGTCGCAGGGGATGCCGGTGAGCGCGCCAAGGGCCAGTCCAATCTCTTCCGCCTGATTGAAGCCGCGCCACCACTGGCGCCACCAGTGCAAGGGGACCGGAATGATGGCCTCGGGGGGATCGTCTCCCTCCAGATGGTCGGCCAGCAGGCGGGCGAGCAGCGGCGCCAGCAGGATCTGACCCGAGTATTTCAGCCGGGGAATGAGCAGGGAGTAGGGGAGCAGATAGTCGCCTATCACCTGCAGCCGCTCCCAGGGTGGCGGCCTGCGCTGGCAACGTCCGCACAGCGGCTCGTTTCCTTCGTGGTGCTCTGGCAAGGGGGCCGCGCACAGCCTGCATTTGCGGCAAGGCTGGTGCAGTGACTGCTGACACCAGCTGCACAGCAGAGGCTGGTCATCACAGGGCTGGCGGCAGAGCAGGCAGAGGCCGAGCCAGTCGGACCGGCTGCCGAGGATCGGACTTGCTTTGGCGAGCAGCCGCTTTAACATGCAGGCTCCAAGTAGATGAACAGGGATCTTGAGTCTAGATGAGCGTATCGGTTGAGCGGTTTGGCCAGGGTCAGGACCTGGTGTTGTTGCATGGTTGGGGCATGAATGGCGCTGTCTGGCACGGTATTGCCCAGCAGTTGGCGGCTCACTATCGGCTGCACCTGGTGGACTTGCCCGGGTTTGGCAACAGCCCCCTGGGCGAGGGGAGTGGCTACTCCTTGCCCTGGCTGGCGGAGCAGGTTGCCGCAGTCCTGCCGGAGAAATGCCATCTGCTAGGCTGGTCTCTCGGCGGTCTGGTGGCGAGCCAGCTGGCCCTGACCCGGCCCGAGCGCCTCCACTCCCTCATTACTGTCGCCAGCTCCCCCTGCTTCATGGCCCGTGAAGACTGGCCCGGCATAGCCCCCAAGGTACTGGCGGGGTTCAACCAGATGCTGGCGGGGGACTTCATGCAGACCATAGAGCGCTTCCTGGCGATCCAGGCCATGGGCAGCGAGCATGCCAGAAACGACATTCGCCAGTTGCGCCACTGGCTGGCGGAGCGTCCGGCCCCCCAGCTTGCCGCGCTGGAGGCGGGGCTCGGCCTGCTGGCCGACGTGGATCTGCGGGATGCGCTGGTCGGCCTGGATCTGCCCTGGCTGCGCATCTATGGCAGGCTGGATTCCCTGGTGCCCAAGGCGGCCATACCGCTGCTGGACGAGCGCTATCCTGCGAGCCGCAGCCTGGTGCTGGAGAAGGCCTCCCACGCCCCCTTCATCTCCCATCCAGAGCCTTTCATCACCCTGTTGCGACAGTTCATTGGCTGATCCTTGAGCGACATGCTTCAATAACGCCTCTAGGTGGTGGATAATTAGCCAACCATGAAAGGAGTGAGCCGATGCGTATCGATTCTGCCATGACCACGGGCGTACAGGGATTCCAGCGGGCCGAGCAACTGGCCGGTCAGGCATCCGGGCAGCTCGCCCGCCTCAACACCCCGGCGGGCGACCAGGTACAGGTGACGGACGAGCTGGTCAATCTCAAGGTGGCCGAGCTGCATGCCGGCGCCTCCGCCAAGGTGATCCAGACCGCCAGCGACATGCTGGGCACCCTGATCGACATCAGGGTGTGAGATGAACATCAACGTCAGCCTGCCGCCCCTGATCCCCAATCAGCTGCAACCGCAGACTGAATCGGCGCAGACTGACAACCGCCGTGCTGAGCTGGTTCCCCCCAGCCGCCAGAGCGAGGCGTCCAATGCCGAGTCCGGCGTTGGTTCCCAGAAAGAGAGATCCCGGGCCGCCCAGGCCAATCCCGCTGCATCCGCGCCCTCGACGAAAGAGAGTGGTCAGGCTGCCCCTGCGACGGTGGCACATCGTTTTGTCGAGGCAACCGGGGAGGAGAGCCAGCGCCGGCAGCAGCAGGATCCCGAACAGCAGGAGCAACAGAGGCAGCAGCGCCAGCTGGCCGCGCTGGTTGAGCGGGATCTCGAGGTACGCAAGCACGAGCAGGCGCACCAGACGGCAGGCGGCGAGCATGCGGGCAGCCCCAGCTACCAGTTTTCCCAGGGGCCGGATGGCAAGCGTTACGCCACCGGGGGTGAGGTGGCCATCGACATCGGCGCCATCCCGGGCGACCCGGCTGCCACTCTCGCCAAGATGCAGCAGGTGCGTGCCGCCGCCCTGGCACCGGCAGAACCCTCGTCACAGGATCTGAGCGTGGCCCGCGCCGCCACCGCCAAAGAGGCCCAGGCCCGCAAGGAGCTGATGGAGGTCAGAGGCGCTTCAATCGGGCCGCTCGGCGCCTATATGGACAGGCGCAATCAGGTGATAGCCCAGCACTACCAGCAGGCCGTCAGGCCCGCCCCTCGTCAGACCTTCAGCCAGGACATCTGAGCGAGCCAGGGTTGGCGCAGGCGTTTCGAACAGATGAAAAAAAGCCCCTAGCGGGGCTTTTGTCATTTCAGGGCAATCACTTCTTCATCTTGGAGAGGGCGGCGGCGAAGGCGTTGCCCATGGCACCCCCGGCAGGGGCGCCCTGTTTCGCTTCCTGCCTGGGCCTGGCGTTGCCTGCACCCGATGGGCGGGATTCCGCCTGCTTGCGGGCGGGTTGTCCCGCTTTCTCGTCGAGGCGCATGGTCAGGCTGATCCGCTTGCGCGGGGCGTCCACTTCCAGCACCTTGACTCGCACTATGTCCCCCGCCTTGACCACCTCGCGGGGATCCTTGACGAAGCGATCGGTCAGGGAGGAGATGTGCACCAGCCCATCCTGATGGACGCCGATGTCGACGAAGGCGCCGAAGTTGGTGACGTTGGTGACCACACCTTCCAGCACCATCTCGGGCACCAGGTCGCTTATCTTCTCCACCCCGTCCCTGAAGGTGGCGGTCTTGAACTCGGGGCGTGGGTCCCGGCCCGGCTTGTCCAGCTCGCCGATGATGTCGGTGACGGTGGGGACGCCGAATTGCTCGTCCGTGTAGTCGGCCGGTTTCAGGCTGCGCAGCAGGCTGCTGTTGCCGAGCAGGCTGTCCACGGTCTGTTCCAGCTGGGCGAGGATCCGCTCCACCACTGGATAGGACTCCGGGTGCACCGCCGAACCGTCCAGCGGATTGCTGCCCCCGCGAATGCGCAGGAAGCCGGCGCACTGCTCGAACGCCTTGGGACCGAGTCGGCTCACCTTCAGCAGCTGCTGGCGGCTCTTGAAGGCGCCGTTTTCATCCCGATAGGCGACGATGTTCTGGGCCAGGGTCTGGGAGAGGCCGGAAACCCGGTTGAGCAGGGCGACCGAAGCGGTATTCACATCCACGCCGACCGCGTTCACGCAGTCCTCGACCACGGCATCCAGTCGGCGCGCCAGCTGGCTCTGGCCAACGTCGTGCTGGTATTGGCCCACACCGATGCTCTTGGGATCGATCTTGACTAGCTCGGCCAAGGGGTCCTGAAGGCGACGGGCGATGGAGGCGGCACCACGAATGGAGACATCGAGATCCGGGAACTCCTGAGAGGCGAGCTCGGAGGCGGAGTAGACCGAGGCCCCCGCTTCGCTCACAACTATCTTCTGCGCCTTGGCGGCGGGGTAGCGCTCGAACAGGTCGCTCACCAGGCGGTCGGTCTCCCGGGAGGCGGTGCCGTTGCCGATGCTGATGAGCTCGACCTTGTGCTTCTGGCACAGCTCGCTCAGGGTCTTGAGGCTCTGATCAACCTGGCGCTTGGGTTCGAACGGATAGATGGTGGCGTGATCGACCAGCTTGCCGGTGGCATCCACCACGGCTACCTTGACCCCGGTGCGGATGCCCGGATCCAGCCCCATGGTGCAACGCATGCCGGCCGGCGCCGCCATCAGCAGATCCTTGAGGTTCATGGCGAACACCTTGATTGCCTCGTCCTCTGCCGACTCGCGGATGCGGCCGATCAGCTCGGTCTCCATCTGAAGCGACAGCTTGATCTTCCAGGTCCAGCTCACCACCCCTTGCAGCCACTTGTCAGCCGGGCGGCTCTGCAGATTGAGCTTGAGGTGATGGGCGATGATCCCTTCGCAGGGGCTGGCACTCTCATCGTCACCGGTGACCAGCGCCAGGTTGAGGATCCCCTCGTTGCGGCCGCGCAGCATGGCCAGCACCCGGTGGGAGGGGGCCTTGTGCAGGGGCTCGTCGTGCTCGAAGTAGTCCTTGAACTTGGCCCCTTCCTGCTCCTTGCCTGCCACCACGCGGGCGCGCAGGGTGGCGTTCTGCCACAGATAGTCCCGCAGCTTCTCCAGCAGATCGGCCTGTTCGGCGAAGCGCTCCATCAGGATATAACGGGCGCCATCGAGGGCGGCCTTGCTGTCGTTTATTCCCTGCTCGGCATTGAGGAAGCGGACTGCCGCCTGCTCGGGATCCTGCATGGGGTCGGTGAGCAGAAGATTGGCCAGCGGCTCCAGCCCCGCTTCTATGGCCATCTGCCCCTTGGTGCGACGTTTGGGCTTGTAGGGGAGATAGAGATCTTCGAGCCGGGTCTTGCTGTCGGCACCGTTCAGCTCGCGCGCCAGCTCGGGGGTCAGCTTGCCCTGTTCCTCGATGGAGCGAATGATCACCTGGCGGCGATCTTCCAGTTCACGCAGATAGCCTAGGCGGCTCTCCAGAGTACGTAGTTGGCTGTCGTCCAGACCGCCGGTCACCTCTTTACGGTAACGGGCGATAAAGGGCACGGTCGAGCCTTCATCCAGCAGGCGCACTGCGGCCTGCACCTGCTCCGGGCGGGCATTCAGCTCACCGGCAATCTGTCTCTCAATTACATGGCTGTGCATCTGGGGTCTCTGTGGTCGGGTCCTGGTCAACAGGCCCGCGCGGGGCTATGTCGCCGTGCAGGGGGTCTGCCTTGGCGGGTACTCAAGGTACCAGCCAAGCCACTGCAGCGCGGGCCGGTGTGCGCCTTGCGGCGCCGGGTGTGAGCACTATATGAGGTCGACGCCGGGGATGCCACCCCGGGCAAGGGCGCCAGCCTGACCCCGCGGGGGCAGGTGGGCCCTTTTTCCCCCGGCAGGGTCACTTGGGGTAGTTGATGTCGTTGACATACCAGCAGGCGTCACCCACTGGCGTGCGCACTATGGCCTCGTCGCCGACCTCTTTCTTGAGCAGGGCGCGGGCCATGGGGGAGTCGATGGAGATGTAATCCTTGCGACCGAAGATCTCGTCATAGCCGACGATGCGAAAGCGCTTGGTCTCTCCCTCTTCACTCTCCACCTCGACCCAGGCACCGAAAAACACCTTGCCCTCCTGGGAGGGGGAGTAATCGACTATGGTCAGCTCCTCCAGACACTTGCGCAGGTAGCGGACCCGGCGGTCTATCTCCCGCAGCCGCTTCTTGTTGTATTGGTAGTCGGCGTTCTCGCTGCGATCCCCGAGGCTCGCCGCCCAGGCTACCTTCTTGGTGACCTCGGGTCTCTCCTCGCGCCACAGGGTGTCGTGTTCCTGCCGGAGCTGGTTGTAGCCTTCACGGGTGATGAGTTTGGTTTTCATGGGCTTATCAGTCCCTGCTGCCTGCATGGTGGGTTGCGTCGTCTTGCTCGGGATCTTAGCCATTGGCGTCCGAGTGTCGAGCAGAAATGCATGACAAGAGCTCCGTTTGGCGTCGTTCCATCTCTGCTTTCCCCCGGCCAAGGGTAATAACCGGTAACATATTTATGCTTTGTGGTTGCCAGAGCGGGCCCTAGTATTGGGAGGAGACAGAGAGGAGAGGCGGCAATGAGTCAGCAATACAAGGTCCTGGTGGTCGACGACGACCTGAAACTACGCTCCCTGCTGGAGCGTTACCTCACCGAACAGGGATTTGTGGTGCGGGGCGTTGCCAATGGAGAGCAGGCTGATCGCCTGCTGACCCGCGAGAACTTCAGCCTGATGGTACTCGACCTGATGCTGCCGGGGGAGGACGGACTCTCCATCTGCCGCCGCCTGCGAGAGGCGGGCAACCAGATCCCGGTGCTGATGCTCACCGCCAAGGGGGACGAAGTGGATCGCATCGTCGGTCTGGAGATGGGGGCGGATGACTATCTGCCCAAGCCGTTCAATCCCCGTGAGTTGCTGGCCCGGATCCGCGCCGTGTTGCGCCGCCATACCGTCGAGCTGCCCGGCGCACCTTCTACCGCCGAGAAGATGGTGAGCTTTGGCGCCTATCAACTCAACCTGGCGACCCGCGAGCTGAGCCGTGACGGAGACCCGGTTGCCCTGACCAGCGGCGAGTTTGCCGTCCTCAAGGTATTGGTGAGCCACCCTCGCGAGCCGCTCTCCCGGGACAAGCTGATGAACCTGGCCCGGGGCCGGGAATACACAGCCACAGAGCGCAGCATAGATGTGCAGGTCTCCCGCCTGCGCCGCCTGCTGGAGCAGGACCCGGCCCAGCCCCGTTACCTGCAGACGGTGTGGGGCCTGGGCTATGTCTTCGTGCCGGACGGTGACGGGGAATGAAAAAAGTGGGCAGCATGTTCTCCCGCATGCTCTGGTTCCTGGCCGCCGTGCTGGTGGTCTATCAGGTGGTCTCCTACGCCACCTTCTACAACTATCTGCTGGCGCCCACCGTCAAGCAGATCAGCCACCTGCTGGCCAATCAGGTCAAGCTCATCTTCCCTGCCGACAGCAACCAGCTGGCGCTGAGCGAGGATGCCGAGGCGCTGGTCTATGTGACCACGGGCAGCGACATCTACACCCAGAGCGAGGCGGAGCAGCACGGACTCAAGGAGTCCAAGCCCTACCCCTATCTGGAGGAGAACATCAGCCGGGAGCTGAAGGGGGAAACCAGGGTCAGGGTCGAGATCCAGGACCACTACATCATCTGGATCCAGCCGCCCCAGGCCAGCCAGATGTGGGTGCGCATCCCCCTGACCGAGATCGAGGATGACGACATCGAGCCTCTCATCATCTACATGAGCGTGCTGCTGGTGGTGACCCTGTTTGCGGCTTGGCGCTTTGCCCGCCAGCTGGTGCGACCGCTGGAAGATCTGGAGGCGGGGGCCGTGGCCGTGGCGCGGGGCCAGTTCCCCGATGCCCTGGGGGAGCACGGCTCGCGGGAGGTACGTCGCCTGACTCGCACCTTCAACCACATGTCGCACTCCATCAAGGGCCTCATCGAAGAGCGTAACCTGATGATGGCCGGGGTCTCCCATGATCTGCGCACGCCCCTGACCCGCATCCGGCTGGCGACCGAGATGATGTCCTCCGGGGATGAGTACCTCAAGGAGAGCATCAATGCGGACATCGACGAGTCCAACGGCATCATAGATCAGTTCATCGACTACATACGCCCGAACGAGGGGCTGGATGCCCATCCGATCGACCTGACCCAGCTCATCCACGATGCGCTGCTGATGCAGACCGATCAGGGGCTGGAGGTGGAGCTGCTCCTGCCGGAGCAGGCGGTGCGAGTGGCCTGCCATCCCATCAGCATTCGCCGCATCCTCAACAACCTCTCGGGCAATGCGCTGCGCTACGGCGCGACCCGGTTGCAGGCCGAGCTGAAGGACGATGGTCACTGGGTCAGGTTGCGGCTCTCCGACAATGGCCCCGGGATTGCGGAGCAGGACTACTCCCGGGTGCTCAAGCCCTTTACCCAGGGCAATCTGGCGCGCACCGGCGGTGGCAGTGGCCTGGGGCTGGCCATAGTCGCCAAGATAGTGTCCCAGCACCACGGCACCATCCGGCTGGGCCGCTCTGATCTGGGGGGCTTGCTGGTGGAGATCCGGTTACCCAAGCACCAGCCGCTGGAGTGGATGGATTGAACGAAGGGCGCATCTGTGGATGCGCCCTTCTGCATTGTCAGGCTTGTGGCTCGGCCGTCTTGCGGTAGCACCTGCCGTATTTGAGTTGCTGGATCAGCAGGGCGGCGACGATCAGCGCCAACCCTATGGGAGTGGCGGGATGAATGGCTTCGCCGATCAGCAGGTTGAGCAGCACCAGGGAGGCGAAGGGGGAGATGAAGATGAGGTTGCTGATGGGGGCCGTGTTGGTGGCGTGGCGCAGGGCCATCAGCCATAACACGAAGCCGAAGCCCATCTCGAACAGTCCCACATAGATGGCACCGAGCCAGCCCTGCCAGGCGGTCATGGCAAAGCCGGCGAGCAGCCAGGTCGCCACCACGATGAAAGGCAGGCTGATGAGGAAGCCGAGCAACAGGCTGACGATGGGATTCCCCTGGTTGCGGGTGTTGAGGATCCAGTAGCCCGCCCAGATGAGGGTCGAGACCAGGGCCAGCGTCACCCCGAGCGGGCTGTCAAACTGCAGGCCGAACACATCCCCCCTGGTGGCGATCACCAGAGCGCCGAAGTAGCCAAGCACTATGGCCACTCCGTCACGGCGGCGGAGCTTCTGGCCGAGGAAGGGGACGGCCAGCAAGCTCAAGGTGATGGCCCAGGTGTAGTTGAGGGTCTGGGCCTGCTGGGCCGGCAGCAGATCATAGGCCTTGAAAAGCAATAGGTAATAGAGGAAGGGGTTCAACACCCCCAGCGCCAGATAGTAGAAGGGGCGGGCCCTGAGATAGCTCAGCAGCAGGGGCAGCTTGCCCTGGATCGCCACGATGGACCCCAGGGTCAGAGTCGAGGTGATGGCGGCGACCAGCAGCAACTGCACCGGCTCGAAGTAGGCGAGGGATATCTTGAAGGCGGTGGCGACCGTCGACCAGAGGGCGACGGCGCAGAGTCCGTATTGATAGGCTTTCTTCTGATTCTTGAGCATCGGGGTCGTTCCGCTGACTGGGGCAAGGGGGCAGTCTATCAGCCTGTTTGCAACATTGTCGTTACCGCTTTGTGGCGGCCAGGGGAGCTATCGCCGGCAAGATCCATCCGTCACACAAAATTGCGCACAATCTGTCCGCCTTCTCTTGCGCGAATTGAAAAAATCCGTATAATCCCCTCCGCTTGCCCATGAGGCATGCCAGACGATATGTCTGCTTGCTGAGCTTCCCGTTTACGAGTCGCCAGCCATACAGTCCTCCCGATATGGGGGGAAACGTGAAAAATCACACCTCTGGCGGGAGTAATCTCGGTCGGGCGGTGTTGATTTATGTTCTTTTATCTATTGGAGCTCTGTCAATGCAGAACCAAAGAATCCGTATCCGCCTGAAGGCTTTTGATCATCGCCTGATCGATCAATCCACTGCGGAAATCGTTGAAACTGCAAAGCGCACCGGCGCGCAGGTTCGCGGTCCTATTCCGCTGCCGACTCGCAAAGAGCGCTTCACCGTCCTGATCTCCCCGCACGTCAACAAAGATGCGCGTGATCAGTACGAGATCCGCACTCACAAGCGTCTGGTAGACATCGTTGAGCCGACTGACAAGACCGTAGACGCCCTGATGCGTCTGGATCTGGCAGCTGGTGTAGACGTCCAGATCAGCCTGGGTTAATTACGGAAAGAGGTTGATAACAATGACAATCGGTCTTGTAGGTCGCAAAGTGGGTATGACTCGCATCTTCACTGAAGATGGCGTTTCTATCCCGGTGACTGTTATCGAAGTTGAAGCTAACCGTGTAACTCAGGTCAAATCTGTAGAAACCGACGGCTACAACGCTATTCAGGTTACCACTGGCGCCAAGAAAGCCAGCCGTGTGACCAAGCCGGAAGCTGGCCACTTCGCCAAAGCTGGTGTAGAAGCCGGTCGCGGTCTGTGGGAATTCCGCCTGAACAACGGTGAAACTTTCACTGTTGGTAGCGAGCTGAAAGTAGATCTTCTCGCTGACGTTAAGATGGTTGACGTTACCGGCACATCCAAGGGTAAAGGTTTTGCGGGCACTGTAAAGCGCCACAACTTCCGCACCCAGGATATGACCCACGGTAACTCCCTGTCCCACCGTGTACCTGGCTCCATCGGTCAAAACCAGACCCCGGGCCGTGTATTCAAGGGCAAAAAGATGGCTGGTCACATGGGTGCTGAGCGTGTAACGACTCAGAACCTGGAACTGGTTCGTGTTGACGCTGAACGCAACCTGCTGCTCATCAAAGGCGCAGTACCGGGTGCAACCAACGGCAACGTGATCGTCAAACCTGCCGTCAAAGCGTAACGTCTGAGGAGATAGTAATGGAATTGGTAATGAAAGACGCCAAGAGCGCTCTTGAAGTTTCCGAGACTACCTTCGGGCGCGAATTCAACGAAGCTCTGGTTCACCAGGTCGTCGTTGCATATGCCGCTGGTGCCCGTCAGGGTACTCGTGCGCAGCTGACTCGCTCTGAAGTGTCTGGTGGCGGCAAAAAGCCGTGGCGTCAGAAGGGTACTGGTCGTGCCCGTGCTGGCTCCATCCGTTCGCCCATCTGGCGTTCCGGTGGTGTGACCTTTGCTGCTAAGCCGCAAGATCACAGCCAGAAAGTAAACAAGAAGATGTACCGCGGCGCTATCCGTAGCATCCTGTCCGAGCTGGTACGTCAAGAGCGCCTGATCGTTGTCGAGAAATTCGGCATCGAAGCGCCGAAGACCAAAGAACTGATCGCCAAGCTGAAAGAGATGGAACTGACTGACGTTCTGATCGTGACTGCTGAAGTCGATGAGAACCTGTTCCTGGCTGCTCGCAACCTGTACAAGGTCGACGTGCGTGATGTTGCCGGTATCGACCCGGTCAGCCTGATCGCTTTCGACAAGATTCTGATGACTGCTGACGCAGTTAAGCAAATCGAGGAGATGCTGGCATGATCCGCGAAGAACGTCTGTTGAAAGTTCTGAAGGCTCCGCACATCTCTGAAAAGAGCACCATGGTCGCAGAAAAGCAGAACACTATCGTGTTCAAAGTTGCTGTTGATGCCACCAAGGCGGAAGTCAAAGCTGCAGTTGCGAAACTGTTCGAGGTCGAAGTTGAGACCGTCCGTACCCTGAACATGAAGGGTAAGACCAAGCGCTCAGGTGCGCGTGTAGGCCGTCGTTCCGATTGGAAAAAGGCTTATGTGACCCTGAAAGCTGGTCAGGACATCGACTTCATGGGCGCAGCCGAGTAAGAGGAGTTCTCAAAAATGGCAATCGTTAAGTGCAAGCCTACTTCTCCGGGCCGCCGCCACGTCGTCAAGATCGTCAACCAAGAGCTGTACAAGGGCAAGCCCTTCGCCGCTCTGCTGGACAGCAAAAGCAAGTCCGGTGGTCGTAACAACAACGGCCGTATCACTACCCGTCATATCGGTGGTGGTCACAAGCAACACTACCGTATCGTCGACTTCAAACGCGACAAAGACGGCATTCCGGCCAAAGTAGAGCGTCTGGAATACGATCCTAACCGTACCGCAAACATCGCCCTGGTGCTGTATGCAGACGGTGAGCGTCGTTACATCCTGGCTCCGAAAGGCCTGAAAGCAGGTGATGCTATCGCTTCTGGTGCTGATGCTGCGATCAAGGTAGGTAACTCCCTGCCGATGCGTAACATCCCGGTTGGTTCTACCGTTCACGCCGTAGAAATGAAACCTGGTAAAGGTGCACAGCTGGCTCGTTCCGCTGGTACTTTCATCCAGATTCTGGCTCGTGAAGGTAACTATGTAACTCTGCGTCTGCGTTCCGGCGAAGTACGTAAAGTTCTGGCCGAGTGCCGCGCCACCATTGGTGAAGTGGGTAACTCCGAGCACATGCTGCGTCAACTGGGTAAAGCCGGTGCAAACCGCTGGCGTGGTATTCGTCCGACCGTTCGCGGTATGGCGATGAACCCGGTTGATCACCCGCACGGTGGTGGTGAGGGTCGTAACAAGGGCATGCAGCCTGTGTCCCCATGGGGCCAGAAGGCTAAGGGCTTCAAGACCCGTAAGAACAAGCGTACCGACAAGTACATCGTACGTCGTCGTAACAAGTAATTGTTAACATAGAGGAATCACCATGCCACGTTCTCTCAAGAAGGGTCCATTTATTGACCTGCACTTGCTGAAGAAGGTAGAGAAAGCGGTGGAAAGCGGGGATAAAAAGCCGGTTAAGACCTGGTCCCGTCGTTCAATGATCATCCCGAACATGATCGGTTTGACCATCGCTGTCCATAATGGTCGTCAGCACGTTCCGGTTTTCGTTACCGAAGAAATGATCGGTCACAAACTGGGTGAATTCGCACCGACTCGTACTTATCGCGGCCATGCTGCTGATAAGAAGGCTAAGAAGCGCTAAGGGATAAATGATGGAAGCTATCGCTAAACACCGTTATGCCCGTACTTCTGCCCAGAAAGCTCGTCTGGTAGCCGATCAAGTACGTGGTCTGTCCGTAGACAAGGCTCTGAACATCCTGACCTTCAGCCCGAAAAAGGCTGCGGTTCTGGTGAAGAAAGTGCTGGAATCTGCCATTGCAAACGCTGAGCACAACGAAGGCGCCGACATCGACGCCCTGCGTGTTGCCACCATCATGGTAGACGAAGGTCCCTCCATGAAGCGCATCCGCCCGCGTGCCAAAGGTCGCGCGGATCGTATCCTCAAGCGTACCGCTCACATCACTGTAGTGGTATCCGACGCTAAGGCTGGGAGATAAGCAATGGGTCAGAAAGTACATCCTAATGGCATTCGCCTGGGTATTACCAAGCCTTGGAATTCTACCTGGTTCGCGAACACCAAAGACTTCGCTGACAACCTGTACAGCGATTTCCAAGTACGCCAGTTCCTGACCAAGGAGCTGAAAAACGCTTCCTTGTCCAAGATCACCATCGAGCGTCCGGCCAAGAGCATCCGTGTGACCATTCACACCGCTCGTCCGGGTGTCGTGATCGGCAAGAAAGGCGAAGACGTTGAGAAACTGCGCAAAGCCGTAGCCGCTATTGCTGGCGTGCCTGCTCAGATCAACATTTCCGAAGTCCGCAAGCCGGAGCTGGATGGCAAACTCGTTGCCGACAGCATCACTTCTCAGCTGGAACGTCGCGTAATGTTCCGTCGCGCTATGAAGCGCGCCGTACAGAACGCCATGCGCCTGGGTGCCAAGGGCATCAAAGTAGAAGTGTCCGGTCGTCTGGGCGGCGCTGAAATCGCGCGTACCGAATGGTACCGTGAAGGTCGTGTGCCTTTGCACACCCTGCGTGCCGACATCGACTACGCAACTTCTGAAGCCCACACCACTTACGGTGTGATCGGCGTCAAAGTTTGGATCTTCAAGGGCGAAGTTCTGGGCGGTCTGGCTGCTGTTAACGCTGCCGCTGCTCAAGAGCAAGCTCCTGCAAAGCCCAAGCGTGACAACAAGCGCCGCGCTGCTAAGTAAGGAGATTCGGTAAATGTTGCAACCTAAGCGTACTAAATTCCGCAAGACCCATAAGGGTCGTAACCGCGGTCTGGCCAACTCTGGTAACGAAGTATCCTTCGGTACCTTTGGCCTGAAGGCGACATCTCGTGGTCAACTGACTGCTCGTCAAATCGAAGCAGCCCGTCGTGCCATGACCCGTCACGTAAAGCGTCAAGGTAAGATCTGGATCCGTGTGTTCCCGGACAAGCCCATCACCGAAAAGCCCCTCGAAGTTCGTATGGGTAAAGGTAAGGGCAACGTGGAATATTGGGTCTGCCCGATCCAGCCTGGCAAGGTTCTGTACGAGATGGATGGTGTACCTGAGGCTCTGGCGCGTGAAGCGTTTGCCCTGGCCGCAGCTAAGCTGTCCGTTCAGACCACTTTCGTAATTAAGACGGTGATGTGATGAAAGCCCAAGATCTGCGTCAAAAGAGCGTCGAAGAACTGAACCAGGAGCTGCTGGGTCTGCTGCGTGAGCAATTCAACATGCGCATGCAAGCTTCCACCGGCCAACTGGCTCAGACTCACACTCTGAAACAAGTGCGTCGTGACGTCGCACGTATCAAGACTGTACTGACTGAGAAGGCAGGTGCGTAATGACTGACAAGATCCGTACTCTGCAAGGTCGTGTAATTAGCGACAAGATGGACAAGTCCATCACCGTCGCTATCGAGCGCAAGGTAAAGCACCCGATCTACGGTAAGATCATCAAGCGCACTACCAAGCTGCACGTACATGACGAGAACAACGAGTGTAAAGCTGGCGATCTCGTGGAAATCCGCGAATGCCGCCCGCTGTCCAAGACCAAGTCCTGGACCCTGGTTGCTGTCGTAGAAAAGGCCTAATTCGGTACTTTTTAGCCCAAACGGCCCCCCATCGGGGCCGTTTGTTTTTTAGGCTACCTTTTCAAAAATACCTGTGTTATAGTTTCGCGCCTTTTGAAGGCAGCCAGATCCCATTAGGGATAAGAAGTAAACAAAGCGGAGCACTAAGATGATCCAGATGCAAAGTATGCTGGGTGTTGCCGACAACTCCGGCGCTCGCAGTGTAATGTGTATTAAGGTTCTGGGTGGTTCGCACCGCCGTTATGCCGGCATCGGCGACATCATCAAGGTTTCCATCAAGGAAGCTATTCCTCGCGGTAAAGTGAAGAAAGGTGATGTGTATAACGCGGTGGTCGTACGCACCCGTAAAGGCGTTCGTCGTCCGGACGGCTCTGTCATCCGTTTCGACAACAATGCGGCTGTGTTGCTTAACAACAACCAACAGCCAATCGGTACTCGTATTTTTGGCCCGGTGACCCGTGAACTCCGTAATGAGAAGTTCATGAAGATTGTGTCCCTGGCACCCGAAGTACTGTAAGGAGTCGAACGATGGCAGCTAAAATCCGTCGCGAAGACGAAGTAATTGTTCTTACCGGCAAAGACAAGGGCAAGCGTGGCAAAGTCACTCAAGTCCTGATTGCAAAAGGTAAGGTAATCGTGGAAGGCATCAACCAGGTGAAGAAACACCAGAAGCCGGTACCCGCATTGGGTCAGGCTGGCGGTATCGTCACCAAAGAAGCCCCCATCGATGTATCTAACATCGCGCTGTTCAACTCTGCCACTGGCAAGGCTGACCGCGTTGGTTTCCGGATTGAAGACGGCAAGAAAGTCCGTTTCTTCAAATCCACCGGCGAACTTGTGAAGTAATTGGAGTTTAACGATGGCGAAACTGCATGATTACTACAAATCCGATGTAGTAAATGAACTGTCCAAGCAGTTCGGTTACAAGACTATCATGCAAGTCCCTCGGATCGAGAAAATCACCCTGAACATGGGTGTTGGTGAAGCGATCTCTGACAAGAAGTTGCTGGAAAATGCTGCTGCCGATATGGCTGCCATTTCCGGTCAGAAGCCGCTGATCACCAAAGCACGCAAATCTGTTGCGGGCTTCAAGATTCGTGAAGGCTACCCGATAGGTTGTAAAGTAACCCTGCGTGGCGAGCGTATGTGGGAGTTCCTGGAACGGCTGATTTGCATCTCCGTACCGCGTATCCGTGACTTCCGTGGTCTGAACGCCAAGGCGTTTGATGGCCGTGGTAACTACTCCATGGGCGTGCGTGAGCAAATCATCTTCCCGGAAATCGACTATGACAAGGTCGATCGCGTCCGTGGTCTGGATATCACCATCACCACTTCCGCGAATACCGACGAAGAAGGCCGTGCTCTGCTGGCTGCCTTTAACTTCCCATTCCGCAAGTAAGGTTAGGGTTATGGCTAAAACATCCATGAAAGCACGTGAAGCAAAGCGTGCGAAGCTGGCAGCCAAGTTCGCGACCAAGCGTACCGAGCTGAAAGCTATCATCGTTGATATGAACGCTTCTGAAGAAGCGCGTTGGGATGCTGTCTTGCAACTGCAACAGCTGCCCCGTGATTCCAGTCCGTCCCGCCAGCGTAACCGTTGCAACATCACTGGTCGTCCGCACGGTTTCCTGCGGAAGTTTGGCCTCTCTCGCATCAAGGTGCGTGAGCATGCCATGAAGGGCGAAATTCCGGGCCTCAAAAAGGCCTCTTGGTAAGAATCTCGGGAGTTAGACTATGAGCATGCAAGATCCGATCGCGGATATGCTGACCCGCATCCGTAACGGTCAGGCGGCGAGCAAAGTTGCGGTTTCCATGCCTTCTTCCAAGCTGAAAGTGGCTATTGCCAAAGTGCTGAAGGAAGAAGGTTACATCGCTGGCTACTCCGTAGCAGGTGATGTGAAGCCGGAACTGGAAATTGAACTGAAATATTTCCAGGGCAAGCCGGTTGTAGAACTGATCCAACGCGTGAGCCGTCCCGGCCTGCGTATTTACAAGCGCACTACTGATCTGCCGAAAGTCATGGGCGGTCTCGGTGTTGCTATCGTGTCCACGTCTAAAGGTGTGATGACCGACCGTGCTGCCCGCAAGGCAAGCATGGGTGGTGAGATCATCTGCTACGTCGCTTAATAGGAGGTCGGAAATGTCTCGCGTTGCTAAGGCACCCGTCACTATTCCTGCTGGCGTAGAGGTGACTCTGAACGGTCAGGAACTGTCCATCAAAGGTGGTAAAGGTTCTCTGGTTCGTTCCATCCACGCCGGTGTAGAAGTGACCAAAGAAGACAATGTACTGAAGTTCGCCCCGCGCGACGGCATCGCTGGTGCTGACGCTCAGGCCGGTACTGCACGTGCATTGGCTAACAACATGGTAATCGGTGTTACCCAAGGCTTCGAGCGCAAGCTGCAGCTGGTTGGTGTAGGCTACAAAGCCTCCATCAAGGGCAATGCTGTCGCGCTGGCTCTGGGCTTCTCTCACCCGGTTGAGCATGCGCTGCCGGCTGGTGTCACCGCTGAATGTCCGTCCGCCACAGAGATCATTCTGCGTGGTGTGGACAAGCAGCTGGTTGGCCAAGTCGCCGCCGATATCCGTGCTTACCGCGCTCCGGAGCCCTACAAGGGCAAGGGTGTACGCTATGCCAACGAGCAAGTGCGTACTAAAGAAGCTAAGAAGAAGTAAGGTAACACTATGGACAAGAAAGCAGCTCGTCTCCGTCGTGCTACTCGTGCTCGGAAAAAGATGCAGGAACTGGGAGCTACCCGTCTGGTTGTTCACCGTACCCCGCGTCATATCTATGCGCAGGTTATCGCAGCCAACGGTTCCGAAGTTCTGGCCTCTGCTTCTACAGTAGAGAAAGCCATCAGTGAAGCTATTAAATACACCGGTAATGCAGATGCTGCTACCGCTGTAGGTAAAGCAATCGCTGAGCGTGCTATTGCCAAAGGCGTTCAGAACGTATCTTTCGATCGTTCCGGTTTCAAGTATCACGGTCGTGTAGCCGCTCTGGCTGCCGCTGCTCGTGACGCTGGTCTTCAGTTCTAAGCTAGGAGTCGAAGATGGCTAAAGTCGAATCTCAAGCCGGCGAACTGCAAGAAAAGCTGATTGCAGTAAACCGTGTTTCGAAAACTGTTAAAGGTGGTCGTATCATGTCCTTCACCGCGTTGACCGTGGTGGGTGATGGTAACGGCCGTGTAGGTTACGGTTACGGTAAGGCCCGTGAAGTTCCGGCTGCCATTCAAAAGGCAATGGAACAGGCTAAGCGTAACCTGAACAAGGTTGAGCTGAACAATGGCACTCTGCACCACCCGGTGCGCGGTGTTCACTCCGGTTCCACCGTGTTCATGAAGCCGGCCTCACAAGGTACTGGTATCATTGCAGGCGGCGCTATGCGTGCCGTACTGGAAGTGGCCGGTATCCACAACGTGCTGGCTAAGACCTACGGTTCCACCAACCCAATCAACGTTGTTCGCGCAACTGTAGACGCTCTGGTTCACGGTCAATCACCGGAACAGATCGCTGCCAAGCGTGGTCTGCGCGTTGAAGAAATTCTGGGGTAATGCGACATGGCTAACACTGTAAAAGTAACTCAAACTCGCAGCTCTATCGGCCGTCTGCCAAAGCACAAGGCGACTCTGCGTGGTCTGGGTCTGCGTCGCATTGGTCACACCGTTGAGCTGGAAGATACTCCCTGCGTACGCGGCATGATCAACCAGGTTTATTACATGGTTAAGGTGGAGGGCTAAGCATGCGTCTGAATACTCTGTCTCCGGCCGCTGGTTCCAAGCGTGTTAAGCACCGTCCGGGCCGTGGTATCGGTTCTGGTCTGGGCAAGACTGGTGGTCGTGGTGTGAAAGGTCAAACTTCTCGTTCCGGTGGCGGTAAAGTCCGCAACGGTTTCGAGGGTGGCCAGATGCCTTTGAAAATCCGTCTGCCGAAGTTCGGTTTCTTCTCTCGCAAATCTTTGGTTTCTGCCGAAGTGCGCCTGAACGAAATCGCCCTGGTAGAAGGTGATGTGGTCGATCTGAGCACTCTGAAGCAAGCCGGTGTTGTTACCAAGAACATCGTTTTCGCTAAAGTTGTTCTGTCTGGCAACATTGACCGTGCTGTGACCGTTCGTGGTCTGTCCGTCACCAAAGGTGCACGTGCAGCCATCGAGGCCGCTGGCGGTAAAATCGAGGAATAATCAGTACAATGGCTAAGAAACCAGGATTGGATGTTAAAGCACAAGGTGGTCTGAGTGAACTGAAGAGCCGTCTGCTCTTCGTTCTCGGGGCAATTATCGTGTTCCGCGCAGGCTCTTATGTGCCGATTCCTGGTATTGACGCCGCCGTACTGGCCGAGTTGTTCCAACAACAGAAGGGCACCATCATTGAGATGTTCAACATGTTCAGTGGTGGTGCACTCTCGCGTGCTTCTATTCTTGCGCTGGGGATCATGCCGTACATTTCGGCGTCGATCATTATCCAGCTGCTGACTGTGGTTCATCCTGCTCTTGCTGAACTCAAGAAAGAAGGTGAATCCGGCCGTCGCAAGATTAGCCAATATACCCGTTGGGGCACGCTGGTTTTGGGAACGTTCCAGGCCATTGGTATTGCAACCGGTCTGCCGAATATGATGCAGGGACTCGTGACTCATCCGGGTTTGGGCTTCTATTTCACGGCCGTTGTGAGTCTGGTCACCGGTACCATGTTCTTGATGTGGTTGGGTGAACAGATTACCGAGCGTGGGATTGGTAATGGTATCTCGCTGATTATTTTCACGGGTATCGTTGCTGGTCTGCCTCATGCCATTGGCGCTACGGCCGAACAGGCACGTCAAGGGGAATTGCACATCCTGCTGTTGTTGTTGCTGGGCTTGATTGTTTTCGCAGTGACTTACTTTGTGGTGTTCGTGGAGCGTGGTCAGCGTCGTATCGTCGTTAACTATGCCAAGCGTCAACAAGGCCGCCAGGTTTTCGCCGCGCAAAGCACACATCTGCCGTTGAAAGTAAATATGGCCGGTGTGATTCCTGCGATTTTCGCATCCAGCATCATCCTCTTCCCAGGGACCATTACCTCTTGGTTTGGTCAGGGCGAGGGCAAGGTGGCTGATATCCTGCAACAGGTCTCTATGGTCCTGCAGCCGGGTCAACCCTTGTATGAGATGCTCTATGCAGCAGCCATTATCTTCTTCTGCTTCTTCTATACCGCGCTGGTGTTCAACCCCCGCGAGACAGCAGATAATTTGAAGAAGAGTGGAGCCTTTATCCCGGGGATCCGCCCGGGCGAGCAGACAGCACGTTACATCGATAAGGTTATGACTCGCCTGACATTGGCAGGTGCGCTCTATATAACCTTTATCTGTCTGGTACCCCAGTTCTTGATGACTGCCTGGAACGTACAGTTCTACTTCGGTGGCACTTCGCTGCTGATTATCGTGGTAGTTATCATGGACTTCATGGCTCAGGTTCAGACCCATATGATGTCTCATCAATATGGCGACGTCCTGAGGAAGGCCAACCTGAAGGGCTACGGCCGCTAAAGGTCGGCGTAGTTACGGAGTTAAGCAATGAAAGTTCGTGCTTCCGTTAAGGCAATCTGCCGTAACTGCAAAATCATCAAGCGTCACGGTGTGGTGCGTGTGATTTGCAGCGAGCCAAAGCATAAACAGCGCCAAGGCTAATTTTTTACGGTTAGTACTTGCAACAAATAGTTGTGCTGGCTAATATAGCCAGCCAACTTTTGTTGTGTATTGGTTGACCGCCACGTATCCGCTCACGGGCTTTGTGGTGGTCGTTATCTACTATATGTAGGAGTGAATAGTGGCCCGTATCGCTGGCATTAACATTCCTGACCATAAGCATGCAGTCATTGCGTTGACTGCGATTTATGGCGTCGGTCGTACCCGCTCCAAGGCCATCTGTGCCGCAGCCGGTATCGCTGAGAATGTGAAAATTAAAGACCTGGACGAAGCTCAGATCGAGAGTCTGCGTGAACAAGTAGGTAAATTCACCGTTGAAGGTGACCTGCGTCGTCAGATTTCCATGAACATCAAGCGATTGATGGATCTGGGTTGCTACCGTGGTTTGCGTCACCGTCGTAGCCTGCCTGTTCGTGGTCAACGTACCAAGACCAACGCTCGTACCCGTAAGGGTCCGCGCAAGGCTATCAAGAAGTAACGGGAAGGTAGAAAATGGCTAAAACTCCGACTCGTGCTCGCAAGCGCGTTAAAAAGCAAGTGAGCGACGGTATTGCGCACGTTCATGCATCTTTCAACAACACAATCGTGACCATTACTGACCGTCAGGGCAACGCTCTGTCTTGGGCTACCTCTGGTGGTTCCGGTTTCCGTGGTTCCCGTAAGTCCACTCCGTTTGCTGCCCAGGTAGCTGCTGAGCGCGCTGGTGAGATCGCCAAAGAATACGGCGTGAAGAACCTGGAAGTCATGGTCAAAGGTCCGGGTCCCGGTCGTGAGTCCTCCATCCGCGCTCTGAACGCGGCTGGTTTCCGCATCACTAATATTACTGATGTGACTCCGATCCCGCACAACGGTTGTCGTCCTCCCAAGAAGCGCCGCGTATAACGCTGTAGCTACTTGGTCTAGGATTGTTGGAGAAAGAAGATGGCAAGATATATCGGTCCTAAGCTTAAGCTTAGCCGTCGTGAGGGCACCGACCTCTTCCTGAAGTCTGGTGTTCGTGCGATTGATTCTAAGTGCAAGATTGACACCGTTCCTGGTCAACACGGTGCGCGTAAAGCGCGTCTGTCCGACTATGGCGTGCAACTGCGCGAGAAACAAAAAGTACGTCGTATTTACGGCGTATTGGAAAAACAGTTCCGCAACTACTACCGCGACGCTGCCCGTCAAAAGGGTAACACCGGTGAAAACCTGTTGCAGCTGCTGGAAGGTCGTCTGGACAACGTCGTCTACCGTATGGGCTTCGGCGCCACTCGTGCTGAGTCTCGTCAGCTGGTGAGCCACAAAGCCATCATGGTAAACGGCCGCGTTGTGAATGTTCCTTCTTTCCAGGTATCCCCTGAGGACGTGATCTGCGTTCGCGAGAAGGCTAAGAAGCAAGCGCGTATCAAAGCTTCCCTGGAAGTTGCTGGTCAGCGCGAGAAGCCGACTTGGGTAGAGGTTGACGCTGCTAAGATGGAAGGTGCCTTCAAGCGCCTGCCAGAGCGTTCCGACCTGTCTGCCGACATTAACGAACAGCTGATCGTCGAGCTTTACTCCAAGTAAAGCTAGCTTCTAAAGAGAGGACACAATGCTGGGTTCTGTAACAGATTTTCTTAAACCGCGGCTAGTTGACATCGAGCAAGTTAGCCCGACTCACGCGAAAGTGACTCTCGAGCCGCTTGAGCGTGGCTTTGGTCACACGCTGGGTAATGCCCTGCGTCGTATTTTGCTGTCATCTATGCCCGGTTGTGCAGTTACTGAAGTCGAGATCGATGGAGTACTGCACGAGTACAGCAGCAAAGAAGGTGTACAGGAAGACATTCTTGAAATCCTGCTCAACCTGAAAGGTATCGCTGTGAAGCTGGAAGGCAAGGACGAGGTAACTCTGTCCCTGACCAAGTCTGGAACAGGCCCCGTTACCGCTGGTGATATCACTCACGGTGATGAAGTCGAGATCGTAAACCCGGAGCACGTAATCTGCCACCTGACAGGGGCCAATGCTGAGATCAGCATGCGTCT